>CALXJP010000066.1 GCA_944388655.1 uncultured Clostridia bacterium | reverse complement strand
AATGTAAAAGTCTTTATTATATAGGGTTTGAAGTATTTTGAAATAAACTCAAAATATGTTCAAACCCTACTATTATGCCTGCTTTTGCCAACCATTAAAGTCTTTTCCATCATATTCTATCGTTAATTTAATATTTCTCATTTTTCTCCCTCTAAAACACAGCCCACATGGCTAATACATGTGGGTTATTTATTTTTTAATTTTGCTTTTATTTTATTAATTCTACTAGCTTTTACCGTTACTTCTTCTCCAAAACGTTTTGTAACAATATTTTTGATTAATATTTTTCTTAATGCATCTTCTCTAACATCTGCAATTAAAGTACCATCTTTGGCAATTGAAACTTTTCCTGTTTCTTCTGATACTACTACAGCAATAGCATCTGTTTCTTTAGAAATTCCTATTGCCGCCCTATGCCTTGTCCCTAAATTTTTGGCAATATCTTTATCATCTGCTAATGGCAAAATACATGCTGCTGCTTGAATTTTGTTATCTGCTATAATAACTGCTCCATCGTGAAGTGGTGTTTTAGGCACAAAAAGGTTCACTAGCAATTGTGGCGATATTTCTGAATTCATTTCTACTCCTGTGTCAGCAATATCTTTAATTTTGATTTCTCTTTCTATAACTATTAAAGCTCCTGTTTTTGCTTTTGCTAGTTCTTCTACGGTAATAACAATTTTATATACACTTTCTTTGGTTTTGGTAATAATATCTTTATCTATCCCAAAGAATTTGGTAAATTTATTTGTTCCTAATTGTTCTAACCCTCTTCTTAGTTCTGGTTGAAATATGACTATAATAGCAATTACTCCATAAGTCATAACAGAAGTTAGAATAAAGTGTAATATATCTAATTTAAACCAACCACTTAATATGGTTAGAATGAGTAGTAATGCTATTCCTTTGATTAATTGCCATACTCTTGAATTTTTAATTAGTTTGATAAATTTATATACTAAGAATATAACAATAGTTAGGTCTATTACTAAACATATGATTCGTATAGGATTGTTAATTAATTCTTGTATATAATTCATTACATTAATTTGCCAAAAATCACTAAAAATATTTGTAAAATCATTATTCATTTTTTGAACCTCTTTTTATTTTAAATCATTTGTAATACATAGTAAATTAGCGTTCCTGCCACTCCTAATAACATAAGTGCTACAAGTAAAAGTGCCATTACTTTTCCTGCAATTTTACCTGCAACTTTTTTTGCATCTATTTTTTTCTTTGCCATTTGTTTTCCTCCTTATTTTTCATTCCTTTATAGTGTAACATAATCCTTGTGCATTTTCAATATTTTTTTATTTTTTATTGACAACATTATGGAAAAATGTTATGATAATAATTGCTTTTGGCCCCTTGGTCAAGCGGTTAAGACGCAGCCCTCTCAAGGCTGAATCATGGGTTCGATTCCCGTAGGGGTCACCATTTATTAATGCCTTGTAAAATATTAGCAAGGCATTTTATTTTATATATAAAGAAGGTATTTCTATGAATCAAACAAAAGAAAATGTGAGAGGCATTACTTTAATAGCTTTAATTATAACGATTGTTATATTACTTATTTTAGTTGCTATTAGTATTCAAATGCTAATCGGTGAAAATGGAATTTTTAATTACGCGAAACAGGCAAAGTCAGACTATGCAAATGCTGAACAAAAAAATGCTTCTATGCTAAACCAATTAGAAATAGAAATGAATCAGTATTTATCTGGTCATACATCCTCTGATGATAATCCTGCTCCTGATGATCCTGCTGATATATATGGAACACCTATCGGTACATGGATTGATGGAAAGACATTATATCAAAAAATATTGGTTATTCCGAATTATCAAAGCAGAATGACTATTGATATTTCTTATTTAAATTATGATTATATTCAAATATCCTCTCGTATTAAAATGCCAATTAATGTATGGCGCGAAACTTTTTGTTTTCCTGGTGGTAATTGTTTTGTTGACGTTATTGACCAGAATGGTATGTTAGGATTTTGGGATAATCCTAGTGCCGTTTCTTATAATGGTGGAACAGTTTATGTTACAATTCAATATACCCAAAAGGATGATTCTTCGCAATATACCTCTAGTAATGTTTATAGTTTAGATGAAACTGTTATAGGTACGTGGATTGATGGCAAACCTTTATATAGAAAAGTATTTGTTCTTAATAATTATCAAAACCGCCAATCTATTAACATAGCTAATTTAAATTATGACTATGTACAAGTATATTCTCGAGTAAAATTGCCAAATAATATATGGCGCGAAACTTTTTGTTTTCCTGGTGGAAACTGTTTTGTTGATTCTGTAGATGCCAATGGTAATTTGGCATTTTGGAATAATACGGGGGATACAACTTATAATGGAGGAACTGTATATTCTATTGTTGAATATACTAAAAAAGATGACGTACCTATACAAACAGAAAATACAACTTATAGCCAAGAAGAAACAGCTATAGGAACATGGATTGACGGTAAAACATTATATAGAAAAGTTATTGTAACTCCTAATTATCAAGATGGGCAAACTACAGATTTATCTGACTTACATTATGATTATATTCAAATATCTTCTCGTATTAAAATGACGACTAATGTATGGCGCGAAACTTTTTGTTTCCCTGATGGGAACTGTTTTGTTGATTATGTAGATGCTAATCAACAATTAGGCTTTGATTTTTACAAAATTTTACCTGGCTATATGGGAGGAGAAATTTATACTACGATTGAATATACCAAATCTGATGAATAGTTAAAAATAAAGAGGATTTTTCCTCTTTATTTTATTATTTTTTGTAAAATTTCTTGTAATCTTTCATCTTGTTTTGTTAAGTATAAATATCCTATTAAAGCTTCTAATGCTGTAGCATATTGATATTCTGCTCTACTTGCATTTTTAGGTAGGTGATGAGATTGTGCATTACGTCCTCTCCTTACTATATCTTTTTCTTCCTCCGTTAATATTTCATAAATTTCTTGTAAAGTTTCTGCTTGAGCTTTTGCTTTTACACGTTTTATTGCTTGCATATGTAATTCGTGTGGCTTTAATTTTGTATGATTTACTAAATGTAGTCTAACAGATAATTCATATACCCCATCTCCTATATATGCCCAAACTAATGGAGGCATTAGTTTTACTTCATCTATTTGTTTTTTTCTTTGCATTAATAAATCTAATTCCATATTCTTCTTCCTTTTCTTTTTATGGCTTTTCTAGGCTAATTTTTCCTAATTTGGCTGTTTTAAAATCATTTAATAAAATATTGGCTGTTTTTTCTTCGTCAATTCTTCCTCCTGCCAGTATTGCTCCTCTATTTTTTCCTATCATATACATAATTTCCATAATATTTTCATTCATCGGTTGATTTTCATTTTTTAATATTTCTTTTACTCTGTTTTCTTCTAAATGATATCTCTGTATTACATTTTCACTATTATTTTCTAATAGCCATTTTAATAATTCATAAGCTATTTCTATTTTTTCAAGAATTTCCTCTTTAATAGTTCCTGTAACAGCTAAATTTAAAGCAACTTGTGCATTTTGGAATTTTGGCCATAGTACTCCTGGTGTATCTAATAGTTCTATTCCTTTATCAATTCTTAACCATTGTTTTTGTTTAGTTACACCCGGCTTATTTCCTACTTGAGCAGAATTTTTGTTGACTAATCTGTTAATGAATGATGATTTGCCTACATTTGGTATTCCTAAAACCATAACTTTAATACTACTACCTACTCTTCCTTTTATTGCATTTTGTTTTGTTTTTTCGTTTCCTAGCTCCTTTATACACTCAACAACCTCTTTTATTCCTTTGCCCTGCTCTGCATTTGTGAGTATTGCTGGAATATTTTTTTTCTTATAGTAGTCCACCCATTGTTTATTGATATTTTCATCAGCTAGGTCACTTTTATTTAAAATAATAATTTTGTTTTTGCCTTCTATGATTTTTTGGATATCTGGGTTTTGGCTAGACTTAGGTATACGTGCATCCAAAATTTCTACCACTATATCTACTATACGAATATCTTCCTCAATTTGTCTTTTCGTTTTTGCCATATGACCTGGATACCAGTTAATGTTCAAATTATCACTCATCGTTTTCACTCTCCTGCTTTTCCACTTCTTCTAACAATAAATCAAAATCTGATTTATATAATTTATCTTGTTTTACTCTATATTTTTCAAACTCTGTTAGTGCTTTATCACAAGCTATTTCATGTGATATTT
>CALXJP010000065.1 GCA_944388655.1 uncultured Clostridia bacterium | reverse complement strand
GCATAAAAAAGTAATACAAGCATATACATAGTAAAAACAAAAACAAAGGAGAGATGGATATGTACATTTCATGGCATACAAAAAGCAAAGAAGAAATAGAGAAAACTTTTCAAACAAATGCACAAACAGGCTTAAGTGAGCAAGAAGCCAAAAAACGTCTGCAACAATATGGAAAAAATATTTTAGAAGAAAAAAAGAAGGAGAATATTATTATTCGTTTTCTCAAACAATTTCAAGACTTTATGATTATTATATTAATCATAGCTGCCATTATATCGGCAATTGTTGCAAAATATGAAGGAACAGAAGACTATTTAGATTCCTTGATTATTATCGCTATTGTAGTGGTAAATGCCATTATGGGCTTAATTCAGGAAGCAAAAGCAGAAAAAGCCTTAGAAGCACTAAAAAATATGACAGCACCAGTAGCCAAGGTAAAAAGAGAAGGAAAAATAGTTACCATTCCAACAGAAGAAGTAGTACCAGGAGACATTATTTTATTAGAAGCAGGAAACTATGTACCAGCAGATGCAAGAATTATACAATGTTCTTACCTAAAAGTAGAGGAATCTAACCTGACAGGAGAAAATCAGCCGGTAGAAAAAACTACTCAAATCATTCAAGAAAATCATATTCCTATAGGAGATATGAAAAATATAGTACATGCTTCTACCATTGTAGTAAACGGACATGGAGAAGCCATTGTAACAGAAACAGGAATGAGTACTACAGTAGGAAAAATAGCAAAACAAATCACAGAAAATGAAGCTCCTCAAACACCTATTCAAAGAAAGTTGGCAGAAGTAGGAAAAACATTGGGAATAGGCTGTTTACTAATTTGTGTAGCTATATTTATAATAGGCATTTTCAAAAAAATTCCTATACTAGAAATGTTTATGACATCTGTTGGATTAGCTGTAGCAGCTATACCAGAAGGGTTACCAGCTATTGTTACCATTATGCTTTCTATAGGAGTTACAAAAATGGCAAAAAAGAACAGTATTATTCGTAAATTGCCAGCAGTAGAAACCTTAGGAAGTAGTAATGTCATTTGTTCAGATAAAACAGGAACATTAACACAAAATAAAATGCAAGTAGTTAAAAACTATACAACAGGGCAAACTGATGAATATTTATTGCAATTAGCATGTATGTGCACAGACTGTGAAATAACTGTGGAAAACCAAAAGCCAAAAGTGCAAGGAGAGCCAACAGAAATAGCCATAGTAGAAGCAGCAATAAGCCAAAACATACAAAAGAAACAGTTATATCAAGCTATGCCAAGAGTAAAAGATATCCCTTTTGATTCTACTAGAAAAATGATGACAACCATACATAAAATAGGTTCACAATATATTGCTATTACCAAAGGGGCTCCAGATGTATTATTAGAAAAATGCCAATATTATGACAATGGAAAAGAAAATATTCCATTAGATACAAGGAAAAAAGAACAAATAATACAGCATAATGAAATTATGGCAGAACATGCTTTAAGAGTTATTGCAGTAGCTTATCACATTATAAAAACCATAGAATCCAACGTAGAACAAAACTTAACCTTTGTAGGGTTAATAGGAATGATAGATCCTCCACGTGAAGGGGTAAAAGAAGCAGTAGCAAAATGTAAAAAAGCAGGAATAAAAACGGTTATGATTACAGGAGACCAAATAAGCACAGCTAAAGCAATAGCACAAGAATTAGGAATTTTAAAACCACAAGATTTGGCTATAACAGGAAAAGAATTAGACAATATAGATGACCATACTTTACAAAAAAATATTATGAAATATAGTGTATTTGCAAGAGTTTCGCCAGAGCATAAAGTAAGAATAGTAAAAGCTTTTCAAAGTACAGGAGCAGTAGTAGCTATGACAGGTGATGGTGTAAATGATGCCCCTGCACTAAAAAATGCAGATATAGGTATTGCTATGGGTAAAAATGGAACAGATGTAGCTAAAAATGCAGCAGATATGATATTAGCAGATGATAATTTTGTAACAATAGTAGAAGCAGTAAAACAAGGAAGAGGTATATTTGAAAATATAAGGAAAGCCATTCATTTTCTCATTGCTACCAATATAGGGGAAATTGTTACTATATTTATGGGATTAGTGTTAGGACTAAAAACACCATTACTTGCCATTCAATTATTATGGATTAATTTAGTAACAGATTCTTTTCCTGCCATTGCTCTGGGGCTAGAGCCTGCAGATGAAGAAAATATGAGAAAAAAACCACGAGATGTTAAAAAAAGTATTTTTGCAGATGGATTATGGGGGAAAATTCTCATGGAAGGCTTTATGTTAGGTATGCTGACTCTATTTGCTTTTAGCTTAGGAAATTCATTATATGGTTTAGAAGTAGGAAGAACTATGGCATTTTTATCTTTAGGCTTATTAGAATTAGTACATAGCTTTAACATTCGTACAGAAGAAAGTATTTTCAAAAAGGGATTATTACAAAATAAATATTTAATAGGAGCATTTTTATTAGGTACTTTGTTGCAAGTAGGAGTAGTGCTAATAAAACCACTTGCAGAAAGTTTTGATTTAGTTCCCTTAAATACTATACAGTGGCTATACACAATAGGAATCTCTATATTACCTATCATCATAATGGAAATTCAAAAAAGAGCAAATCAAGCTAAGTGGGGAGAAAAAGTATATGTTAGTAGAGAAAAAATGACAAATGTCAATAGCTAAAAAATGAAGAAAAACAAAGGAAAATTAAGGAAAAAGAAGTAAATTATAGAATTTTAAGAAAAATATTATGTTAAATTCAACAAGAAAAGTATATTTTTATCAGGTTTAGAATAAATTATTTGAAATTGCTTACAATATATAGTATAATTATACTGTTGCGGTTAACGTAAAAAAGGAGTGTGAAATTTATTTTTAACCTGAAATTAAAAAATTGTACGAAAGATATGATTAGGCTACTTGGTTTGTTACTCATTGCTTTTGCAATTGTAGTTACAATTATTTTAATCAAATTTAAGCCTGTATATCAAGTTACACTTGATGGTGTGCAGGTAGGTTATATACAAAATAAAGAAAATTTTGAAAAATTAATACAAGAGGAAATTGTAGAACAAGAAGGAGAAAATATTGCCTTCACAGATTTAACAAAAACACCAAGTTATGAATTTACATTAGCAGATATCGACCAGACAAATGAAAGTGAAATATTTAGCCAAATACAAGAATCTGCAGTAACCACTTATCGTTTATATGCAGTAGCTGTTAATAATGAACAAAAGGAAATTTTAAATTCTCAAGAAGAAGCACAAAACGCAGTAGAGAATTTAGAACAAGAATACGCAGATAAAATAGAAGGATTAAATATTACTGTTCAAGAAGTATTTACACAAGATATGAATACTCCAACAGTAGAAGTAGCATCTGTAGTTACTTCTTTAGAGAAGGAATTTGATGAGCAAATTGCTATTCAAGAAGAGATAAAAGCTTCCACATTTAATGGAATATACTTTAGTGTAAAACCAGTAACAGGAACCATTACATCAAGATTTGGTGCCAATGAAAGCATAAGAGACCATACACATAAAGGTATGGATATTGCAGCACCAGGAGGAACACCAATAAAAGCTTCAGCAGGAGGAGAAATAACTTACTCTGGATGGATGGGAGGGTATGGTAACTTAGTTATCATAGACCATGGAAATGGAGTTCAAACATATTATGGTCACTGTAGTAAATTATATGTAGATGTAGGAGAGCAAGTAACAGCAGGAGATACAATTGCAGCAGTAGGAACTACAGGAAATTCAACTGGTAACCATTTACACTTTGAAATAAGAAAAAACGGAACACAAGTTAATCCTCAAAAGTATGTATATAGATAAACATAAAATCCAAGATATGAAAAATATCTTGGATTTTTAAAAAATGTATAGTGATGTTTTTAAAAAGTGTATAGTAAAACTCTTAAAAAATGTATATCAAAAAGCTTAAAAAATGTATAGTAAACATTGAAAACAGCAAGAATGTATGATACAATCTACCTAAAGGAGGGAGATGAAACATGTCCTTAAGAAAGAAAAATTATATAGATAGACTGATAGATAAAAAAATAGAAGAATATTTATCTATTTTTGGAGCAGTAAGTATAGAAGGACCAAAATGGTGCGGAAAAACATGGGCATCGTTAAATCATGCAAATAGTGTTGTTTTGCTAGATGAAGAAGAAGTAAGAGAAAAAGCAAAACTAAGTTTAGAACTAATATTAAATGATAAAAAGCCAGAATTAATTGATGAATGGAATTTAATACCCGAAATTTGGGATGCTGTAAGAAGAAAATGTGATGATACAATAGAAAAGGGAAATTATATTTTGACATGTTCTACCAAACTAACAGACGAGCAACAAAAAGAAAAGATTCATCATTCAGGAGCAGGAAGAATAGGAAAAATACAAATGCATACCATGAGTTTATATGAATCAGGAGATTCTACGGGAAAAGCATCTATACAAGATATGTTTAATAATACTTTCCATAATGGTCTGAATGATAAAGTAACGTTAGAAAAATTAGCAAATCTAATCATTCGTGGAGGATGGCCATCCAACATCAAAACACCGGAAGATAAAATAGGTATAATACCTAAAAGCTATATTGATGCTATACTTGAAAAAGACATTCATGACGATAAAAAAAGAGATAAAAGTAAAATGATGATGTTATTGAAAAGTTTAGCAAGAAAGGAATCTACTATTTCTAATAAAAACACATTATTAAAAGATATAGAGCAATGTGCAAATGAAAAAGAATTGATTGAAAGTAGAATTACAATAGATGATTATTTAGATGTTTTAAACAGACTTCATATAACTGAGAACCAAAATGCTTATAGTGAAAACTATAGATCCCCAGAAAGAGTAGGAAAATCTGCAAAGAGACATTTTACAGATCCATCACTTGCTTGTGCATGTTTAGATTTAACAAAAGATAAATTGATTAACGATTTAAAGACCTTTGGTTTTATGTTTGAAGCATTGGTAGAAAGAGACTTAAGAATATATATGGACTATCTAGGAGGAAAATTATATCATTTTAGAGATAATATTACTGGATTGGAAGTAGATTCTATATTAGAATTTGGTGATGGAGAATATGCAGCTGTTGAAATAAAACTAGGATATAATCAAGTAAAAGAAGCAAAAGAAAGTTTATTAAATTTATATAATAATATGAAAAAGAAACCTAGATTTATGTG
>CALXJP010000064.1 GCA_944388655.1 uncultured Clostridia bacterium | reverse complement strand
GTTATAACTACTTTTTCTACTCCTGTTTGGGTTTGGTCTAAACTCAGTTCCAATGTTGGTCTTTCTTTATTTCCATCAATTTTTTCTTCTAATTCTTTTTGCAATTCATTCATGTATATTTGTGAGTTGACTTGCATTTCTTCTGTTCTTTTAGCTACACTTTGTGCTTCTGATAGAATACCATTATCTCCTACTATCATACTAATGCTTACACCTGCTAATATGATAAGAATGATTAGGGTTACTACTCTATACGTTTAATACTTTCTTTTTATCTTTCTTTATTATTTTCTATTTTAATATCTTTTCTCATATATTCACCATCCTTTGATGAAAAGATGGATCATTATGTCTTAAAAAGATAAAAAAACTAGTCAAATTTGCTCAATTTTATTTGAGAGTTTTTAACTAGTTTTATTATATAATTTACATTGTATTTTCATCAAAATTTACACACCATACTTGATAAGCTCTCCAGTTTACTTTTTATTTTATCTTATATAACTACCCTTTCCTTCGCACCTCACAATTACATATACAAGATAAATCTAAAACCGGATTTTCTCATCCCCGTCAGAAGTTACTTTTGTTATGCGGGCTTTCACAGCCCTATCTCCAAGTATATAGTAACTCCCTCCTCTGAACATCCAAGGACATGCACTGTGGTAACGCTCACTTGAATATTCCGTTGTCCATTCACTTACATTAGATGCCATATCATTAATCTTACATACTTCATCTTTTATACCTTCTGCTAAATTTCCTGTATTAGATAATTTTCTATATACTCTTATTTTATTTGCATAATTTTCATTTCCAGCTTCTTGTATATACACTATCGCCGTATCCCATGCATAACTATTCATCAAGTCACTTTTTACACTACTACTTCCTCTATATGTATTAATTGCTACTTTTGATGCATCTATCTGGCTAATAAAATTCCACAAAGTTTCTTCTTTATAACTCATACTATCTTCTGAATATATTTTTGACACTTTACTTGCTGCTTTGTAATTTTCCCAATTGTCTCCACTTGCAAAACTCCCCTCATATCTTGCTATATAATACCCTCCATTCTCTTTTATGCTATTTACAAAACCTGCTAAATCTTTAGCAGTTGCATTTTCTCCATTTAATCCACTTTCCATACCATCACCTGCTATTCCTGATCGATAGTCTGATATTTCGATACAATAATTACCTATATATTTATAATTTTTAAAATTTTCAGGATTATCTTCTGTATATGCTGCCTGTACTAATGTTGGCTCTCCTTTTAATTCTTCATCTCCAAATGTATACCTTCCTAATATGATTTCTTCACTTTGACTTTTATCATCTTTTGTAAATGTTCCTACTGGTATCCACACAAATTGACTTCCCTGTACTGCTATATCTCCTGATGCACTTACATCTTCTATTACTATTCCTTGTTGCACAGTATCTCCTGAATCTTCCGCTATTTTAAATCCTGCTGGTACTTGCACTACATTTCCATGTTCATCTTCTAATGGCGTCTTTGTATCAAACACTTCTCCACTATCTTTTGCTTGTTCTATTTCGCTTTTTTCCTCTGGTGGAGTTACTCCCCCTTGTCCACTTGTGATTCTATCTATCTCATCTGTTATACTATTAAATCCTACTTGAGTATTTACTTCTGCATCATGCATAGCATTTGCACCTTCCTGTGCCTTCTTAAATATTCCTTGGTCTCCTAGCACCATATTGATACTCACTGCTGCTAGTATAATTAAAATAACTATTGTCACCACTAACGCAATTAGTGTTACACCTTTTGAAGTTCTTTGAACTTTTTTTCTTGTTTCTTTCATTTTCTTTTCTCCTTGTTCCTTTTATATTTTTCTTTTTTACACAAAAAATCTATAGCAAAACTAACCTGTGTCTATTACAGGTTTCTTTTTACTATAGATTTTTATTTTATTTCTATGTTTTTTATTTTTTATTCTTTGATTAAATCTGTCGATATATATATATATATATATAGTGTATCAAGGCTTTTACGGCTTTGCATTTTCTTTTGTTCCCTTCTTTTTCATTTTTTGTAAAATTTATTTTTATTTTACAAAACTTTCTTCTTTTTTGCAATATCTTTTTTCAACTTTTTGTTGTATTTTTTATTACATTTTTATTATATATTGTTACTATATATTGTTACTATATATATCAATCGTATACATATAAAAAATAGGAGAATATGGTATGGAATAGGATTGATGTATAGAAATTCTTGAAAAATTTTGGTAGGGAATCTCAAATTTTTTTGAGGGCGCTACCAAAATTTCTTTTAGAATTTCTACGAAAATCCATATGACCTACACATATTCGATATATTTTTTATATGTATACGATTTTTTCTGTAACACTTTTTAAATTAAAAATACACCCTCTTACTCATTCCTGAATAAGAAGGTGTGTAGGCTATTTTATGCTTCCTTTTTTCTAATTTCTGCATGATATTTTTTCTCTAATTGTTCCATTACTTTTTGTAGAATTGCATTAATTTCTTCATCTGTTAATGTTCTTTCTTGAGCTTCAAAAGTTAAAGAATAGGCTAAACTCTTTTTACCTTCTGCAATACCTTTTCCTGTATATACATCAAATATTTCTACTTCTTTTAATAAATTTCCTGCTGCCTTTTTTATTGCCATAGCTATTTCTTGTGAAGGAATTTTGTCTTCTACTATTAAAGCTAGATCTTTCTTTACTCCTGGGAATTTTGAATATTCTTTATATTTCATTTTTCCTACTTTTTTACTTTTGATTTTATCTAAATTCATTTCCATTACAAACACATCTTCTTTGGTTACTTCTGGATGTACTTTTCCTACAATTCCCACAATGTCATTATTGATAGATATGTATGCACTTTGTCCTGGATGGAATTCTTTTGGTAGATTTTCTTTTTGTATTACCAAGCTATATCTTCCTGCATATCCTAGATAATCTAATAATTCTTCTACGATGCCTTTTATCGTATAGAAGTCTACTTGCTCTTTATGAAGTGCTAGTGTATAATTTCCAGTCATTAAACAAGCAATTTTGTTTTCCTCTACATATTCTTCTTGTTTTTTATAGAAAGTCTTTCCTATTTCAAATAAACATACATCTTGATTTCCTCTTGCTAGGTTGTATTCATAAATTTTATACAAAGAAGTGATAATACTTTGTCGTAAACTATCTCTTTCTTCTGTTAAAGGAGCTAATAATCGAATGATTTCATTATCATTTTTAACAAAGTTCTTTGCTTCTTTTTCTGATACAAGTATATACGATAGAGTTTCATTAAGCCCTAGAGAAATCATTTTATTTCTCATTTCGCGTGTATATTTATCATAAGTTCCCGTTTTTAAAGGTAGCTCTGGAAGTTTACCTTCTATATTATCTACTCCATAAATACGACCGACTTCTTCTATTAAATCTTCTGGAATACTGATATCTAACCTTCTTTGTGGAACGGTAACTTCTATATCTCTTCCTTCTACTTTGCTTGTGAATCCTAATCTTGTGAAGACTTTTATTATTTCATCATCTGGTATAACAAATCCTAGAATTTCATTGATTTTTTCAAAAGTAATGTGAATTTTTTTATCTTCTTTATTGGTTTTATCGTATACTTGCATTCCGCTTACTATAGTAGCATCAGCATATTGTTGTAATAAAGTACATGCTCTTTCTATTGCCATATAGGTTCTATTAGGATCTAATCCTTTTTCAAAACGATTACTTGCCTCACTTCTTAAAATTTTATTAGATGTTTTTCTGATTTTTACAGGATTGAATATAGCAGCTTCTATGATAATGTTTTTTGTGTTATCTGTAATTTCGGTATCTAATCCTCCCATTACTCCTGCAAGACCAATCGCTCTTGTTCCATCAGAAATAACTATATCTTCTTGTGATAATATTCTTGCATTATTATCTAATGTTGTTAGTTTTTCTCCTTCTTTTGCCATTCTTACCTCTAATTTTCCTTGTAAGGTATCAGCATCATAGAAATGAAGTGGTTGCCCTAACTCTAGCATAACATAATTGCTAATGTCTACTACATTGTTGATAGGTCTTATTCCACAGGCTATTAACCTGTTTTTGATAAAGTCTGGACTTTCTTTAATAGTTACATTGTTTACCTGCTTTACTAAAAGCAATTGGCAATTTTCTGTATCTACTTTTATGGCAAAGTCTAATTGTTCCTTACTTTCTTTATATTGTATATCTACTGGCTTTACTTCTTTCTCATAAATTGCCCCAATTTCATATGCCATACCTAAAATACTTAGTAAATCTCCTCTGTTTGCTGTTAAATCAAAATCGATTACTCCATCTTTCATATGTAAATACGAGATAGGGTCTTCTCCTACTGGTGCATCTAAAGGTAATTCTTCTATTCCTTCTTTTTGCTTTTCCGTTAAGAATTTTTGTTCTATTCCTAATTCCGTCATAGAACAAAGCATTCCATTAGATTCTTGCCCACGGATGATTCCTCTTTTGATTGTTTTTTCTGGTAATACAGCTCCGTCTAAAGCTACTATTACTTTAATACCTTTTCGAGCATTTGGTGCTCCACATACAATATGAAGCATTTCTTCTTTTCCTATATGAACTGTGCAAAGATGTAGATGGTCAGAGTCTGGATGCATAGTACATTCTACAATTTCTCCAATTACTAATTTGGTTGCAGGAATTAACATTTTGGCACTATCATATTCATTTCCTACTCTTGTCATATCTTCTGCTAATTTTTTTAATTCTTCTTCATTTTCTACAGCAATGTCTACATAATCTTTTACAAAATTAGTACTTAACTTCATATTAATCCACATCCTTTCTATTAAATTGATTTAAGAATCTCACATCATTGGTATATAATAAACGAACATCTGTAATTCCATATTTAAACATAGCTAATCTATCTAGTCCTGTTCCAAAGGCAAAACCACTATATTTTTCTGGATCATATCCATTCATTTGTAATACATGAGGATGTACCATTCCTGAACCTAAAATTTCAATCCATCCTGTTTGTTTACAAAGGTTACATCCTTTTCCTCCACATTTAAAACAACTTACATCTACTTCATAAGATGGTTCTGTAAAAGGAAAATAACTTGGTCTAAATCTTAATTGTAAATTTTCTCCTAACATTCTTTTAACAAATTCTTCTAATGTTCCTTTTAAATGAGCCAAAGTAATGTCTTTATCTATTACTAATCCTTCCACTTGACCAAATTGATGAGAATGCGTTGCATCATCTTCTCTTCTATATGTTTTTCCTGGGCATATCATTCTAATAGGTGTTTTTTCTTTGTTTGCCATCATAGTTCTTGCTTGTACAGAGGAAGTTTGTGTTCTTAATAAATATTCTTCTGTAATATAGAAACTGTCTTGCATATCTCTTGCTGGATGTCCTTTTGGTAAATTTAATCTTTCAAAACAATATTCATCTGTTTCTAATTCTGGGCCAGACATAACATCATATCCCATAGATACAAAAATGTCTTCAATCTCTTCAATAACACGATTAATTGGGTGTTTACTTCCTGTACGTATTTTTTTACTTGGAAGAGTAATATCTATTGTCTCTTTTTCTAGTTTTTCTTCCATTGCTTGTCTTTCAAAGTATATTTCTTTTTCTTGAATGATATTTTCAATAGTATCTCTTACTTCATTAGCTAAACTTCCTATTCTTGGTCTTTCTTCTTTACTTAGAGCTCCCATTCCCCTTAAAATAGCTGTCAATTTTCCTTTTTTACCTAAGAATTTCACTCTTATTTCATTTAGTTCTTTTTGCTCTTTTACTTGTTTTAATTCTTGCATAGCTTCTTCCTGCATGCTTTTAATTTGTTCTTCCATTTAAAATCCTCCTTTTTATGCAAAGCAACAAAAAACGATTCATCCTTTGCATATAGTGTATGCAATAGGACGAACCGTTAGTATTTTTCACGTTCGTGGTACCACCTATTTTCGTTAATCTAAAAAATTAACCTTCATTTCCTTTTAACGCAAGGTTTACGCTTACTTTCTACTATGATTTCAAAAGTAGACCTCCCAAGTGAATTTTCTATTTTAGTGATATAGAAACTCGCAGCTTTTTATGTTTCTTTCTCTGTAATACCTTTTCTAAAATATACTTTGCTTGTTCTTTGGCTTTTCATATGTTCCTATATTAACACATTTTTTTAGGAAATGCAAGTTTTTTTGAATTGAATTTTTTCTCTATTTTAGGAAAATCGATTTATGTATTTTTGTTTTTATGTAACTTATTTTTTATTTTTTTATTTTATCCACAATATGTGGATAATGTGGATAACTCTGTTGATAATTTTATACCAAGCTTTTCCCAATACAACTTATCCACATTTACATCATATGTTTTCATTATGCAAACTTTGTCATTATTTGTCTAAATATTATGTTTATGTTTTATTTTTATCATTTTTCTACAAAATAATAAAAAAAGTTGCCTTTTTTATTTTCCTTTTTTAGACAACTTTTTTATCTACTTACTGCATATGTTTTTCTATATAATGCCAAGAATCTTTACACATATCTTCTAATGTTTTAGTAGCTTCCCATCCTAATTCTTCTTTTGCTTTTTTAGGGTCGGAATAGCAAGTAGCAATATCTCCTTCTCTTCTTGGTGCAATTTTATATGGTACTTTCTTTCCTGTTGCTTTTTCAAAAGCTTTTACCATATCTAATACACTATAACCTACACCAGTTCCTAAATTATATATATATAACCCTGATTTTTCTTTATTTAATTTTTCAATCGCTTTCAAATGTCCTTTTGCTAAGTCTACAACATGAATATAGTCTCTTACACCTGTTCCATCCTTAGTGTCATAGTCATTACCAAAAACAGATAATTCATGTAATGTTCCTGCTGCTACTCTTGCTATATATGGCATTAAGTTATTAGGAATGCCTTGTGGTTCTTCCCCTATTAATCCACTTTCATGTGCTCCAACAGGATTAAAATATCTTAATATAGCAATATCCCAACTATTGTCTGAAGCATAAATATCTTTTAATATTTGTTCAATAAATAGTTTTGTTGTTCCATAAGGATTGGTTGTTCCTCCTGTTTTACAATCTTCTGTTAAAGGTATTCTTTCGGGTTCTCCATATACAGTTGCAGAAGAACTAAATACAAATTTCTTTACATGATATTTTCTCATGGTATCTAATAATACCAAGGCACCTGATATATTATTGGTATAATATTCTATTGGCTTTTTTACTGATTCTCCTACTGCTTTATACCCTGCAAAATTAATAACAGAATCTATATCTGGATTTTCTTCAAATACTCTTTCTAAAGCTTTTCTATCTAAATAATCTATTTCGTAAAATGTAAAATCTTTCCCTGTAATGGTTTTAATTGCTTCTAAAACGCTTGGCTTACTGTTATAGAAATTATCTATGATTATCACTTTTTCTCCTGCGTTTAATAATTCTACAACCGTATGACTTCCTATAAAGCCTGCTCCTCCTGTTACTAATACTGACATATTTTTTCCTCCTTATTCATATAAACTTTGATAAATTTCATAATCCCTTTCTATTTTACGAACATAATTTAATGTTTCTTTATAGGGAATATTTTCTATATCTGAACCATCTGGCTTAATAATGCCTTGGCTAATCCATTCATCTACTCTTCCCATTCCTGCATTATATGCTGCTAGTGCTACTAATTCGTTTTTGTATTTTTCTTGTAATTTGGCATAATAGCTTGTTCCTATTTTTATATTGGTTTCTGCATCATATAATTGTTGTTTTACTATAATATCTTCGCCTATGTTCTTTCCTTCTTCTATGGCTGTTTCTGGTAATAATTGCATAAGACCAATTGCTCCACTAGCAGATGTATCTCCTGCTTTAAAATTACTTTCTGTTTTTATTATGGCAAATACAAAATATGGGTCTAATCCATTTTTTTCTGCATTAGGAATAACAAATTCTGCGTAATCTGTACGATAAATTTTCTTAAGTACAATATCTTGTACTCTCCATACTCCCAATAGTAGAATGGCTATGATAAGAATCATAATTATAATTATTATCATTTTTTTATTTTTCTTTAACACGCTTTGTTTCTCTCCTTTTTCTTTAGAAATTTTTATTTTGCTTCATACCAATTGCTTGCTTCTGATACTTCTACTTCTAAAGGAACGGTTAACTCAATAGCATTTTCCATGCAATTTTTGAGTATTTGTTTTGCTTCTTCTTTTTGTTCTATTTTGGCTTCTAAAATCAATTCATCATGCACTTGTAGAACAAGTTTTGCATCTATTTGCTGTTCTTGTAGTTGTTGTTGTACTGATTGCATTGCTATTTTCATAATGTCTGCTGCTGTTCCTTGTATAGGCATATTCATGGCTGCTCTTGTTCCAAATTGGCGAACCATATAATTACTAGATTGTAATTCAGGAATATATCTTTTACGATGAAAAATGGTTTCTACATAGCCTTTTTCTTTTGCTTCTGCTACTACATTATCCATATATTTTTTTATACCTGCATATTTTTTTAAGTATTGTGCAATATATTGTTTTGCCTCTTTAACTGATGTTCCTATTTGCTCTGACAAGCCGTAGTCGCTAATTCCATATACAATACCAAAGTTGACTGCTTTTGCTCTTGATCTTTGTTCTTTCGTAACTTCTTTTATAGGAATACCTAAAACTTTAGATGCTGCTTGAGCGTGAATATCTTCTCCTTCTCTAAATGCTTTTAGCATATGCGCATCTTGTGACATATGAGCAAGTACCCTTAATTCGATTTGTGAGTAATCTGCATCAATGTAAATATAGCCTTCTTTTGGTTTAAATACTTTTCTTAACCTTTTTCCAAATTCTATTCTTGTAGGAATGTTTTGCAAATTGGGATCTGATGAGCTAATTCTTCCTGTTGCTGTAACTGTTTGGTGAAAGTATGAATGAATACGTCCTGTTTTTGGATGAATATAGGGAATTAATCCTTCTACATACGTAGAATTCAATTTGGTTAAACTTCTATATTCTAATATTTTTTCTACAATAGGATGTTCATTTCGAATTTTTTCTAATGCATCTACATCTGTTGCATAACCTGTTTTTCTTTTTTTGGAAGTAGTTAGATTTAATTTTTCAAATAATATTTGCCCTAACTGTTGTGTAGATTTAATATTAAATTCTTCTCCTGCTAAATTGTAGATTTCTTTTGTTAATTTTTCTAATCCTTCTTTTAATTGATTTCCAAACTCTGTTAATTCTTGCTTATCTACATACATTCCATTGTATTGCATTTGTGCTAGTACTGCTATGAGTGGTGTTTCTATATTTTGTAATAAATCTTTTTCTTCTACTTCTTCTATTTTGCTTGTTAAAACACTTTCTAGTTTGGCTATGCTATTGACTATAAAAGCATATTTCTTTTTATTTGCTTCTTCTTGCTCTTTTTCTTCTTCTTGCGTAAACAGTGTAAGTTGTGCATTATGTTCTTCTTTTTGTTGTGATTCCATATAGTCTTCTAAATTGTCTCCTAAATATTGTTCTGCTATATCTGTAATTTCATATTTGCCACTAGTTGGATTTAGTAAATATGCTGCTACTTTTTCGTCTAAATATATGCCTTGTAATGTAATTCCTCTTTCTTTGAAAAGGATATAACTTTCACTGATGTGATAACTAATTTTTTTAATATTTTTGTCTTGTAAAATGTGTTGTAAGTTTTCTATTGTTTCATAAGAATATACTTTGTTTTCTTGCCATATCCATATTTTTTTTATTTTTTTATGAATAATACTTTCTGCATCTTCTTGTGTTTGTATATAGAAATACATTTTTTGATTTTGTTTAATTTGTTCTATTAGTTTTTCCTGATATTTTTCTGGTTCTTCTTCTATTTCTATATTTACTTTTGAAGATTCTGTTGTATGATTTGACACATTTTCTCTCAAATGAAAACGCTCAATATATCGATTAAATTTTAGTTCTTGAAATTTTTGTAAAACTTTCTCATTATCCCATGGCTTTACTTGCAATATTTCTAGGTTTTCATTGGGTAACTCATCTTGTAAAGGAACTCCGTGTATTGATAGTGCCTAATTGCTTTGATAAAAAAGCTAGCTCTTTATTTTCTAATAACTTTTCTCTTGTTTTGCCTTTGATAGTTGGTGCTTCTTCTTTTTCTAATAGATGATACATATTTTCTATAGAGCCATATTCTTGAATTAATGCAAGAGCCGTTTTTTCTCCAACTCCTGGTACACCGGGGATGTTATCTGATGTATCTCCCATTAATCCTTTTACTTCTATTAATTTATGTGGTTCTATTCCATAAGTTTCCATTACTTTTGCTTTATCAAAATCATCTACTTCTGTTTTTCCCATTTTTGTACGAGGTATATGAATGGTGATTTTGTCTGAAGCAAGTTGAAAGGTATCTCTATCTCCTGATAGAATAATAACTTCTAACCCTTGTTTTTCTGCCATTTTAGATATAGTCCCTATAATGTCATCACCTTCATATCCTTCTTTTTCAATAATGGCAATATTCATAGCTTTTAATATTTCTTTAATAATCGGCATTTGTTGACGCAATTCTTCTGGCATTCCTTTTCGATTTGCCTTATATTTTTCATACATTTCATGTCTTTTTGTTTTTCCTTTTAAGTCAAAGGTTACTGCCATATATTCTGGTTTAAATTCCTCTGTTACTTTAAATAATATGGCTAAAAAGCCATAAATGGCATTGGTATATGTACCATCTGTGGTAGTAAGCATTTTTGAACCCATTATGCCATAAAAGGCTCTATTCATAATACTATTTCCGTCTATTAATAATAATTTACTCATATTTCTTTCCTTTTCTTTTTGATTTTATCGTTACCACTATATCATATTTTTTTCAAATTATCTACTTTTTTATTCATCTATTCAATAATTTGTATATGAATTTATTCTCTTTCTTCTTCTAGTAAATGCCTATTATATTCTTCCACTATTGCTCGTATTTGCTCGATTTGTTGGTTACTGTAGCCGTTAGCCTCCAATAAAGGAGTTAGTATAAATAATGCTGCTACTGTTTCTTCTTGTATGGATGATTTTCTTTTTGGGTAATCTGTATATTCGTATACTTTCCCCTCTTCATCTTTTATATAAATTTCTTCTCCTGGTTTTTGTTTATAAGATGCAACTTTTTTCTGCCAAGAAATAATTCCTATTTTTTCTAATTCTTCATCTGAAATTTGTAATTGTTGTTTTAATTTTTCCTTTACTATACTTATATCTTCTGTATGACTACTATTTAATATAGTAACATATTCTTGATATAAATTCTTTTTTTCTTTCATTGCTATTAGTTTTTGTATAAAAATTTCATCTGATTCTCCTGTATTTTTTCGATTACCTTCTTCGTCAACTTGCTCACTGGATATCATAAGTCCATAAAATATATTTTCTACAGTTTCTTGTGATGGTAATGATAATAATGCTAGTTTTTGTAATATAGGATCTTTCGTTTGTTCTGAAACTTCTATCATTCCCTTCATAAATTCAACATCATCATAGCTAACATATTCTTGCAAATCTACCTCTTCTGGTGTTTTATTTATATTATGTGCTAAAAATTTTTTCAACTTATATTCTTCTTTTCCATTTACCAATCTATTAGCAAAAGCTTTAAATATAAATTCATAGCTATCAGCCTTTGGGTTGTAATAAATGTTTTTGTAGTTCTGAAATCTATTTTCTAAAAAAGTTTCTATATTTTGTATTTGGTTTGCATCAAAAATAGGAACAATGTTTGTTTTTCCATTGGCATCTGTTATTTTTCCTAATGATACATGGTTAAATAGTTCTGATACAATTTTTGAATTTTTTTCTACATCAACATTGGCAAAAAAACTATCTCTAGGTAAAAAATCTCCCCTATCTACATCAATCTGTCCTTCAAATAATCGATTTAATCCCAAAAAATTTCGTTTATCTACTTCTTCTATGCTCTCTGCCAAATTAGGATATATTTTTTCTAAAGCTTCTCTTAATTGTTGATCTTCTTTGATTAATCTCATTCCTATGTCCTCATGAAATCCTTTAGGTAAATTACATACTGTCTCCATAGTATGTGAAAATGGTGCATGTCCTACATCATGCAATAATGCTCTTACTAATTCTGCTATCATATATTTTTGATAATGATTTTTATGGATAAATTCTTTTATATCTTCTTGTGAATACAGTTTTAATAATAATTCTAACGTTCTATAATATGTTCCCTTAGAATGTTCTAGTCTGGTATGGTACATATTAGGGAATTGATATATAATAGCTCCTGTTTGTAATATTCTTGCTAATCTTTTTACAGCATCTGTATGAATTAAATTTCCTATACATTTTGGATAATATAACATGCCTCTTCCTTTAGTATCTTTTAATGTATAGTCAGTTTCTTGATAAATGATATCCGGTTTTCCTAACATTTCTGAGAAAAAATGATCTACTTCTTTATATGTAACTTGATTTTCCACTTTGTATTCTCCCATCTATTTGCCTATTATTCTTTTTGCATAAGAACATTCTGCTACAATATTTTTATGATATTTTTTGGCATTTTCTATAACATTTTCTACTAGTTTTCTTGCAATGCCCTGTCCTTGATACTCTTTGCTAACTCCCGTATGCACAATATTCCATGTTTCTTCTGATTCTATAAAACAGCATTCTCCTATTTTTTTATCATCATCATATGCCTCTGCCTGATGTTGCTTTTTATTAAATATAATTTGTATCATATCTTTTTTCTTCCTATTCTTTTTAATTTTTCCCAAATCCATTGAAATATGTTCTTTTTACTTACTACTGGCAAATTCTGTTTTTCTTCGATACTTTCATTTTTTATATTTTTTTGTTTACTGATAAATATATTTTCTGGATTAAATTTCTTCTTTAAATAGTTTTGATATTGTCGTTCATTATTTTTTAGAATAATGCTATATTCTTTCTTTTCTTCTTCGGTTGCTAGGTAGTTTAAAAATATATAGGCTAAATACTTTCTTGTTTCAGGTAAGATATTTTCTTCATCTATATCACTTATTTTATTTATTTTCGTATCTATCTGTGTATCTGCCTTCTTTTCTAGTATACGTATCATATCTGCCGGAATTTTTTGCTTATCCTCTTGTGTTAAAAAAGATAATATTTTATTTAATTGTGTAGCAGATTGTACTGAAATTTCATTCATATACTTCTTCCTTCTTTCTCTTCTTTTGCTTTTTCCTTTTTTTGTGCTATTTCTATAGTTTCTGTTTCACTTTGCCTAGTAAAAATAATGGCTTTTTTTATTTGTTCTATAGGGGTTACTACTTCTTCTTTATCTAATTTTTGTATTTGTAATATTTTTTCAGAGATTTTATCTAATTCTTTCTCCATTGTTTGTATCAATTCATCTCCAAATAGATTTCTAATAATTTCTATTTCTTTTGTACACTGATTGACTTTTAAAGAATAATAATTAGCAAAATCTTCATCAAATATACGTTCTGTATTGGGTTTGTTATGTTCTTTATCATAATAATAGTCTCTACTGTGACTAGATGGAAAATAGCAAACATTATCATAAGTTCCAACTCTTAATCCTGGCAATTGAAATATAGAACTGATTATGTCTGATACAGGTCCTTTTTCAGCCTCTGTTCTTTGTTCCTTTTCATCTGTCTTTCCACAAAGATACTGTATATATTGTTTAAAATTCTCTTTATTTTCTGGATTAAGTGCATGTGTTTTTGCTTCTTCAATGATTTTGTCATAGTTTTCAGGTACTGTTGTTTGATTCATAATCGATAATATAGCATGTCCAAATTCGTGAGTAGCAACAAGCATATTTGTATCTCTAGAAATCTGATATGCTTTAAAATTATGCATAAAATAACATTTTTCACCTTCAAATATAGTAAAATTAGGTGCTACTTTATCTATACACATAATATTTTCTACAATATTTCTTATTCTAGAATCATCATTGTTTTCATGTAATTTTAGCATTTCTATAAATCTATCCATTGCTCCAACATTAGTTCCTCTTAAGTCTTGTTCATCATCTCTTTGATATTTTTCTCTTATTTTACTTTCTTGCATTTGTAACTCCTATACATTATTTTTAGTTTTCACTACCTACAATTTCTTTTAATTCTTCTAATGATTTTTTTATATATTTTCTATTAATGCCAATTATAGGGATATGATATGATTTTATTTTATCATATAATTTTTGTATAAATATTCCCTTTCTTTTCTGCATTCCTTGATTGGTATATATATAATTCACACAACATGACGGTGATTGTTCTATTCCCAATATAGCAATAACCTTATAATTTGACTTTAGTATTAAATCAACTTGGCAAGCTACTTGATTTGCTAATTTTTCACAATGATTATTAAATTCTATTGTATCATATTTACTAATTCCTTTTGGTTTTCTAATTAACTCGTTTTGGAACTCTACTTCTGCACATGGCATTTGGATAATATTGATATGATTTTCTAATAATACTTGCATAAAAGGCATTATTGCACTTTTCCATTCATATTTTACAATATCTTGTGCTTGATATGCTTGTGCCATTAAGCAAAAAGGAACAAAAACAAACTTGTCACTTCTATTATCCATTACAAATATTCTCCTTCAAAAGTGATATTTTTATATTGGTTTATCAATTGTTTTGTTTTAGCATATAAATATTTATCATATACATTTATCATTCCTTCTAATATCTCTTGACTCACACCATCTTTTGCAATTGGCATACCTAATAAGCATTGTGCTTCATTCATTTTAGGTATAAAACCTCTTGCTAATATTTCATTTTTTATTTGAAAATCATTATCTTTATATAATAATGGATATTCAATGGTTAAATTATTTTCTTGAAATAATTGCTTAAATTTTTGAATCATTTTTGGTTGTTCTATTGCAAATAGTTGACTCTTTCTTGCTCCATCTATTACACATTCTATATGGTTTGTTTTACAAATAATAATAGAAGCAATATACATAGCTAATCTGCAGGATAAACAATTATATTGTGATATTGTCATTTTTCCAAAACGATTCAGTATACTTTGTATATCCCAATTATAAAATTCACATATTAATTCTCTCCATATAGCTTCAATATTTTTGATTCCTATTATATTGATTCTATCTTTTCCATATTTTTTTTGAATTCTCTTTGCTCCTATCAGTACATTTTTTAACTTTAATTCTAATCCATTTTGAAATGTAACTGTATGAACTTTACATTCTTTTTCTAAAGCTATTAAAGTAGATAAAAAAGAGTCTTTTCCACCTGAAAATAAAACTAATACTTCTTTCATTTGATTTTCCTTTACATCTTAGTTTATTTAATTTGTTATATTTTTCTATTTTCTTCTTTTTGAACTATCTCAAAATTTCGGATAGTTGCATTTTCTTCTAATGTAATATTACCTGCTTTCTCTTATTTTTTGATATTATGGATAATTGTTTCCTTATCCTTCTCAATCTGCTTACTATACCTATCTTCCTCTGAAAAAATACATCCACAATATTTTTGCATATATAATCCCAATTCTCTTGCTTTATTTTGTCCTTCTCTAAAGCCTATGCGGAAATCTCTATATAAAAAGGAAACTCCATACTTTTTAGCTAAATCTTCCCCTATTTTTCTTATATCATCATGTTTTTGATAAGGACTTACTAAAAGTGTGGTACTTACCGTATCAAATCCATGTTCCTTAGCATATTGCATAGTTTTAGCTAATCTTACTGGATAACAATAGGTAGTACATCTATTTTCTAAATCATGTACTACTGCTTTGCAAAAGTTATCTAAGCCATAGTCTTCTTCGAAGATGGCTTCTACTCCAATGCTTTTTGTATATTCTTTTAAACAATCTCTTCTTGCTTTATATTCTTGATAAGGATGAATATTCGGATTATACCAAAATACCGTAGGTTCTATTTTTTCTTCTCTTAGTGAATCTATACAGTACACACTACAAGGTGCACAGCAAGTATGTAATAATAATTTCATATTTTTTCCTTTCTTTATGTAATAGCTATTTTTTTCTTTCTCATTCCCCACCATATACCATAAGTACATGCTGTTACCACTAGCATGATAAAGAAAAAGGGAATTCCCATTGGTCTGCTATCTATTTGTGTAAAATAGGTAATACTATATGCCATAATTCCCCCTATAGTAAAACATAGTATTAATCTTATATTTTCTGGCTTTTGCCACATAATGGTTGGAAATAGCCATAATAAATACCATGCATTAAAGTTGGTTATTAATATAAATAAAAATGCCCATAAAAATAATTGCTGTTTTTCCATGAATTTCTTAAATGTAATCTTTTGTTGGGACTTTCCCAAAATGAGCTTTCCTATAACAATTATATATATTAATGCAAAAATTCCTAAAGTGATAGCTTTTAATATGTCTATCACTTGCTCATTTCCTATCATTGTATATAATAATAAAAAGATAGAGCGTTCGTATTTATCTTGTTGTACTAAAATTCCAGAAAGTACTTGAAAGTCTTGCATATATATTGCATAACATGCTGTGATAACTATTATGAATTCTAAAGCATATGCAAATATTTTTACTAATTTTGTTTTTAATGGTTCATTTCTTAATGCATATAGTACTATAAATGGAATAAGAATAACACTCATATATTTGATTCCGGTTGCTATTGCTAAAAATATTATAGCAAGCCATAATTTTTTACTTTTAATTGCAAAATAAATTCCTAATAATATAAAGAAGATAAAAAATATATCATTATGTACATTAGCAATTGCTTCAAATAGAATGAGTGGATTTAAACCAAATAATATAGCAAAAATCTTTTTATTGGTTATTTGATATATTAACCATGTACAAGCAATAACAGCTAATATGGCTGCTACTTTAAAAATCAATAAAGCTATGTCTATACTTCCTCCAGAAAAAGAAGTTAATATTTTACATAAAAAAGCCCAAACAGGTCCATATACTACAGGTTCATCCATCCAACATGCTGCTACTTTTAAAAGCATTTTATCATAATGTTCTGGTTCTATTTGTTCTCTTATATCATTAACTGATGTATAATAGGGATTTTCCTGATAATGTGCATCTATCCAACCTGTTCCAATGTATGAATACACATCTAAACTGGTAACCGGAATAATACAGGCAAAAATGATACTCATAATACCAACAAATATTAGAATTTGTTTTATATTTTTAAATAGCTTTTTTCTATTTTTTATGATGGCAAAATATAGTAAAAATAACACAGCAAAACAGGATACATATAGTATGGTATTTAATAGAGTATGCTCTTGTCCATATTTTGAAGCTGTAAAGCTATTGACATAGATATAGTTAAAAATTGTTTTATGTTCTACAATATATTGTATAAAAGGAATTGCTATTACTAAAGCAACTATTCCATATAAAATTTTAAGAGTGTTGTTTTTTATCCAAGTACTCATGTTTTATTATTCCTTTCTTTCGTGTTATTTTTCTGTAAAAGGAAATCCCATATGACTATATGCTTCTGGTAAAGGTATTCTGCCTCTTGGTGTTCTTGCAATAAAACCAATTTGTATTAAATAGGGTTCATATACATCTTCTATGGTATCTATTTCTTCTCCTACCGTAGTGGCTAATGTCTCTATTCCTACAGGTTTTCCTTGATATTTTACTATCATGGTTTCTAATAATTTTCTGTCTATTTCATCTAATCCCATTTCATCTATTTCTAAATGGTTTAAGGCTAATTTTGTTATTTTTAAATCTATATTTCCATCTCCTAAAACTGATGCATAGTCTCTTACTCTTTTTAATAATCGATTAGCTATTCTTGGTGTTCCTCGTGAACGTCTAGCTATTTCCAAAGCAGATTTTTCGTCTATTTCTATTTCTAAAATACGAGCTGATCTTTTAACAATGGTAGCTAAATCTGCTGGCTCATATAACTCTAAGCGATGCACAATGCCAAATCTATCTCTTAATGGTGTTGCTAAAGAGCCTGCTTTGGTTGTAGCTCCTATTAAAGTAAATTTTGGCAAATCTAGTCGAATTGACCTAGCACTTGGTCCTTTTCCTATAATAATATCTAAAGTATAGTCTTCTAATGCAGGATATAAAATTTCTTCTACACTTTTATTTAAACGATGAATTTCATCTATAAATAATACATCAAAAGCTGATAAGTTAGTTAATATTGCTGCTAAGTCGCCTGGCTTTTCTATTGCTGGCCCTGATGTAATTTTGATGTTGGAATTCATTTCATTAGAAATAATATTAGCAAGTGTTGTTTTTCCTAATCCTGGCGGTCCATATAATAAAACATGGTCAAGAGGCTCCCCTCTTTTTTTGGCAGCCTCTATGTAAATTTTCATATTTTCCTTTACTTTATTTTGACCAATATATTCTTCTAAGGTTTTTGGTCGTAATGTGTTTTCTATTCGTTCTTCTTGAACATCTTCTAGTTCTGGACTGATTATTCTTTCTTCTTCAAAATTCATTGAAAAACCCCTTCTTATTCATTCATTTCTTTTTTGCCATTATATTCATCTACAAAATAAAGTGGTCTATTTTTGGTTTCATTAAAGATGCGTCCTAAGTATTCTCCTACAATTCCAAATAGTAATATTTGTATTCCTGAGAAAAATAAAATTAATAGAATTGTAGCTTGAAATGCTTGTATAGCAACATTTTGTGTAATGCATTTGACAATAACATATATAAAATATATGAATAATACTAAGAATGTTGGTATTGCTAAATATGTAGAAATTCTAAGTGGAGAAGTAGTAAAAGATGTAATTCCATCAATGGCTAAATCTATTA
The DNA here is from genome assembly GCA_944388655.1 of uncultured Clostridia bacterium. GTDB lineage: Bacteria > Bacillota > Clostridia > TANB77 > CAG-508 > UMGS1663. Next base: position 4,545 of record CALXJP010000064.1, on the reverse strand, counting down.
ATTTTTTATAATTCCACTTTGTTTTTCCGGCAATGCGTGGATCTCTTTCATACATTACTTCTTTTTTCTTGTATCCTATCCAGCTAAACATACTTTTAGAACATCTTTGAGATTCGCGTAATTTTCGTAAGGCATTCACACATCTCTTATCTAATAAACGAAAATCCCCTGTATCTTTTTGTATTTCTATTCTGGTTAGACTTTGTAATACTTTATAGTACATTTTAGAAGTAAATTTTTTAAGCCATGTTTCTCCTTTTCTACTACTTCTTTTGGCATATACATCATCATAGCCTTGTTCCCAATATTGAATTAATTCTGGAATTAATTCTGGTGGATCTTGCAAATCTGCATCCATGAAGATTACTGCATCTCCTGTTGCATAGTCTAAACCGGCAAGCATAGCGATTTCTTTTCCAAAGTTTCTTGAGAAAGTAACATAATTAATACGTTTATCATACTCTCTCATCTCTTTTATAATTTCTAACGTTTTATCTTTGCTTCCATCATCTACAAATAGTACTTCGAATTCATAGTTTTGTATTTCTTTCATTAGTTTTTCTAAACGTTCATATAAATATGGTAATGCTTCTTCTTCGTTATATGCTGGTATAATAATTGTTATTTTCTTCATTTTTTGCACCTTCTATTCTTTATTTTAACCATTCTGGATTGGCTAGATACCAGTCAATTGTTTTGACTATTCCCTCTTCAAATTTTGTTTTAGGAAGCCAGCCAAGTTCTGTACTAATTTTAGTAGGATCGATTGCATAACGATAATCATGTCCTTTTCTATCTTCTACGTAAGTAATTAAACTTTCAGGCTTTCCTAATCTCTGTAAAATTAGCTTTACAATTTCAATATTTCTTTTTTCGTTATGTCCTCCTATGTTATATCTTTCTCCATTTCTTCCTTTATGAAAAACTAAGTCGATAGCTTCACAATGATCTTCTACATATAACCAATCGCGAATATTTTTCCCTGTTCCATATACTGGTAGTTTTTCATTATTTAGTGCTAATTTAATCATATGTGGAATTAATTTTTCGTGATGCTGGTATGGACCATAATTGTTAGAACAGTTAGTAATATTGACATTCATTTTAAATGTTTCATGGTATGCCTTTACAAGTAAATCTGAGCTTGCTTTTGATGCAGAATAAGGACTACTTGGATTGATGGGAGAGGTCTCTGTAAAATATCCTTCTTCTCCTAAAGCCCCATATACTTCATCTGTAGAAATATGCATAAATTTATTAGGACTTCCTTCTCCCCATTTTCTTTTTGCTACTTCTAGCAAAGTATGGGTTCCTAATACATTTGTCTGTGTAAATATAAATGGTGTTTTAATGCTATTATCTACATGAGATTCTGCTGCAAAATGGATTACTCCTTCTACATTGTATTTATCAAATATTTCTGTCATCTTATCAAAATCACAAATATCTGCTTGTTCAAAATCAATTTGATTTATTACATTTCTTAAATTTTCTTTTTTCCCTGCATAGGTTAATTTATCTACTACAATTATGTGATATTCTGGATGCTTTTTGACAAAATATTCTGCAAAATTAGCACCTATAAAACCTGCTGCACCTGTAACTACTATATTTTTCATAACTTTCTCCTTTATTTTTCAAATGATGGCCATTTTGTATCTTTTTCAGATTGTATTAAATGCTGCTCTCCTCCTACTTTTTCTAAAGGCCAATTTATATGAATGGTTTTATCATTCCAAATAAGACCACCTTCATCCCCTGGATGATAAAAATCATCACATTTATAAACAAATTCCGCTTCATCTGATAGTACTAAAAATCCATGGGCAAATCCTTTAGGAATGAAGAATTGCAATTTATTTTTCTCTGAAAGAATTACCCCATAATATTTTCCATATGTTTGAGAATTTTTTCTTAGGTCTACTGCTACATCATATACTTCTCCTTTTATTACTCTTACTAGTTTAGATTGTGGATATTGTTTTTGAAAATGTAAACCTCTTAATACTCCTTTGCTAGATTTTGAATGATTATCTTGTACAAATTCATTAGGAATTCCTATTTCTTCAAAGTCTTTTTTGTTATAAGATTCCATGAAAAAACCTCTATTATCTTCAAAAACTGTTGGTTTTAATACATATAATCCTTCAATTCCGGTTTCTTGTTTTTCAAATTTTCCCATAATTTCTACTTCCTTTCTTATTCTTCTGTAAATCTATCTTCTGCTAAATCTTGTAAATATACTCCATATTCTGTTTTCATATACTTTTTAGATAGTTCTAATAATTGTTCTTTAGAAATCCAACCTTTTTTGTAGGCAATTTCTTCTGGACAACATACTTGCATACCTTGTCTTTTTTCTATGGTCTGTACAAAACTTGCTGTTTCTAGTAAAGCATCATGTGTACCCGTATCAAACCAAGTCATTCCTCTTCCTAATTTTTCTACTGTTAATTTACCCTGTTTCATATATTCTTCATTAACTGTAGTTATTTCTAGTTCTCCTCTTGCTGAAGGTTTTACATTTTTCGCAATTTTTACTACATCATTCGTATAAAAATATAGTCCTGGTACTGCATAGTTAGATTTTGGTTTTTCTGGTTTTTCCTCAATGGATACGGCATGTCCTTCTTTATTGATTTCTACTACACCATAAGCTTTTGGGTCTTTTACATAATAACCAAAAATAGTTGCTTCTTCTTCTCTAGCATTAGCTCTTTTTAATACATGTTCTAAGTGCTCTCCATAAAACATGTTATCACCTAATATCATGGCTACATTATCTTTTCCTATAAAGTCTTCTCCTATAATAAAGGCTTCTGCTAATCCATTAGGTTTTTCTTGAATTTTATAAGAAAAATGCATTCCCCATTGCGAGCCATCCCCTAAAAGAGCTTCAAATGTGACAATATCTCTTGGCGTTGATATAATTAATATTTCTTGTATTTCTGCTTGCATTAAAACAGATAATGGATAATATATCATTGGTTTATCATATACTGGCATAATTTGTTTGGATATAGCAAGGGTTAAAGGATACAATCTAGTTGCACTACCTCCTGCTAAAACAATTCCTTTTCTTCTTTTCATACATACGTTTCCTTTCTTTTTATTCGTTAAAATCATATCATTATGTTGTGGATTTTTCAAGTATTTTACATGAATTTTTGGTTTTCTAAATAGTTTAACGTAAATATGGGTATTACTTTAACAAATATTACTTAAATATTTTTTCTTTTTTGTTTTATACTAATATTAGATGTTATATGCATAAGGAAGTGAGTTTTGTGAATCAAATTGTTAGTGTGATATTAACTCGCGCTCAAAAGAAAAAAATTTATAAAAAATATAGTATTCTATTTTTGTTATTGCTTATTATTTGCAGTATTCTATTTTTTATTTACATTTTTCGTGAATTAGAAAAGTATAAAAATGAACAAATTTCCCAATCTTTAGCCAACAAATTTAGTATTACTAGTTTATATGCTGGTTCTTCTTCCTATTCTAGCTCCTACGCTATACAAGAAAGTGTCAATTTACCTTTTGTTATTGGTATGATTCGTATTGATAAAATAGATGTATTCTATCCTATTCTATCTTTTACTTCTAAGGAAAATTTAAAAGTTGCTCCTTGCAAGTTTTATGGTCCTAACCCGAATGAAGTAGGTAACCTTTGTATTGCTGCTCATAATTATGTAGATAATAAATTGTTTAGCAGAATTCATACACTTGAAAGTAATGATTGTATTCAAATTTCTAATTTACAAGGAAACACCTTAAATTATTATGTTTATGCTATATACGAAGTAGAAGATCATGATGTATCTTGCACCTCACAAGATACACAAGGTAATAAAGAAATTACTTTAATTACTTGCAATAATGTTAATGGTACACGTGTTATTGTAAAAGCTAGAACATAAGCAAAAAAAATAAAGCTAATGATAAATGTGTTTAGCTTTATTTTTATTTACTTATATATTATAATCTCTTACTTTTTTAAATGTATATACCGCAAAAACTCCAAAAACAATAATTAATGCGAAAATTGCATAATCACTTGCATCACCTGTTTGTGGTAAATTCGTATTATTGGTATATGTGCTTCCTGCAGTGTTAGTTGTTGTATTAGTTGTAATAGTAGGTGTTTGTACTGGTGTATTAGTTGTTGGTGTTTGTGTATTAGCTGCTGTATTTGTTGTTGTATTTGCAGTAGCATTAGCATCTGTTCCAAGCCCTGGAATTTGAATAGGTGAACCTGTTGCCAATACTTGAGTAGTTGCTAATACCAATAACATTATTATCATCATACTTATTATTATTTTCTTTGTTAATTCTCTTCTCATACTATTTTTCTCCTTTTCTTTTTTTATTATTATTGTTCTTTTTGCTATAATTATACATTTGATTAATTTTTTTCATTCATTATTTATAGTTTACCTCTTTTTTTTTTTTTTTTTTATATTTTTTGCTTTTTTTAGATTTACATTTTTTTAACAAAAATATTACACAAACATTACACATTAAATTTAAATAATACTACAT
>CALXJP010000063.1 GCA_944388655.1 uncultured Clostridia bacterium | reverse complement strand
CACCAAGACATATTCGTAGACAAGTTCCAATGGTGCTTTCACTAGTTGGACTAAGTGGAAAGGCAAAAATGTATCCAAATGAATTATCAGGAGGAGAGCAACAAAGGGTTGCACTAGCAAGAGCTTTAGTTAATAATCCCTCTATGCTAATTGCAGATGAACCAACAGGAAACTTAGACCCTGACACAGCATGGGATATTATGACTTTATTAAATGATATCAATATGAGAGGAACAACAGTAGTAGTAGCAACACATGCGAAAGATATTGTAGATAGAATGAAAAAAAGAGTTATCCAAATCGATAAAGGCGTAATTGTTAGAGATGATAAAAAAGGTGGTTATGATAGTGAAATATAGCGTATTAGGATATTTAATAGGAGAAGGATTTAGAAATACATTTAAAAATAAAAAATCAACAGGAGCATCCATAGCAATTATGTGTGCAACTATGCTGATATTTGGTTTATTCTTCCTAATTGGAGAAAACGTTAATCATATGGTACAAGAAGTAGAAAATGAACAAGAAATGTCAGTTTTTTTAGATAAAGATACAACAGATGAGCAAATACAGCAAATAGGTGATGAAATAAAAGCATTACCTAATGTAGCAAAAGTAACCTTTGTTTCTAAAGAAGAAGGATTAAACTCTATGAAACAAAGATTAGGAGAGGCAGTTGTAAAAGGGTTTGAAGAAGATAATCCATTATCAGATTCTTTTGCCGTAAATTTAACAGACTTATCTAAAGCAGAAGAAGTTAAAGCACAAATAGAGCAAATGGATAAGGTAAAAAATGTAGAACTAAGGTCAGATGTAATTAATAAACTAATGAACATAGCTAATGGAATACAAATTGTTTCCCTTGTAATTTTAGTATTACTCATTATCATTTCTATATTCATTATAGCAAATACTATCAAACTTACGGTTCATGCAAGAAGAAAAGAAATTTCTATTATGAAATATGTAGGAGCAACGAATGGCTTTATCCGTTGGCCTTTCATTGTAGAAGGTATGATAATAGGTATCATTTCTGTAATGATTTCTATATTAATTGTAGGAGTAAGTTATACCTATATTACCAATAATGTATTAGCTACTTCACTTTCTGAATTACAAGTAAGTTATACGTTATTAACTTTCTCAGATATGTTCCCATTAGTACTTACTGTATACTTAGGTATCGGTATTGGTATTGGTGTATTAGGAAGTGTCATTTCTATGAGAAAATATCTGGAAGTATAAGATAAATAAAGAGATAAACGAAAGGAATGTAAAAAATGAAACGAAAGATTTTATCTGTTTTATTAATAATGATGTTATTAACCAGTGTAACATTTTCTATATTTGCTTACTCACAAGCAGATTTAGATGCAATTCAAGCTCAAATTGATGAAAAGAAAGCTGAAAAAGAAGAAGTAGGAACAGAGTTAGATGGAACACTTGCAGAAATTGAAGCACTAGATGTATTAATCAACCAAAGCCAAGCAGAATTAACCAGTTTACAAGAACAAATTACTAATTTAGAAAGTTCTATAGCACAAAAAGAAGCTGAACTAGTTCAAAAACAACAAGAATATGATGAAAGCTATAAGTTATTACAGGAAAGATTAGTAGTTATGTATGAAAGAGGAGATATTTCTTACTTAGAAATTTTATTAAATTCTACAAGTATGATAGACTTCTTGAATAACTATAATTCTTTATCCCAATTAGTAGAGTGTGACAAAGAATTATTAGAAACCATAGAAAAACAACAAAAAGAAATAGAGCAAAGTAAAACAGATTTAGAAAACGAAAAAGCACAAGTAGAAACAACAAAGGCAAAAGAAGAACAAAAATCAGTAGAATTACAACAACAAAGAACAGATAGAGAAGCTAAAGCAGCATCATTGAATGCAGAAGAGCAAGCTATACAAGCAGAAATTGACCAATACCAGGCTAATATGGAATCTATTAATCGAGCAATCGAAGAAGCAATTCGTAAAGCAGAAGAGGAAAGAAAAAAACAAGAAGCAGCAAGTAATGGAGGAAGCTCTTCAAGACCAAGTACAGGTGCTAATTATGATGGAAGTTTTATCGTGCCTTGTGATTGTAGAATAGTAACATCTACAGTTAAAAAAAGATGGGGAAGATGGCATAAAGGACTAGATATAGGAGCTAGATATGAGCCAGTATATGCATCTGCACCAGGCTATGCATATAACGCAACAAATCCAGGAGGTTATGGTACATATATTATCATCATTCATAATAATGGATATATCACTTTATACGCTCACTTAGATAGTAGTCATATTTATGATGGGCAATGGGTAGAACAAGGAGAAACAATTGCAACTTCAGGAAATTCAGGAGGAAGTACAGGTCCACATTTACATTTTGAAATTAGACAAGCATCTTCATTCTCTGATTTCTTTAATAGTGATTTCTTAGACCCATTAGACTTTTTACCAGATGTATTCACATTTGCAGCAGGAGCAACAGATGCTTCATAAGTTAATATAAAAGGAGGTAAGCAAGAATGAAAAATAAAAAATTACTAAAAGTTATGATAGTATTAGCAATTTTTCTTATCAATTCCTGCTTATTTTCTTTCGTAGAAGTAAATGCAGAAACATTAGAAGAGGAACAAAGTAAAGTACAAGCACAAAAAAATGAAGCAGAACAAAAACTAACATATGTACAAGAAGAATTATCAACAAGTGTTGTAAAAATACAAGAATTAGATGATGCGATTAACAAAGCAGAAACGGAAATTGCTTCATTAGATACACAGCTACAAGAAATGCAAGTTAAAATTGAAGAAAATAATAAAAAATTAGAAGAAGAACAAAAAAAGTACGAAGAAAATAAGAAACTATCAGAAGAACGTTTGGTAGTTATGTACGAAACAGGAGAAATATCTTTTTTAGAAGTATTATTAGATTCTAATGGAATCATAGATTTTTTAAATAACTACTATTCTTTAAGACAATTAGTGGAAATGGATATAGAATTATTAGATACTATTGAACAAGAAAAAAACAACATAGAAAAAGTAAAACAAGAATTAGAAGAACAAAAGTCTAATTTAAAAGTATTACGTGCAAAACAACAACAAACTTATGTAACAATGGAAAATAATAAGGTTATACAACAAAGCTATATGAATAATTTATCAGAAGAAGAAAAAACATTACAAGAACAAATTCAAGCCTATAAAGAAGAAGAACAAAGAATTGAAAACTTAATTTTATTAGCTTCTAACCAAGAATATTCTGGAAATTATACAGGCGGAGTTATGCTATGGCCTATAGGAAAGAGTGGTACATATATTACTTCTCCTTATGGAAGTAGAGAACATCCTATACAAGGTGTCATTAAAAATCATACAGGAATAGACATAGGAAATGCAGGCTTTGGAGCTCCTGTAATTGCAGCCGCAGATGGTGTAGTTACCATGGCTGGTTGGTATGGAGGCTATGGAAATTGTGTTATGATTAATCATGGAAATGGTATATCTACATTATATGGACATGGACAAAAAATTTTAACAACTGTGGGAACAGAAGTAAAGCAAGGAGACTTGATTATGGAAGTAGGTTCTACAGGTGTTTCAACAGGTCCACACTTACACTTTGAAGTAAGAGTAAATGGTAGCCCAACCAATCCATTACCATATTTAAAAGGAGAAGACAATAGTGAAAGTACAGAAAATACAAATACAATCCAACAAAATACAGTGCAATAATAGCTATCAGAGGGTAGAAGATGAATCTTTTACCTTTTCTCTATGAATAAACTAAGAATTTGTACATACAATGGATAAAGGAAAGGAAACGAATATGGATAAGAAACAAAATGTATATAAAATAATTATGTTATTAGCTTTAACTATCGTGATAACTGTAATTATTACCTCAATTGTGGTATATGATGCTTTAGGTGGAAATAGTATTAAATATATTGTCAATACAGGAGAAAGCTCTTCTATAGGAAAAACTTTTTATAACCTTAAAAATTTCATAGAACAAAAATATATTGGGGAAATAGATGAAGAGCAGATGTTAGATTATGCCATAAAAGGATATGTATATGGATTAGGTGATGAATATTCAGAATATATTACTAAAGATGAAATGCAAGAATATATAGAAGAAGCTACGGGAACATATGTAGGAATAGGCGTATACATTGCTAATGATACAGAAAATAATGAACTACTAATTGTAGGAGTTATGAAAGGTGGTCCGGCAGAAGAAGCAGGAATGCAACCTGGAGATGTTGTTACTAAAATAGATGGTGTAGAGTACAAAGGAGAACAATTAAACGAGGCAACAGAAAAGCTAAAAGGTGAAGCAGGTACTACTATGACATTAACAGTGGATAGAAATGGAGAAGAAATACAATTACAAATAACTAGAAATCAAGTAAAAACAAGTCATGTAGAAGGCGAAGTATTAGAAAATCGAATAGGATACATACAAATTACATCTTTTGACGAAGGTTGCTATGAAGAATTTAAGCAAAAATATGAAGAATTGGCAAAACAAAATATACAATCTTTAATTATTGATTTAAGAAATAATGGTGGAGGAATGGTAGATGAAGCAGTAGATATAGCAGACTTAATGATAGAAAAAGATCAAACCATACTTATTACAAAAAATAAACAAGGAGAAGAAGTAACTAAGGCAAAACAAGATAGAATCATAACAGTACCAGTAGCCATTTTAATTAATGAAAATACAGCAAGTGCTTCTGAAATTTTAGCAGGAGCAGTAAAGGAATGTGATGCAGCTACCATCATTGGCGAAAAAAGCTATGGAAAAGGAGTTATACAAACTATATTTACCTTATCAGATGGAAGTGGAATAAAACTAACAACAGATGAATATTTTACACCAAACCATAATACAATCAATCATGTAGGTATCACACCAGATATAGAAGTAAGTTTACCAGAAGAGGCTAACATATATAATATAGAAAGAAGTCAAGATACACAACTACAAAAAGCAATAGAACATTTTACTAATGAATAAAAATACATAGAGAATATCTTGTAAAGTATAAATAAGATATTCTCTATTAAAAATACACTACTGTCATAAGTTAGATATTTAGGTTAATATAAGTAAATTAACTTAAAATATACAAAATTAAAAAAATTTAAAAAAACTATTGACTTTTATTCATAAACCTAGTATAATTAAAATCGTTCTGGAAATACAGATGCAGGTGTAGTTCAATGGTAGAATTCCAGCCTTCCAAGCTGGCTATGCGGGTTCGATTCCCGCTACCTGCTCCAAATGAAAACAACTTACGAACTATAAAGTTTGTAGGCTGTTTTTTTTGTATATTATACTTTTTAAATTTATGTAAAAAATATTGCAATATTTGCTAAAATAGGGTATAAAAAATAAGAAAGAAAAAATACTATAGAAAAAGAAAGGAAGAAAAAAATGGAAGAAAAGTGGTATGCAAAAGAGATTGACGAAATAGAAAAAAAATTACATACAGATAAAGAGCAAGGGCTAACATTAGAGCAAGTTGAACAAAATCGTAAACAATATGGAACTAATGAATTAAAAGAAAAGAAGAAAAAAAGTATATTAGTAAAATTTTTAGAACAATTTAAAGATTTTATGATTATTATTTTAATTATAGCAGCAATCGTTTCAGGAGTTGTTGGGGTAATGGAAGGAGAAGGAGTCACAGATACCATTATCATTTTAATTGTTGTTATATTAAATGCTATCATTGGAGTTATACAAGAAAGTAAAGCAGAAAAAGCGTTAGAAGCTTTGCAAAAACTAAGTAGCCATGCAGCAAAAGTAGTTCGTAATGGAAGTTTACAAGTATTACCATCTAAAGAATTAGTACCAGGAGATGTAGTTATTTTAGAAACAGGAGACTATGTTCCTGCAGATTTAAGAATTATAGAAGCAGTAAACTTAAAATCTCAAGAATCTTCGTTAACAGGAGAATCTGTTCCTGTAGAAAAATCTCAAGAAATCATACCAAATGAAGAAAGAGGCATAGGAGATAGAACCAACATGCTATTTTCTTCTAGCTTAATTACCTACGGAAGAGGAAAAGGAATTGTTGTAGAAACAGGTATGAATACAGAAGTGGGGAAAATAGCAGAAATTATTAACGATACAGAAGAAACCGTTACGCCTTTACAACAAAAGTTAAATAAACTAGGAAAAACTTTAGGAATGGCTGCTATTGCCATTTGTATTGTTATTTTTATAATAGGGTTAAGTTATGGTAAAGAACCTATCGATATGTTTATGACAGCAGTAAGCTTAGCTGTTGCAGCAATTCCAGAAGGTTTGGCAGCGGTATCGACTATTGTTTTAGCAATAGGTGTGCAAAGAATGGTAAAGAAAAATGCTATTATTAAAAAGTTGCCAGCAGTAGAAACTCTAGGAAGTAGTACAGTTATCTGTTCAGATAAGACAGGAACATTAACACAAAATAAAATGACAGTACAAAAATTATTTGTTAATTCAAAAATGTATGCTATGCAAGATAAAGAAAATATACAAGATGAAGACTTATTAGTGAAAATTAATATGCTTTGTAATGATACAAAAATAGGAGAAGATAATACATTAACAGGAGATCCAACAGAAACAGCATTAGTAGATATGGGATTACAACTAGGATATAGTAAAGAAATATTTCATCAATATCCTCGTAAACAGGAACTGCCTTTTGACTCAGCAAGAAAGCTAATGACAACAGTTCATCAAGAAGGAGAACATTATGTGGTATTCACAAAAGGAGGAGTAGATGAGTTACTAAAATGTTGTGATAGCTATTTAGAAAACGGAGAGAAAAAGGAAAATTTACAAGAATATATTCCTACAATACAAAGCAATAATGAAAAAATGGCAAAAGAGGCTTTGAGAGTATTAGCATGTGCCTATAAAGAAATAGATCATATACCAACTACAGAAGAAATGCAAACCATAGAAAGTAATTTATGTTTTGTAGGGCTAGTAGGTATGATTGATCCACCAAGAGAAGAAGCAAAGCTTGCCGTTGAAAAATGTAAAACAGCAGGAATAAAAACAGTTATGATTACAGGTGACCATAAGGTTACGGCAACAGCCATAGCAAAACAATTAGGCATATTAGAAAAAGAAGAAGAGGCAATTACAGGAGCAGAATTAGAAAAACTATCTCAAGAAGAATTAGAAAACAACATTAGAAATTATAGTGTATATGCAAGAGTAAGCCCAGAACATAAAGTGAGAATTGTTAAAGCATGGCAAAAAAATGGTGAAATAGTAGCTATGACAGGTGACGGGGTAAATGATGCCCCTGCATTAAAAAGAGCAGACATTGGATGTGCCATGGGAATGGTTGGAACAGATGTTGCAAAAGAAGCAGCAGATGTCATTTTAACAGATGATAATTTTGCAACGGTAGTTTCTGCAGTAGAAGAAGGAAGAAGAATATATGATAATATATTAAAAGCAATTCAATTTTTAATATCTAGCAATGTAGGAGAAATAGTAATTATATTTGTAGCTATGCTATTAACTCCTTGGCTTAGTAGCTTATTTGGTATAGATGTAAATTTAATAGAACCATTACTTCCGATTCATATATTATGGATTAATTTAGTAACAGATTCTCTACCAGCATTAGCATTAGCAGTAGACCCGGCTGAAAAAGATATTATGAATAGAAAGCCTGAAAAACATAAAGGTATTTTCACAAAAGGAATGACTTGGAGAATTATATATCAAGGAATTATGATAGGTGGTATTACTTTAGTAGCATTTATATTAGGTCTTGCAACTCCAGATGCTACAATAGAAGAAATGAGACTTGCTAATCCAGAACTTGCTTCATTATCAACTGAAGTATTAAAAGTAGAAGTTGCTCAAACAATGGCATTTACAGTACTTGCTTTATCAGAACTTGTACATGTGTTTAATATACGCAATAATACCAAATCTATTTTCAAAACAGGCATAACAAGTAACAAAAAATTATTACTTGCTGTAGGTATTTCAGCTTTACTGATGATTATTATACTAGTTGTTCCAGCATTACGTCATATCTTTAGTGTACCAGTACTTCCAGTAGGAAATATGATAGAGATGTTATTACTCATTTTCTCACCTATTGTCATTGTAGAAATTATGAAATTATTGCATCTTAATGGAAAAAAATAAAATGATAAAGGAAGTTAGAAGAATATATTCTAACTTCCTTTATTAAATAACAACGAAGAATATGAACTTACACGGATAATGAGAATATTGCTGGATTTACCACTCCTGTACCTTCGTAATGATACTTAGCATTGTATTGCAAACGTAATTCTTCTCCATATTTCCAAAACATAGATAAAATATAAACAGCAAAACTGTGCATATTGAGGGTTATGCCAAAAACATCTGCCTCTTTTGAACCGATATCAAGTGCATTAGCAAATGACATATGATGCTTATGCATCAAATATTCTACATATTGAGCAAGTAATATAGCATATTCCACAATGGAATGAATATAAGTTTCGTGTGGACTACTAGTTATATACTTTCTCCATTCGGCTTGAGTTTTCCCTTTGACAAGAGTGAAATCTTGTAAGGAATGAAAATCTTTTATTTTTTGCAGAACTCTGTTTTTTCGACACTCCTTTTTTAAAAACTTAGCATGACGAATCATATATTCGCGAGAATGGCAATATTCTTCAAGTTCCCTTTCCCATAAATTATGCTTCATATCTAAGCCTAAGTTAAATAAATAGAAGAGATTATCAACATTTTGGGAATCTACACAAATAGTAAATTCATTTAATTCTACATTTTCTATAGCTTTTACTCCATAAAAATTAGAATAAGGAGTAAAAAACATTTTTAGTTGTGCAAGTAAATCGGGAATGAGATTCCCTGCTGAAAAATTAATGCTGATAATGCCATTTTGTATAGATGAAATGCGGATAATGTTTCCAGAATCATAATGAATAAACCATAAATCTTTTTGGAAACAAGATAGTTCGTCAAATTGAAAAGAGTTTTTATGAACCTCATACCGTAAATCATCGGAATTCCTGAGAGGATAATCTATTTGACATATTTGTGCATCAATAGTATAAAAAGCCCCACTTGCATCATATGAAGATGTGATTAAAGCTTTAATTAACATGCTAATGATATTTTTCCTGCCAGTATGTTTGCTAATTCGAAGGTGAATATGGCGATAATGGCATATTACAAAGTCCAAACCATATAAATTACTCTTTTTAGAAAACATACCGGAAATGAATTCTGCAACTCTTGAGATACTTTCTGCAGAATCAATAACTATTTCCATAATCCCATCTTGATAAGATAATACTTGGAAAGGAACTATCCTCCAAATACTATCTAGATGGTGTGAAAAAACAGTTCCCAAAAACATAAAACTTCCATTTTTTAAAACTCCTTTAAAACCAACAATTGTTATTTCTTTCCGTCCTTTTCTTTTCATCATAAAATCTCCTACATTGTTATAGTAAATGTGGTAATGTGACCAAATGAGGTTCACATAGTTAAAAGTTACTTAAATGATTATAATACATTTACATAAAATTGTAAATACTTATGAGAAGAACAAAAAATAACATTGAATAGCTATTGTGGTAACCCTATGTTAGCTTATAAAATAATCATGCCTATATAAAAAATTTTTCAAGAATTTCTAACTTAATCCTATTCCATACCGTATGCTTTTACTTTTATATGGGTGCGATTGATATATATGGTAAAATGATGTAATACAAATGTAACCAAAATGTAACTAAAATGTAATAGAATTAACAAAAAGGATAATATATAATAAAAATAGCATAAAAGATAAAAAATGGTAAAAACTACAGAAAAAGGAGAGAGATGGTAAAATGAAACAACATAAAAAAGAGTCAGCCGTAACTTTAATAGCTTTAGTGGTGACAATCGTTATTTTAATCATTTTGGCAGCAGTGAGTATCAATATGGTGTTAGGCGACCAAGGAATTTTTAAAAAGGCACAAGAAGGTGCCAACAGTATGCATGATGCAGAAGTGAATACACAAATGGCATTTAATAGTATTACAGACGAAATGGATAAAATCATAGCAGGAAACAACACACAAAATCCGGAATTACGCCAGGATACACCAAATGCCCCAGAACAAATAAATGGTATGACACCAATTAAGTTTACAGAGCCAACTGAAACAGAAATGGGAAGTTACCAAGAAACTAGTTGGGATGATAGCTCTTGGTATGACTATAGCCAAAGTAAATGGGCAAATACCCAAAGTGAAGATGGAAGTATGTGGGTATGGATACCAAGATATGCGTATAAAATCACATACAATAACCCAGAAAATAAATCAGAAGGAGGAACGATAGAAGTAAGATTCTTAGAAGGAACAAGCGATAATTACTATGAAAACGGAGAACTAAAAACAGCTAAGAGACAAACAACAGTAGATGAAACAGTAGATACAACAACAGACTTCTATGTACATCCAGCATTTACGAATGAGACAAGCATTAACTTTGCTAATCGGAGGATGGGACAAAGAGTTAACAGGAATGTATGTAGCCAAATTTGAAGCAGGGTTTCCAGAAGGAAATAATACTACAGCAAGTGTAAAAAGTTCAGTAAGTTATACACAAACAAATGCAGAAGTAAGAGCAGTAGAAGCAGGCACATTAGGAGATTCAATACAAGATGCAAGAAACTGGTTAGATGGAATTTATGGAGAAACAGAAACAAAAATTAGTTATCCTGTATTTCAACCTTTAACATATGCTATGAACTATATTGATATAAATGATGCATATAATATATGTAAAGTAATGAATGAAAGTGGAAATATCTATGGATTTACAACGAACTCATCAGATACACATTTGATGAAAAATAGTGAATGGGGAATGGTAAGCTATTTAAGTTATAGTAAGTACCGGAACCAATGGACAAGATATAGCCAACAACAATGCCAACTTATATAGTGGAGGAGATACAAGAACAAATCCAGCAGGAAAAACTGGAGTAGATAGTGTATACGTAATCACAGGAATGACACAAGGGTTGACAGATGGAGAAGAAACAATTGTTAAAATAGAAGAAATCAAAACATTATCAGGAAATATTGCAACAGTTACAGGAAATATATATGCATGGAATCAAAAAGGAGGAATAGTAGCCTCTAGTACGAGAAATATAACAGGAGTATATGATTTGTCAGGAGGAACATGGGAAAGAACAGCATCATATGTAGCTAATGGACATGAAAATTTACAAGAATATGGTGCATCAGTGGCATATAATGGAGATATATTAAAAGAAATGAGTACAAAATATACAATGGTATATCCACATGATAGTACAGTAGACAATAACACAAAAGAGGATACCGAAGAAAACTTAAATGCAGCAAGTAATGCTAACTATGCAAAGAATTTAAAGATATATGGAGATGCGATAAGAGAGACATCAGAAACTGGAACTGGTACAAGTTCATGGCAAGAGGACTATTCGGACTATGTAGCATTATATAACCCATTCATGATAAGAGGAGGGGACTTATGGAATAATTCACACACAGGCAGATTATCTTTTCACTATTCTAAAACACGTGGTCGTTACAATGATGGTTTCCGTCCAGTAGTTGTACCAACACTTTAAGAGAATATGTAAGAGTATGTAAAAAAGTTACACTCTCACCCAGTGTAGCTTTTTTTGTATGCTTAAGTAAAATTATAAAAAAACACTAGTAAAACATAAAAAAATGTGATTTAATATACAAAAAAGGGGAAAACAAATGAAGCAAGAAACTTTTGGAAATTATATAAAACAATTGAGAGAACAAAACATGTTAACCATAGAAGATGTAGCAGAAAAAATGGCGGAAGAAGGAATATGCATCAATGATATAAAAAATTGGGAAAAAGGCATGACATATCCTGAAACTTCTGCAATATCAAAATTATCTTTAATTTATCATGTACCTAGTAGAGAGCTAATGTATTATAAACAAAAAACAATCGATATGCAGATGTCACACATACATACAAAATTCATCCATAAATTAGAAAAATGGTTGGGAAGTATTAGAATGACTAGCATGATTCTTTGTGCCATCTTAATTTTTATATTTTATATAGTTTTCATTTTACCGCTATTTGCAACAATCAAAAACCAATTAGGGTTGTAAAATAAAAGCTAAAAGAGAAAGGAAAGAAACGAAAAATGCCTAAATATGAAAATACAGATAAAGTAATACCAATTGCCAAAGACAATGTAAGTATCAGCTTTAATAAAGAAAAATGTATACAATGTGGAAAATGTAAAGATGTATGTTCAGAAGAAGTTACTGTAGGGGGAATGTATGATTTAAAAAGAACGAATAATAATCCGGTATGCATTAATTGTGGTGAATGTGTGCGTTTTTGCCCTACACAAGCAATAAATGAAAAAACACAATATAAAAAAGTAAAAGAAATAGTAAAAAATGCAGAAAAAATAGTAGTAGTTAGTATAGAAAAGGAAGAGAGCAAAGTACTAACAGAACAATTGAAAACAAAAATTACACCAGAAAAAATGGTAGCTATATTAGAAACTTTGGGAATAAAATATGTTACGAATCTGCAATTTGGAGAAGATATGGCAACGATTGAAGAAGCAGCAGAATTAACCAAGAAATTGCAAGAAAAACCAAAACAACTAATATATTTTTCCAGTTGGTGTCCTGCGTGGGTAAAATATGTGGAAATTTTTTATCCGGAATGGATACCCAACATATCTACTGTAAAAAGTCCAATTGCTATACAAGGAAGAACCATCAAAACTTATTTTGCTGAAAAGATGCATATAGAACCAAAAAAATTAGTTCATGTAGTAATTAGTCCATGTATTGCTAAAAAGTATGAAATGAATCGAGCTGAATTTGAAATAAATGGCATAAAAGATATAGACTATGCCTTAACCACAAAAGAACTAATAGAATGGATTAAAGAAGAAAATATGACAATATCTACTTTACCAGAAAAACCATTTACTGCTATTGATGAAAAAGTAAATCATACACAATCGTCTGAAAAAATAAATAAAGAAAGATGGCAAAATTTATTAGAAACAATATATTATAATATCACTAATCAAGATGCGCCAAAAGACTTTACTAAAATAAAAGAAAATGCCATTCAATTTCCAGAACAACTAATACAAGTACAAAGTAGGCAAGAAATTCATCAAGCGAAACAAATATTAGAGGAAATAAAACAAGGTAAATCAATGCCATATACATATATGCAAGTAAAGGCATGTAATAATAGATGTTATCAAAGCAAAAGCAAACTAAGTTACTTGAATTATGAGGTATTACAGGTATATAGCAATTTTTATGGAGAGCCTTTAGGAGAAAAAGCAAATCAAATGCTACATACGCAATATGAGAATAAATCCTATTTTTTAGGGTATAATAGAAAATGAAAATTCACATAAAGTTCACAAAAATAATATTGACAAAGTGACATTGTGTCATATATAATATGACACGATGTCATTTTATATATAAGGAGAAGGAAATGCCAACAGAAACTTTTTTTAAATTGCCTAACGAAAAAAAGAGCAAAATTCTGCAAGCAGCAAAAAAAGAAATAGCAACAGCGAAAATAGAAGAAATATCTATTAAAAATATAGTAGAAGAAGCAGAAATAGCAAGAGGGAGTTTTTATCAATATTTTACATCTAAAGAAGATATGCTTGCCTATCTAATAGAAAGACAAATGGAAGAACTAAAACAAAAAATGGAAAAAGAATTACAAAAGTGTAATGGTGAAATTACAGAGGTATTTTTAACAATTTATGATTGTATTATTCATCAAATGGTTAAAAATAAAGATAGAAAAGTATATGCCAAAATATTTGCCAATGTAAAAGCTGGGGAAGAAAACTATTTTTTAAAACCACCAAAAGAAGAAAAACAGGACTTCTATGAAAAGTACATTCAAAAAGAAAATTTGAAAATAACTTCAAAAGAAGACTTTCGCATAATGATTAGTATATTTCAGGCAATCACAAGTTTTAGTGTGGGTCATACGATAAAAACAAAGGATTTTGAAAAAGAAAGGCAAAATTTAATCAAAAGATTATCATATATAAAAACAGGAATTGAAAAGGGAGGTTCAAACGTATGCTAAAAGTGTTAAAAAATCTAAAACATTCAGCTTTCTCTGTTATAGCTATTATTTTACTATTATGCATTCAAGCAGCAACAGATTTAGCATTACCAGATTATACATCTAAAATAGTCAATGAGGGAATTCAACAGGGGGGAATTACAGAGCCAGTACCAGAGGCTATTAGAAAAGAGCAAATGGATATATTGCTTCAATTTACTGAAGAAGATGAAAATATTTTATCCTATTATGAATTAATCAGTAAAGATTCTTTATCAGAAAAGGAATATGAAAAATATGTAGAAAAATATCCAGAACTTGCTAATGTAGATATATATGTTCAAAACAAATTAACACAAGAAGAACAAGAAGAATTAAATCACATCATGACAAATCCTTTCATGATTGCTTCTAATCTAAGTAATGAGGAGACAGCAAGCCAAATAAAAGAACAAATATTAGCTAAAATGCAAGAACAAGGTATGCCAGCAGAGCAAATAGAAATGCAAAGACAACAGCTTTCACAAATTAGCTTAAATGAAATATTTTCACAAATGCCAGAAGAGCAAATGAAAGAAATGATTAGTAAAATAGAAGAAAAATTAAATAGCATGCAAGGTTCTATTTTAGAGCAATCAGCTATAGTAGCAGTCAAGCAAGAATATCAAGCTTTAGGAATGGATACGGATAAAATACAAAACGATTATATATTTATGACTGGTTTGCAAATGTTAGGCATAGCATTAATTAGTATGGCAGCAGCTGTTTTAATTATGCTTTTATCTTCAAGAGTGGCAGCAAAATTAGGAAAAACTTTAAGAGAAAAAGTATTTGCAAAAGTATTACAATTTTCTACAAAGGAATTTAATGAATTCTCAACGGCA
>CALXJP010000062.1 GCA_944388655.1 uncultured Clostridia bacterium | reverse complement strand
TTTCCTGAACTAAGGCTTGCAATTTTTTTAAGTATGCATTCTCCATTCTAAGTCTTTGATTCTCTGCAATTAAGTCTTCTTCTACTTCTTTAGATAATTTCTTTTTTCTTGGTTTAGAACTCATATTTTTCTTTCTTCCACGTTGCTCTTTGTAGAGTGCATGTGGTCCTTCCTCATAATATATACGTTCCCATTTACCAACAATATCAGTATTTCCAAGATTAAAGTGAATTGCTGTTTCTAAACATGATAAATGGTTTGTATGCATATATTCTATCACATTTTGTTTAAATTCTCCACTATATGAAGTTTTTAAATTTTTTAACAATCCTTTTTCTCCGTGTAATTCGTATTTTCTACACCATTTTTGTACAGTTGATTTAGCTGGTATATTAAAATGATCAGCTGTTGATTTAAAACCATGATGTCCCTCTATACAATACTTTACTACTTCTAATTTAAATTCATTTGAATATTTAGACATAAAATGAACCCTCCTTATTAAACTTTTTTTGTCTAATAATTTGGGTTCACTTCATACAATGGTTTCTTCTA
Organism: uncultured Clostridia bacterium; assembly: GCA_944388655.1. Lineage (GTDB taxonomy): Bacteria > Bacillota > Clostridia > TANB77 > CAG-508 > UMGS1663. The sequence goes on along the minus strand of CALXJP010000062.1, from coordinate 31,078 downwards.
TTTATGTACTATCGTTCTTCTTCTACATCTGTTTCTTTTTCTCCAAACATTTCTTCATATTGTTTCTGCTTTGTTTTTTCCATTTTGATATTTCCTTTTTCGTCTATTGACATTTCTCCTGCTGCAAATTTTTCTATTTTATTGATTTGTTTATTCATTTTCTTTATATAGCTTTCTCTATTAAAATCCTCATGATTGATTTCATAAATATCTGCTCTATAATCATCATAATCTCTAATGTAATCGGTTATATTAAATCCTATTATTTTTGATTTTCTATCTAAAATATCCTTTTCTCTATAAGTTGTGTCTCCTATTGTTACTGAATAACGTATATCGTTTTTATCTCCACTTTTATATTTTATATCCTCTTCTCCAGTAAGTGTTTGCAATTTTGTAAAAACAACCTCTTTTTGTAAATCTCTTATTTCTTGACCAATTTCTAGTAATTCTATATTAGATAATGTATCTGGTTCTTCTAAAACTGTATCAATGGTTTCTATTCTTTCTACTAATTCAGGAGTTAATCCTAAACTTTGTATATCTTTTCCCATTTGAAAAGCCTGTTCTAAGTTAATTGTTTGTGTTTGTTCTTGATATACTTCATATCCTTTTATACTACCTATTGCAATTAAGCCGCTAAGACCTACCGTAGCTAATAGCTTTTTCATTGTTTTTGTATTTCTTTTTGGTTTTACTCTTCTTACTTGTTGTGTTGTATGATATCTTTCATGGTTTCTTCTATCCGCTTTTCCAATTGGCATAACTTGTAATTCTTTTGCAAATTGTTCTCTATTCATATTCATCCTCTCCTTTGTTTAACCTTCTTTTACATTATACCATATATTCGTTTTTTTTGCAAAAAATACAAAAAAAGCCCTGCTAAAAGATTTATCTTTTATACAAGACCCCTTTTTATATTATCTATCCAAAAAACCTTTATAATGTCTCATGACTAATTGAGATTCTAATTGTTGAACTGTTTCTAATGCAACTCCTACTACAATTAAGATAGATGTACCACCAAATGCTAAGTCAATTCCTGGTATGAATCTTACAAGCATTGGAAGAATAGCAATAACTGCTAAGAATATTCCTCCTGCTAGAGTTAACTTAGATATGATAGATGCTAAATAATCTGTAGTTGGCTTTCCAGCTCTAATTCCTGGGATAAATCCACCATTTTTCTTAATATTATTAGAAATTTCTGCTGGATTGAATGTTGCATATGTATAAAAATAGGTAAATCCAACAATTAATAACAAGTATACTAGTGCGTTAGCTATTGTGTAACCTACTGGTACACTTGAAGATGATGTTGCCATAGAGAAGTTATAAATAACATTCCAGAAACCTGTTTGATTGGCTATATCTGGTATAAACATCTGAATTATCATGGCTGGGAAAGTCATGAAAGATGATGCGAAGATAATTGGCATTACCCCTGCCATAGCAAGTTTTAATGGTATGTGGGTATTTTGTGCTCCCATCATTTTTCTTCCTACAACTTTTTTAGAATATTGTACAGGTACTTTTCTTTCAGCGTCTTGTACAAATACTACACCTGCTATTAATAATATAGCTCCTATAATAATTCCTAATGCCATTAAGAATCCCGTTGTTGAGAAACTTCCATTTTGGAAGATTAATGCCCAGATATCAGTTACTGCACCTGGTAGGCCTGCAATAATACCAACAAAGATTAATAAGGAAATTCCATTTCCAATTCCTTTATTGGTAATTTGTTCTCCAAGCCACATTAGTAATGCTGTACCTGCCATTAAAGAAATAACAATTGTTGCTCCGGTTACAAAACCTTGATCAATGAAAATTCCTGTACTTCTGTATGATAGGTAAATACCTAAGCCTTCTACTAAAGCAAGAACAATTGTTAAGATTTTGGTATAACGGTTAATTTTGTTTCTTCCTTCTTCTCCACCTTCTTTAGTTAGTCTTTCTAAAGATGGTATTACGAAACCTAACAATTGAATGACAATAGATGCTGTAATATATGGACTAATAGACATTGCAAAAATAGATAATCTAGAGAATGCGCCTCCTGAAATCATGTCTATTAATTGTGCAATTCCTTGCCCTTCAAATACATCTGATAAAGCTACTGTATCTACACCTGGTACTGTGATATAACATCCTAAACGGAATATTACGATTAACACTAGTGTATATAATAATTTCTTTCTTACTTCTGGTGTTTTTAATGCATTTTTTATCGTATTAAACAACTAAATCACCTCTGTCTTTCCACCTAAAGCTTCTATACTTTCTTTAGCTCCTTTAGTGAATCTTACAGCTTTAACAGTTAATTTTTTTTCTAATTTTCCTGTTCCTAGAATTACTATACCATGATTTGCTTTAGAAATAATTCCATCAGCAATTAAACTTTCAGCAGTAACTTCTTCTTTACTTGATTTGTTAAGCATAGTTAATGTTACTTCTGTGTATTCTTTTCTATGGATATTAGTAAATCCTCTTTTTGGTAATCTTCTATATAATGGAGTTTGACCTCCTTCAAATCCACGTCTTACTCCTCCACCTGATCTAGCTTTTTGTCCTTTATGTCCTCTTCCAGATGTTTTTCCTAAACCAGAACCTATTCCACGTCCAACTCTTTTTGCCTCTTTGTTTGCTTGTGCTGGTTTTAATTCATCTAATTTCATTTTGGATTACACCTCTCTTTCTTTATGTTTTGTGCTTACTTTATAATATATCTTCTACTTTTTTACCTCTTTTTTTAGCTACTTGTTCAATAGTTTGCATTTTGCTTAATCCTGCCATTGTTGCATATACAACGTTTCTTGGGTTATTGGTTCCTAAAACTTTTGTACGAATATCTTTATAACCTGCAAGTTCTAGAACAGGTCTTACGCTACCACCAGCAATAACTCCAGTACCTTCTGCAGCTGGTTTTAACATAACACTTGCACTACCAAATTTTCCAATGTATTCATGTGGAATTGTTGTTCCTACAACTGGAACTTCTATTAAGTTCTTTTTAGCATCTTCAATAGCTTTTTTAATTGCATCTGGAACTTCTGCTGCCTTTCCATTTCCTACACCTACGTGTCCTGCTTCGTCTCCAACAACTACTACTGCACTGAATCTAAAAGTTCTACCACCTTTAACAACTTTTGCTACTCTGTTAATTGCTACAACTTTTTCTTTTAATTCGTTTGTTGTTTTTTCTTCGTTTTGCACTTTTATTTCCCTCCTTTTTCAAAACTCTTTTTAGAATTCTAGCCCTGCTTCTCTTGCAGCTTCTGCAACTGCTTTTACAACACCATGATAGATGTATCCTCCTCTATCATATACAACATTTTTAATGTTTTTTTCTAATGCTCTTTTTGCAATAAGTGCTCCTACTTCTTTTGCAGCTTCTATATTAGCACGTTTTGTTTTTACTTCTTTATCTAAAGTAGATGCTGCTGCTAAAGTATTTCCTGCCACATCATCAATAACTTGTACAAAAATGTTTTTATTACTTCTGAAAACACAAAGTCTTGGACATTCTGCAGTTCCACTAATTTTTCTACGAACTCTTGCATGTCTTCTTTGTCTTTCTTCTTTACGATTGATTTGCTTAATCATTTTTTACTCCTTTCTACTAATGTAACAGCATTAGTTAGTTTAACGATTATTTTTTACCTGTTTTTCCTTCTTTACGTCTAATATGCTCTTCTGCATATTTAATTCCTTTTCCTCTATATACTTCTGGTGGTCTCTTTGTTCTAACAACTGCTGCTGTTTGACCAACTAGTTCTTTATCTATTCCTTTTACAATAATTGTATTAGGGTTTGGAACATCAAAAGTAATTCCTGCTGGAGCATCCATTTCTACTGGATGAGAGTATCCTAAACTCATTACTAATTTGTTTCCTTGTTTTTGAGCTCTATAACCAACACCATTAATTTGTAACTCTCTTGTGAATTCTTTTTCAACACCTTCAAGCATATTATTAATTAATGTTCTTGTTAATCCATGTAAGCTTTTATTTTCTGGTTCATCATTTGGTCTAGTAACTGTAATTGTATTTCCTTCCATAGTAACTGTCATGTTTTTATGGATATCTCTTTCTAATGTTCCTTTAGGTCCTTTTACTGTAATATGGTGTCCATCAATTTTTACTTCTACACCATTTGGTACAGTAATAGGTTTATTTCCTATTCTTGACATCTGCTTTTCCTCCTTCTTCTCATATTACCATACATATGCTAGTACTTCTCCACCTAAACCTTCTTTTCTTGCTTCTTTATCTGTTTTAATTCCTTTAGAAGTAGATATTAAAGCAATTCCAAGACCGTTTAATACTTGTGGTAATTCTTCTTTAGATGCATATACTCTTAATCCTGGTTTACTAATTCTTTTAATTCCTTCGATTACTCTTGCACCTTTTTCGTCATATTTTAAAGTAATTCTTATGATTCCTTGATTCTCATTACTAATTTCTTCTACAGCTTTTATATAACCTTCTTCAAAAAGAATATTAGCAATTGCTTTTTTCATATTTGAAGCAGGAATATCCACTGTTTTATGCTTTGATGTATTGGCATTTCTAATTCTTGTTAACATATCTGCAATTGGATCTGTTGTGTTCATTATCTATATTCCCTCCTTTTCTTTTTTATCAGGTTATCAAATTTTTTCATTTGATATCAGGTTATTACCAACTTGCTTTTTTAACACCTGGTATTTCACCTTTATGAGCTAATTCTCTGAAGCATACACGGCAAATTCCATACTTTCTAATATAGGCATGTGGTCTTCCACAAATTTTGCATCTATTATATTCTCTTGTTTTGTATTTTTGTTCTCTTTGTTGTTTTACTTTTAAAGATTTTTTAGCCATATTTGTCTTTTATCCTCCTTTACTTTGTTTTAAAAGGCATTCCTAAAAGTCCTAATAATTCTCTTGCTTCTTCATCAGTCTTAGCTGTAGTTACGAAAATTATATCCATACCTCTTATTTTATCAATTTTATCATATTCGATTTCTGGGAATATTAGTTGTTCTTTTACACCCATAGAATAATTTCCTCTACCATCAAAAGAATCTTTTGATACTCCTCTAAAATCTCTTACTCTAGGAAGAGCTACATTGAATAATTTATATGCAAAATCATACATTTTTCCGCCTCTTAATGTAACTTTACATCCCATTTCAATACCTTCTCTGATTTTGAAAGCTGCAATTGCTTTTTTTGCTCTAGTAACAACTGGAGCTTGACCTGTAATGATTTTTATATCATTCATTGCATTATCTAATGCTTTAGGGTTATCTTTTGTGTCCCCTAAACCAACATTAATTACGATTTTTTCTAATTTTGGAACTTCCATAATTGATTTATAGTTGAATTTTTTCATCATTGCTGGAACGATTTCCTTATTATATTGTTCTCTAAGAATTTCCATGTTTTATGTAATCCTCCTTTCCTTCATTCTTATTTTATTTTAGCACCACATTTTTTACAAACACGTATTTTTTCGTCTTTTTCTATAGTATATCCTATTCTTGTTGCTTTTCCGCATTTTGGGCATACTACATTTACTTTACTTACATGTATTGCACATTCTGTAGGGATAATTCCACTTTGTTCACCTTGTTTTCTAGGTTTGATGTGTTTTTTTCTGATATTAATACCTTTTACAACTACTTTTTCAGTTTTTGGTATTACTTCTAAAACTTCACCAGTTTTACCTTTATCATTTCCAGATAAAACTTTAACTGTATCGCCTTTTCTTATTTTCATCTATTTTTTCACCTCACTATAAAACCTCTGGAGCTAAAGATAATATTTTCATATAATCTCCATCTCTTAATTCTCTTGCAACAGGTCCAAATATACGTGTTCCTCTTGGATTTTTATCTTCTTTTATAATAACTGCTGCATTTTCGTCAAATCTTACATAAGAACCATCTGCTCTTCTAATTGGTTTTTTTGTTCTTACTACTACTGCTTTTACAACATCACCTTTCTTTACAACTCCACCAGGTGTTGCAGTTTTAACAGAAGCAACAATCACGTCCCCAACTTTAGCATATTTTCTATATGAACCACCTAAACATCTAATGCACATAATTTCTTTTGCACCAGTGTTGTCGGCAACTTTTAATATACTTTGTTGTTGTACCATTTTACTTGTACCTCCTTTTTATTCCTTATTTGATAACTGCCTTTTCTACTATAGTTACAACTCTGAATCTTTTATCTTTAGATAAAGGTCTTGTTTCCATAACTTTTACTTTATCGCCAATTCCACATTCATTGTTTTCATCGTGAGCTTTTAATTTATATGTTCTTTTTTGTATTTTTCCATATGTTTTATTCATCTCACTTGTTTCAACTGCTACTACTACTGTTTTATCCATTTTATTAGATATTACAGTACCAATATAAGTTTTACGAAGATTTCTTTCTTCCATTATTTAAATCTCCTTTCTTCTTATTATTTATTTTGTTTCTGCTAATTTTCTTTCTGTTAATACTGTATTTATTTTTGCAATGTCTTTCTTAACCTCTCTGATTCTCATAGGATTATCTACCCCATGTGTTGCTAAACTAAATCTTAGTTTAAACAATTCATTTTTTAGTTCTCCTAATTCTTTTTCTAGGTCAGGTGAAGACATTTCTCTTATCTTATTTATCTTCATCTAATTTTCACCACCTATTTCAGTTTCTTTTTTTATAAACTTACATTTAACAGGTAATTTCATTGCTGCAAGTCTTAAAGCTTCTTTTGCAGTTTCTTCATTAACTCCTGCGATTTCAAACATTACCCTACCTGGTTTTACAGCTGCTACCCAATATTCAACAGCTCCTTTTCCTTTACCCATACGAGTTCCAATTGGTTTTGTTGTAATTGGTTTATCTGGGAATATTTTAATCCAAACTTTTCCCCCTCTTTTGATATAACGAGTCATAGCAACACGGGCAGATTCAATTTGATTAGTAGTAATTAAACCTGCATCTAATGTTTGTAGTCCATATTCTCCATCTGTTACTCTATTTCCTCTGGTAGCTTTTCCTCTATTTCTACCTTTTTGTTGTTTTCTATATTTTGTTCTTTTTGGCATTAATGGCATTATTTGTCTCCTCCTTCCATCTTCTTTTTAGCTGGAAGAACTTCTCCTTTATAAATCCAAACTTTTACACCAACTTTTCCATAAGTTGTATTAGCTTCTGCAAACCCATAATCAATATCAGCTCTTAAAGTTTGTAGTGGTATAGTTCCTTCTTTATAGAATTCAGTTCTAGCCATGTCAGCTCCACCTAATCTTCCTGATACAGAAGTTTTAATTCCTAAAGCACCAGCTTTCATAGTTTTTTGCATACATTGTTTCATAGCTCTTCTGAATGAAATTCTTCTTTCTAGTTGTCCTGCGATGTTTTCTGCAACTAATTGTGCATTGGTATCAACATCTTTTACTTCAACTATATTTAAGTTTACGTCTTTTCCTATCATTTTTTGTAATTCATTTTTTAAACCTTCAGCTAAATTTCCACCTTTACCAATTACAAGTCCTGGTTTTGCTGTGAAAACGTTAACTTTTACAAATTTAGCAGTTCTTTCAATTTCAATTTTTGAAATACCACTAGCATATAATTTTTTCTTCACATATTCACGGATTTTATGGTCTTCTACTAGGTAGTTTGCAAAATCTTTAGAATTTGCATACCATTTTGAATCCCAGTCTTTAATTACACCAATTCTTAATCCATGTGGATCCATTTTTTGTCCCATTGTGTTAGACTCCTTTCTCTAATCTCTTTCTTTTAAAACTATTGTAATATGACTTGTTCTTTTTCTAATTCTAACTGCTGAACCTTTTGCTGCAGGTCTAATTCTTTTTAATGTTGGACCTTGGTTGGCATAGATTTCTGCAATATATAATTTAGCAACATTCATATTATGATTATTTTCAGCATTTGCCATAGCTGATTTTAATAATTTTTCTATTATTTCAGAAGCAGCCTTTGGTGTAAACTTTACAATGGCTAAAGCTTCATTTGCATCTTTTCCTCTAATTAAATCTGCTACGATTTTTACTTTTCTACTAGATATTCTGGCATTATTTAATGTAGCTACTGCTCTTTTTTCTGTTACAACTTCTTGATTTTCCACGCTTTTTCCCTCCTTTTTAGCATACACTTATTTTATTTTTTTACAGTTTTTTCTCCTGCATGACCTTTAAATGTTCTTGTTGGAGCAAATTCTCCTAATTTATGACCAATCATTTCTTCAGTAATATAAACTGGTACATGTTTTCTTCCGTCATGAACTGCTATTGTGTGTCCTACCATTTGAGGGTATATTGTAGAAGCTCTTGACCATGTTTTTAATACCTCTTTTGCTCCAGTTTCATTCATAGCTTCAATTCTTTTTAATAATTCTGGTGCAATAAATGGTTTCTTTTTACTTGATCTTGACATATCTTATTCCCTCCTTACTTTCTTCTCTTTACAATGAATTTATCTGTTCTATTATTTTTCTTTCTAGTCTTGTATCCTAGAGCTGGTTTACCCCAAGGTGTTAATGGTCCTGCATGACCTACTGGAGCTCTACCTTCACCACCACCATGTGGGTGATCTACTGGGTTCATTACAGAACCTCTAACTGTTGGACGAATACCCATATGTCTTGTTCTTCCTGCTTTACCAATTTTTACATTTTCATGGTCAGCATTTCCTACAGTTCCGATAGTTGCTCTACATCTTGTCATAACTAATCTCATTTCTCCAGATGGAAGTCTAATATGAGCATATTTTCCTTCTTTAGCCATTAATTGTGCTTCTTGTCCTGCTGCTCTTACTAATTTTCCACCTTGACCAGGATTTAATTCGATATTATGAATCATTGTACCTACTGGTATATTTTCAATTGGCATACAATTTCCTACTTTAATATCTACATTTGTTCCTGATATTACTTTATCTCCATCAGTTAAACCAATTGGAGCTAAAATATAACTTTTTGTTCCATCTTCATATTGTATTAAAGCGATATTAGCGCTTCTGTTTGGATCATATTCTATACCGATAACAGTTGCTTCCATGTTATCTTTATTTCTTTTGAAATCCATAATTCTATATTTTTGTCTATTTCCTCCACCTTGATGACGAACTGTAATTCTACCATAAGCATTTCTTCCTGCTTTTTCTTTCTTTACGGTTAATAAAGATTTTTCAGGAGTCTTTTTGGTTACTTCTTCAAATGTAGAAACAGTCATGTTTCTTAATGATGGAGTTGTTGGTCTAAAATGTTTCATTCCCATTTTGAATTCTCTCCTTTAATTTTAAATTTATTTTCCTAGTTTTTTCTAGATATTTTTATTTTCTAAGCTCCCATAAATTCTTCTATAGAAGTTTTATATTTTTTAGAAACTTTTACTGTTTTTCCACCTTTTGCAAGGTATGTTTTTTCTTGTGGGTCTGTATCAATTGTTACAATTGCTTTTTTCCAGTCTGAAGTTTTTCCTTCATATCTTCCCACTCTTTTATTTTTTCCTTTTACAATCATTGTATTAACTTTTAATACTTTTACTTCAAAAAGTTTTTCTACTGCTCTTGCAATATCTACTTTTGTTGCTTTTTTATTTACTTCAAAAGTATATTTTCCTGCTTGTAATTCTTCATTACTTTTTTCAGTTACTACTGGTGCAATGATAATATCTTCAGGACGCATTATGCATACACCTCCTCTAATTTTTTAACAGTGTCTAAAGTAATGATTAAGTTTTTATATTTTAATAAATCATATACATTGATGGTATTTACTAAAGTAGTTTTTACTCCTTCAATGTTTCTTGCAGATTTTTGAACATTTTCGTTCTTTTCTGGTAATAACATTAATGTTTTTCCTTCTACTTTTAGGTTGTTTAAAACTTTTACCATTTCTTTAGTCTTAATTTCTTTCATATCTAACTTATCTACTACTACTAATTCTTTTTCTAAAACTTTTGAACTTAGTAATGATTTAATAGCAAGTCTTCTTTCTTTTTTATTTACTGTATATTTGTATGAACGTGGTTTTGGTCCTAAAGCGATTCCACCTTTAATCCATTGTGGAGCTCTAATAGAACCTTGTCTTGCTCTACCTGTTCCTTTTTGTCTCCATGGTTTTCTTCCACCACCACGAACTTCTGATCTTGTTTTTGTATTTTGTGTACCTTGTCTTTGATTTGCTAAATAATTTACAAGTACGCTATGTACTATAGCTTCATTTGGTTCAATTCCAAAAATAGCTTCATTTAGCTCTATTTCTTTCACTTTCTTTCCTTCTACGCTATATACGTCTACTGTAGGCATTTACTTTCTCCTCCTTCCTTATGCTTTTACACTTGTTTTTATTTTTAGTATTGCTCCTTTAGCTCCTGGAACACTACCTTTTACTAAAATTACATTTTTATCTAAATCAACTTTTACTACAGCTAAATTTTGTATGGTAACTGTTTCAACTCCCATATGTCCTGGTAATTTTTTACCTTTAAATACTCTACCTGGAGTTGATGTTGGTCCCATTGATCCTGGTCTTCTATGATACATAGATCCATGTCCCATAGGTCCTCTTGATTGTCCATGTCTTTTGATAACACCTTGGAATCCTTTTCCTTTTGAAGTTCCTTGGATATCAACTTTATCTCCTACTGCAAAAGTATCAACTTTAATTTCGTCTCCTACTTTTACTTCTTCTACAGAATCCATTCTGAATTCTCTTAAATGTTTTTTTAGTGTAAGATTAGCTTTTTTAAAATGTCCTTTTTCAGGATTATTTAATTTGCTTTCTTTTACATCTCCATAACCTAATTGGATAGCATTGTATCCATCAGTTTCTGTTGTTTTTACTTGTGCTACAACACATGGTCCAGCTTCTATAACAGTTACTGGTACTACTTTACCTGTTTCATCAAAGATTTGTGTCATACCAATCTTCTTTCCGATGATTGCTTTTTTCATTTTTTAATTCCTCCTAACTATTGGCTGATTTTCACCAGCTTGGTTTTATTTTTTTCTATATTATAATTTAATTTCAATATCAACACCTGCTGGTAAATCAATTTTCATTAAGCTATCAACAGTTTTTTGTGTTGGATAAAGAATATCAATCACTCTTTTGTGTGTTCTCATTTCAAATTGTTCTCTTGAATCTTTGTGTTTGTGTGGAGAACGTAAGATTGTGATAATTTCCTTTTCTGTTGGTAATGGAATAGGTCCTGAAACTTTTGCTCCTGTTCTTTTAGCAGTATCTACTATTTTTTCAGCAGACTGTTCTAAAAGTTCATGATCATAAGCTTTAAGCCTAATTCTGATTTTCTCACTTCCTACTTGATTTGTTGTTGCCATTTAAATTTCCCTCCTCTTTCTATTTTGGTCGGAAGTTTTAAACGCACCCTAGTGTTTCTTTTATGATACTATAAAAACCCAAGTTTGCATGATAATCTTGGGATAAGTGCTATTTGTTTATAAACTTACCGCCTGGTCTAAGCCATGACATACTCCATAGAAGTTCCCTCCACCTTATTTAATACGGTGTAGCCACATTCTACTTCATCGCTTTTTAACATGCGAAAATATTATACTACACAAACTTAGTAAAGTCAACTAGTTTTTGTATTTTTTTAGCATTTCCACCAAAATCTGTATGACCTACCTATGCGAACTATTTTTATATAGGTATGATTGTTTTATAGGCTAACTTAGGGTTACTAAAAATACCCCCCAGATTTTCTGGGAGGCAAATTCAATATTAATTTGTAGATTCAAATGTTTTTATAATTCCATATGGTCCTATTTTTATGGTTGTTTTTGGTTTTATTCGTGCTACACCTTTTACTTTACATTCTTTTTCAATTCGTTTTAAAAATTTTTCTTGTACGCTCTCCTCTCCATGATTAATGAGTATAGATTGCTTATTAGGAAATTGATTAAAAATGTCCAGCAATTCATCTGCTTTTGCATGACCAGAGCATTCAGATGTTACCAACACTTCTGCTTTTTTGGTATATATTCTTCCACTTCCTAATTCTACCTGTTCACCTGTTTTTGTTTGTAAACATCTTTGTCCTACACTTCCTTCAAATTGATGGGATGTTAAATAGATAACATAGTTTTCATTAGATAAATAATGTCCTACATATACCCCTGCAGCTCCATTGGTTGCATCTCCACTTGATGTGAATATTACCTTTTGCCTGTTATCCCTAAACACTAAATTTCTATTTCCCTCATTAATGTGTATTAGGTTTGTAGGTTCAAAGTCCATTCCCTCTTGATTAAACTGATAGTATGGATTTTTGTAAACTGTGCTAAATTGTTCTGAAAGTTTGGCTTCCATGTAAGTGCGAACTTTTTTAAACTCAGGATATTCTTCTACCAACTTTTTATAAGCATATTGCCGTTCTTGTAAGCGGTAATTGGATATAGTTGGCAAAATAATGCTTTTTCCTTCTTGCAAAAAACGTATCATGTTTTCTTTCCATACATGAGGAATTTCCCATGAATTTGTATTTCCATAAGTGGATTCGGTAATGATATTTACCTTTTTTTGTAACAATTCTTCTGGAAAATCTGGCGTTAACTGCAAGATATTATGCTTTTTATAATCCCCTAAGAAAAGTAGTTCGATTGTTTCTTCACATTCTGGATGCCAAGCTTGTACATGAATTACTGCTGCACCTGGCAAGTGTCCATTTTCATAAAATGTAACATTCACAAAAGGAACTGGTGAAAAAGTTTTTCGATATTCTACTACTTCTATTTGTTTCATCGTTTGATAGAAGTCATCTTTATGATATAACATCAGTTTAGGATTGCCATTGTTTTTTATGGCATCAATTTTAATACTTTCATTCAGAGCTATATAAGAAAGTGCTCTTGTTACTTGTGTCATATAGATTTTCTTTTCATAACCTTGCTTGACTAAAAAAGGTAATCGACCAACATGATCTATATGAGCATGTGTAATTAAAACAAAATCTAATTTCTCTAAGTCAGAAAACTTTTCTCTATTTTTTTCTGTATATTTATTTTCTTGAAACATACCATAATCTACCGCAAAAGATACTTCGGTGTTATCTGGAAAGTATATAGTAACGGGAATTGCACTTCCTGTTACCTCCTCCTGTAAAGCTTTCAAATTCGCATAAAACCGTAACATAAAAAACCTCCTTTTAATATTGTTTGTGCCATTTTTTATTCAAGAAATGGTTTTGTATTTTGTTACTAATCCGATTGTAGCATGATTTTGTTCCTATTTCAACATTTTTCGACTTTTTTCTTCTATATTCCTCATTGATTATTTTCTTTACACTGTATAGTTTGTAATCCATTTGCTTTTTTTCCCTTTTTATGTTACAATAGATGTATTGACCAAGTGTCAAAATATTTATTATATGGAGGTTTCCGAATGTATCCTTTAATTAATTCTTCAACACCTATCATGAGTTCACATATGGAATGTGCCTTTTTGATTGGCTTTTCTCGGCAGTATGTAAAGGAGAGTCTGGACATTTCAAAATATTTGGATATCATTTTAAGTGAGGCATTTATTAGAAATTTGCGGTCACCAATTGCTAGCCATAAGTTACTAGCAGAGTTAGTTCCTGAATTTTTTCAGGAATTCCAAGATGATGCACTGATTATGTTTTTCAGCGATCCTACGGCAGCTTCTGTGCAAAATTTCTGGCAATGGTTAAAAAATGAATTTCCAGATGCTCACATTAGTAGAGTTTTTTTCAGGTATTAAGAAGAACCCCACTGGCGTTGCCAGTGGGGATAATTTTTTATTTATTATTCAGCTGATTCTGAAGTATTTTCATCAGCTTCTGGAGCTTCATAAGCTTCTAATATTGCTTTTTGAATTTTCTCTCTTGTCTCAGCATTAATTGGATGAGCTATATCCTTAAATTCTCCGTTTGGAGTTTTTCTGCTAGGCATAGCAATGAATAATCCATTTTGGCTTTCGATAACTTTGATATCATGAACTGCGAATTCATTATCAAATGTTACAGAAGCAACTGCCTTCATTCTGTTTTCTGAATTTACTTTTCTTAAACGTACATCTGTTATTTGCATTTAAGCACCTCTTTCCACTAGTATATAATTAGTATAAAATATTGTACATGTTATTATGTACAATTATATTATTCGTCAAAAAAAACTTTTTTCCTTCTTATTTTTTATATTTTTATAAAAAATTTATTCCGGTCATACACTTTTGTTTTTATTTTTCGTATATTATAGTATATAATTTTCATGGAATCTATTGAAAATTAGCGAAAAAAACGATATAATCAAGTATGTAAAATTTATACATAAAAGGAGTGCATTGCATTGGCAAACATAGAAGAATTAAGAAGATATAAACATGTACATATGATAGGTATTGGTGGAGTTAGTATGAGTGGAATTGCAGAAATTTTAAAACGTTGGGGTTTTAAAGTAACTGGTTCTGACTGGGCTAGTTCTGAAATTACTGAACAATTACAAAAAGATGGTATTCCTGTTGTTATTGGACATGATTTCAATTCTCTTACCACCGCTAATCTTGTTGTATATACTGCTGCTATATCTCCTGATGATATAGAATTACAAAAAGCTAAAGAATTAGGTATTCCTACTATTGAAAGAGCTAACTTTTTAGGACTTATTACTAAAGCTTTTGAAAATACCATTTGTATTTCTGGCACACATGGAAAAACAACAACTACTTCTATGGTGTCAATGTGTTTTTTAGAAGCTTGCAAAGACCCTTCTATACAAGTAGGTGCTGCTTTAAAAGCTATTAATGGCAATTATCGCGTAGGTAATAGCGAATATTTTATTATTGAAGCATGTGAATATGTAGAAAGCTTTTTAAAATTTTACCCTAAGGCTGAAATCATTTTAAATATTGACAATGACCACTTAGATTATTTTAAAAATATGGATAATATTTTACAGGCTTTTATTAAATATGTAAAATTATTGCCTAAAAATGGATTATTGGTTATCAATAATGATAATATGTATTGTACACAACTTCATAAATATACCTTTGCTAGAACTGTTACTTATGGTATTGAAAGTGAAAAGTCTAATTATGTAGCTAGAAATATTTCTTTTAATAAAAATGGTTTTGCAAGTTTTGATGTGTATCATAATAATTTCTTTTACGCGACTATTCAACTTTCTGTTCCTGGTATGCATAATGTATCTAACGCATTAGCTTGTATTGCTTTATGTGATACTTATGGAATTGATAAAGCAGATATTAAATCTGCCCTAAAAAAATATACGGGAGCTCACAGACGTTTTGAATTTATTGGTACCATTCATGGAGCTAGTATTTATGATGATTATGGTCATCATCCAACAGAAATTAAAGCTACAGCTGATGCTCTAGCTAAAAAAGATTATCGACAATCTTGGGTTGTATTTCAGCCACATACTTATAGTAGAACTAAAATGTTGCTAGATGATTTTGCTAAAGTATTAACTCGTTTTGACCATGTGATTATTACCGATATTTATGCAGCCAGGGAAAGCGATACTTATGGTATAACTGCTGAAGCTTTAGTAAAACGTATGGCAAGCTTTAATAAAAAAGCAGAATATATTTCTGATTTTCATGATATAGTAGATTATTTAAAGTCCCATGTTTTAAAAGATGATATTATTCTTACTTTGGGGGCTGGAACTGTTACTAAAATAGGACCTATGCTTTTAGAAAGTACACAAAACCCTAACAACTAAAAAACACCTTTGCGGTGTTTTTTTTACATATTTTGTAACATCATATCTGCAAATACGCCATACCCTACTGTTGGGTCACTGACTAAAACATTGGTTACTGCCCCTACAAATTTTCCATCTTGTATAATAGGGCTACCACTCATACCACATACAATTCCTCCTGTTTTTTCTAATAATTTTTCATCTTTTACTTCTATTAGCATACTTTTATTATTCTGATAATTATTCGTATATATTTTTTTGATTTCTATATCATAATATTCCTTTTTTCCTGTTTCTATTTCACATATGATTTGTGCTTTTCCTTCTTTTACTTGTGTTCTTGGTAAAATATCTATAGCCTCTTGGTTGATATGCAAATACTGTGCATTTTGTATTTTTCCAAAAATGCCAAAGTTTGTGTTATTATCAATTTTCCCTATATAATTTGCACCATCTATACTTCCTCCTAACTCCCCCGGTTCTCCTTTTTGTCCCTTTTTTACCGAAATAATTTTAGTGGTTACTAATTCTCCTTTTGCAATAGTCACTAATTCTCCTGTATCAATATCTGCTATTCCATGCCCTAAGCAAGCAAATTGACCTGTTTCTGGTAAATAGAATGTGGCTGTTCCTATTCCTGCTGCGGCGTCTCTTACCCATAAACCTAATTTATATTCATCTTCTGAAGTTTTGATAGGCACCATAGAAGTTTGTTTTTGTGTTTGATTATCTGCTTTCATATATTCTACTGTAATTTCCTTCCCTTGTGCTTGATTAACTGTTTCAATTAATTCCTGTGTACTATTGATAGTTTTGTTATTCACTTCTAAAATTCTATCTCCCATTTCTATGCCTGTGTTTTCATACGGCTTTTTTCCTTCTATTTCTGTCATACCTACTACTAAAACTCCACTTGTATAGAGTTTCAACCCTATGCTATTTCCCAGTGGAATGACTTTTTTATTTTCTACTATATTTACTTCTATCTTATTGGCAAGTGGTATGCCTAAAAATTGAATTCCTACACTGGTATTTTCACTATTCACCGGAGTAGATAAATTACTAGATGCCTGTGTACTTTCCGTGCTAGATAGGCTAATTCCCCATAAAGTAAATAAGTTAAGATTTTCTCCTTCTAATAGAACTAGTTTTTGAGGTAAAAATGTTATGTTGGTAATGTATATATAAATAATTAGCAAAATAAAAAGTATTAAAAATCTTCTTAATGGTTTCACACAATATCTTCCTTTTTTATAGTTTTCGGTTTGCTATTATTGTAACCTTTTTTTGATTTTTAATACTTATTTTTTATGGACTAAAATGTAATTTTGAGCCATATAAATTATATTTTTCTCTTGCTAAAGCTGTAAAATAAACACTTCTTACTTCTTTTAATGCATTTTCATTGTAAATTTCTTCTTCTGTTCCATCTACCATATTATCTTGTGTAATACTTCCATCTATTAATTGATTTAAATCATAAATGTCCGCAATATTGACAATACAATCATAACAGTTTAAATATGGTTGCTCATTTGTTTTTTGTTGTGGATAAAAATAGTAAATTTCATTTTCCGATACTTTTACCGTTTGCCTTGCTATACTTAAATTGGTATATGCCCCCACAATGTCAACACTGCCATTTACTATTAATTTGCAATTGGGTTTATGGTAATTGCCATCACTTCCTAAAAGGATAATAGAACTTTTACTTACAAACTCTTTATTTTTATTATTGGATAAAGAACAATAGCTATTAAAAAATTTATTTTTAATTGGTAAACCTTGTAAAAAAGTGGTCATAGACATTTCGTTTGTAATTTTATCCCAATCTGTTTGTGATAGTATTGGCATTCTGTAATCATAGTTGGTATTAATGTATTGATTATAATTAGCAAAAGCTGCTAACATATTACTTTCAATGGATTCTCGAATGACCGCTGTTCTATGTGTATTAAAAGTAGATTCTGTTTTTTCTGGATTGTTGGTAGTACTATTGAAATTAAATATTCTTTCTTCTCCTGTTTGGTTTGCTTCAAATTCAACAACACTTCCTTCCTTGTCGTAAACATCATGCATTGTTAAATCCCCTAGATTATCTTTTACCCAAACGGAAAATTGATAAGCAGAAATATAATATTCTAAAGCACTACGGTTGTTGTGCATGGTTGCTCGTGCATAATTTCTTGTTGCTTCATCTTGCACATACATTTTTCTAAAATCACTATACCAAAAGTATACCCCTTCAGACTCTTCATATACTTTTCGATTATCATAAAATGTATAAGGATATGTCTGTTTTACTACTTTAGCAGGTTCTGTTTGTGTTGCATCTTGAAGAATTAATAATGTTTCTTGTAATTGTTCCTCTTGAATGGTTACTCCATTATATTCTATACTAGTAATGGAATCTAAATTTCCATTTTCAATTTTATTTCTTGTATCTAAGTCAAAACTAGAAGGATCTACTAAAAATCCAGTTTGCGGTTCAATCTCTTTACCATTTACTGTACCATAAACCGTAATAGCATTATCTAGTGTATAACTTATTTGGCAATCCGTATTTCCTTTTTTATAGCGTGCTGCATAGTATACATATGGTTTTAATCCATACTCATATTGTCCACTTTCTGTATTTTGTCGTCTGCTATAAATATAATATCCATCATACATCGTAAGTAATATTGCTGGGGTAAATTGCTTTAAGTTATCTTCACTTATACTAATAGCTGTAGTGAGTGATGAATAAAATGTATTAATTGCTGCTTCTATATCTCTTATTTTTGAATCACTAACACTCGAATATCTATTATTAACTGTATTTAACTGAAATGCTTTAATGGCATCATAAGTGGCATCTAATAATTTGGCTGAATAATTAGATTGTAATACTATTGTATCCACTTGTGCTTGCATATATACAGACATAATAAATGTAATTGGCAATATGATAATAACAAATATTACCGTGAGATGTTGTAATTTCATATGTATATTTCCCTTTCTAAAAGTTAAGCGAAAGCAAAATGTAAATGACTAAAACTTACATAGATGTGCTTTCGCTTTTTTGTATTTTATTTATTTCCATTTACTGTTACAATTCCTGCATGTTTTGCAGTAATTTCCGCAGAGTTATTTCCTGCTACTGTGTAAAAGAAATTTCTTAAAATTTGTGCCATTGTTTTATTGGTATTTTTTACTGTTACGGAGATTCTATCTCCTTCTTTTAATACTATTTTTTTATCTTTGCTTAGCATGTCTTCTACTTGACTTGTATATAAGTTATAATATACATTTTCCCCAATTTTTGTCATTTCTGCTTGAGTTGTTTTTACTCCAGGATTTTCATCAAGAATTTGTAATTGTATTTCTGGTTCAACGGCAATTCCTCCAGAAGATGCTGTTTCAATAAATTGTGTCCAGTCATCTAATGTAAGTTTACCAGTTGTTCTAACATTATCTACAAAATCATCTGTAGCAGTTTGAATTGACAATTGTGCAATATCATCTGATCTTTCTGAAAGTGACATTAAGGGAAAAACAAACATTAAAATTGCTGCTAAAAATATTGCAATGATTGTAATTAAACTATCTCCCATGTTTTTTTCTTCCTTTCTATTGATTTGTTATCAGTGTATACGTAATAACTCTTTTTTTATTTTTTCTTAATATGCTTGTTACTTCTCCATCTATGGTAACAGTGGTATCTGTTCCTTCTTCCCCTTGGTCATATACATATTCTCCAATTTGCTCTACAAATTGTGGATTAGTTTCTTGATAACCCAAAGCTTTCCTAATTATACTATTTAAATTATCACCCTGACTATAATACATGGTTAAATTTTCATCTTCACTCGGAACCGTATAATTGATTCCATTGATAAAACAGTATAAATTATATCTTGCTTCATCAGGTTTCCCTGCCCAAGGTTCTCTTCTTTTGGTTTCTTCATCCATATCGAAAGAACAAATTTGATATTTTTTACTATCTGAACCTGTTCCCCAATATTTTGTCCAATCATAGTCACCCCATAAAACAGCACCAGTTGGTCCTTGATATGGTGATTTAGAAGTATATAATACCATATTTTCTACTTCTGAAAGACTTCCATCTTCATTTAATCTACCTTTTTTGAAGATAACGGTATAATTTTCTTTATAGTAATTATATAATGTTGGAATTACTGTTTCTAATCCAACAATTCTATCTTCGTATTGAGAAGAATTTTGCCCATAATTTTCATAATCATAGGTATAATAGTCATAATAGTTTGATTCATCTTGTGCATATAAAAGAGCATCAGATGCAGCTTTTGCTTGATTAAATACACTGATGGATATTGCTAAAGCCATAACAAAGATAATTGTTGCTGCTGCTAATTTTAAAGCATCTACAGCATTTTCCATATTCTATTCTTCCTTTAATTTATTTTTTTTGTTTAATTCCAATTTGATAGATTTTACCACTTGATTGGTCACGTGTCATAGTAACAGTATATGTATAAGCTGCTCTAGTATTTTTTTCCGCTTCTGTTGCTGGTGTTAAAGTGTCAGCATCATCAGTTAATACTGATGAACTATCTCCTGTAGCATCTACTTCTGTGTCCCATTGAATCATAACTTGCTCAGATACGTCATCTGATTTTCCTAAATTGTGATTTCTTACTAATCTACATAAAGCTTGTACTTCTGAACCTCTTTTTGTTCCTTCATAATCTTCAAATTTTGAGTTAAAAGCTGTAATTTCTTGGTCTGATAAACCAGTATCTCCCATTGCGTTTGCAGCTTGTTGGTATATAAACATACCTAATCCTATAATTAAAATTGATAAAAGTATTGCTCCAGCTATAATTAAAGCTTTTGATGCATTCTCCATATTTTTTTCCTCCCTTGTTTTTATTTTATATTTTTAATATTAATAACGTGCTTATAATTGTTCAAAATACATAGATTTGATTATTTTTGTTTTTTCATGATACTCTATTTTGGTACATTTAAACGAAATTGCTCCAAAGTTTTTGATAAAAGCTTCTGAACCTTGTTTAGCAATTTGCTCCATTCTGTATTCAAAAATTTCATCATCTTGTCCTTTAAATTGTACTGTTATAATAATAGAGTTTGTATCATTTTCTATGTAATTTTCCTTGTCATCTTTTGCTATAGCATTTTTTTGATTATCATTCATTGCTTTATTCATTAATGACATAACATTGGTTCCATATGTCTCTTTTTGGTAAAAAGATTCATAGTCTTGATTGGCTTCTCGCATAATTTGTAAATTTTGATTATTTTGGTATATAAAATATAGTGTGATACAAACTATACATATTATGATAATTGCTAATGTAATAATTATTTTTTTCACCAATACCTCCTCTATTATAACATTTTTTTTGTTATATGACAATATATTTCTTTAATTTTCATATGGTTGAAAACACATGTAATTCACTTGTCCAAATGTATTATATTCTACTTGTGTGCAGAAAAAATATTTTGGTTTAGTTGTGCCATCATCTAGATAGATAATGTCATTTTGTGCTAAAAATGTATGATATTCTTGTGAAGATTTTTTTTCAAAGTTTCTTAAACCTGTTATTTGTAAGATATCGATTTGAATATATTGTGTAAGAGCAGAATAACTTGTTTCCTCTGCAATTTCATTTGCTATATTGCTTTCTTTAGCAAGGTTTGCCAGAGAAACTAGTTCGTGTGCTGTTACTAATATAGGTTCTTTATCCCCTTTTTCCCCTGTTGAACCATTATAATATTTAATAAACTGTGTATTAAATTCTTGCAGAGCATTCATTGCTAAATCTTCTTGTACATCTGCTGAATAATTAGCAAAAGAGGTAAAAAGTACTGTTCCCAGTGAAATAATCATAACACCTAATAACACAGATGCTGCCATAATCATTGCTTTTGTTGCATTTTCCACTAGTTTTTCCTCCCTTCACCTTAAACAGCTTCTTCAAAATTCATTTCTACTATTCTACCATTTCGATTTTGTTCATCATATCTTACTAGCGTACAAGAAAATATTTTAGTCCTAAAGTCTTTTAATATAGAGGATAAATCTACATAAGCTTGAATATCTTCTTCCACATGTAAATTTCTATATATATCTTTTGCAATTTCTTCTTGAAAAGCGTCTTGATATGTACCCGTTCCTGTAATATAACTATTGGATTTTAATTGTAAATTATTTAAGTTTTGAATAGACATTCTTCCCTTTTGGCTGTATGTTTCTTCAATTTCATTAATTTTATCTGTTACAGAATTTTTTCCTTCTGCAATGAGTTTATCTCTTAGCTGTTGTGCTGTATAGGTTCCTGCAGAAATAGAATATTTTTTATCTGTACTAGAGGTAAGCTGTTTTTTTACAGTAACATGTATTTGCATTTCTTGGTACATTTTACTTTCTACTGTTTCTCTTACGTTATAATCATCTATCATATTGGCTAATGATAATATATCACTACCATAGAGTATTTTTCGATTATATACATCAAATTTTTGATTAAATTCTGTAATAATTTGCGTCTGGCTAGATGCTTCTTCTTCAGCTTGTATAGAACTCATAACATTAAACATGTATACAGCTGCTCCGATAATTAACATAGCAATTAATACGCTAGCAGCAATAATTAAAGCTTTTGATGCATTTTCCATCTATGTTCACCCCCTTATGGACCCATAGATGACATTTCGCTGAAGGATGTTGTCATACTTGTTAATCCTATAAATACTAGTGGAACAATTAGGTAACCTACAAATAAGCATACCATAGGGGCGAAACCTATTGCCTTTCCTATCATTCCCTTCTTAGAGATTAATCTATCATTGGATTCTTTACGTTTTGCTTGGTAATAATCTCTTTCTGTGTCTAACTCATCGAAAGCATCCTTAATTGGAATTTTTTCTACCGCTGCTTGTAAACTTTCTATAATACGAATGAATTGTGGATAGGTAACATCATCTTTCATTTCTTCTAATGCTTCCCAAGGACCACTTTCGTAGTTATTAATACATTTATTTAAAGGATCTTTAAATATATTAGAATATCTTTCTAGCCACTCTAATATAATTTCTACATTCACTCTTTCAATTCTCATAAGCATTAAGATGATGGTTTGGAACTGCATAACTTCGTCTTCCATTTCCATTTGTCTCATCTTCTTTTGGAATTTTAAAAGTAGTATTGGTGCATTATAAGCAATTAAGGCTAATACTAATGCTCCTAACACTTCAATCCAACTAATGTATTCACTGTTTACAATTTTTATTTTGTCCATAACTCTACTAGCTGCAGTTTCTAGTTCTGTATCTGTTGCATTTATATAGTCATCTGTTAGGGTTCCTGCCTTCATCGCTTTTTCAATTTTTTCTTGGGTAAGTGAACTATCGCCTTTAAATCGCTCAATATATTTATTATCTGATTCTGTAATTTCCATTGCTTTTTTTACATCTTTATCTGCCATTTGCCCAATAATATTATAGGTATTGGTTGGGTCTGTGTAGACATTATCAATTGTCAATTTATGCATTTGCATTAATAAGAATAATGACACAAAAAATGTACAAATACATAACATAATACGATTGATATAAATCCATTGAATTTTATCTTTAGATGCGGCATCTTTCATGTCTTTTTTTAGTTTACGATTTTCTTTTGTTCCTTCTTTAGGAATAAATAAATCTACAATTTTTTTAACTAGTGGTATTTTATATAATTTTTCTTGCCATGGATTTTCTGTGTTTTTCGTATTCATGGCAGTAGAGCCATTATCTTTTAATTTTCTAGTTAAAATATAACATACAAAAGTAACCACTACTAATAAAATTTGCACTAATAAGCCATCTTTACCATTATAAAAAGATTCTGTAAAACTAAATTGTGATACAGCCCAGTTTTTTAATGGTTCTATACATAACAAAGGAACAATGGAAATAACCGATAAACTTTGAAATACATAATTTAATTTGTCCCTTTTTAATATTTCTAGTTGCATTTCTTGTGTAATATTATTTAAGTTTTTTAAGTAAAGTGATGCTCCATCTACTTTTCTATCACCAAATTCTTTTGTTAAATAAGATACTCCCGCAAACTCTTTTAAGTAAGGATTTGGTGCTATATCATAATATTTTTCTAGTTCTGATTCTGGGTCATCTGAAATTAACACTTCATATATTTTTTCTGCTTGCCTTGACATTTCCGGATTATCATCATCTTGTGCTGTTTGGTATATTGCCTCCTCTACCATGTTTGTTTCATGATAGGCATGTCTTATTTCTGAGAAAAAATTAATTTGCTGTTTTAACAAGTTATTATCTATTTTATCTACCATACCATCAATAAAGGTATCTACCATAAATACTTCAAAAATAAGTAATATAGACATAAGTAGAACATTTTGATAGGTAAAAATAATGATAGCAATAGCTAAAGGAATAATAATGCAAAATGCTTTTGTTAGAATTTTAGAAGCTTGCATTCTTGTTAAATATTCGTCATCTATATTGATAATTTCTAGTCTTCTTCTTAATTTTAAAATATATCGTTTTAAAAATGGTGTTCTTAAGTAAAACATGTAGAGTTTTTGGTACACTACTTCTGCTGAATATTTAGAAGTTTTAGTTCCTGCTTGTAGTTGCATAATGTATTTTCTATCTTTATTATTTTTGTTAATCATAAGAAAAGCAATTACAATAACAGCAAAGAGTACTCCTACTCCTATTAGCATATATAATAACACATCTTGTGACATATTTTACTTTTCACCTCCTGCAATATCTTGTTTTATTCTGTTACAGTGCTTGTTTTTGGTTTTCTTCCGCGTCTTTTTGGTTGTTCTTCTTGCTTTATTTCTTTTATATCTTTTATTTCATCATGAATTTCATGATTTTCTGTATCTTCATCATCTGCATATCTTTTAGCTTTGATTCCCCAATTTCTATCTACAAATTTGATGAAATCATCTGCATCTGAATCATCCATGTTGTTTAACATTTCTCTAATATTTGTATCTGAAATAGGGTTAGTTAATACATAAGATCCATCATGGTATTCTAATATATTACGATATTGATATAATTCTCTGTTAGTTGATTTGGTAAAGTAATATGTTGCATTGTCCATAAATTTGTTTAATTTACCTTCAATTGTTTTTTCGTTTCTATGGTCAAATGTATATTCATTTTTTTCTTGTACAGGAATACATTCTGTTACTCTTTCAATATATCTTCTTCCTTTAAAGTCCTTTACTAAGTGGATATCAAAGTTTAATACCTGTACAACTTGTTCTTCTGCTGTTTTTTCGTCTTTAAATACTCCTGCTCTTAACATGGAGTTTCTTAATGCTGTTACTAAGTCTGGAAATGTTTTTGCGTGGTGAGTAAATAAGGTAAATTTTGATGCAACCTGTGCTGATTGAATCATCCAAGATGCTACAGGGTCAGTAGCAACCTCACCGATGATATTAACAGAACCGTCAGTCTTTTTCTGAACGTCCAAACAGTCTTGTCCTGAAATAGTTTCTGTTTCTCTCATAGATAAGATGTTTCTGGTTGGATAAATTTTTCTTAAGTGCAACTCAAATGCTGTTTCTGTAATACGAAGGTTCATAGTTTCATAAATATTTTCAATCATAGCCATAAGCATTGTTGTTTTTCCGGCAACCTTGCTCACCAGTAAGTGATATAATTCTGGCTCCTTTTACTAAGTATTTTAATAAGTCAATAGTTTCTTCTTTACCTGGGCCATGTACAATTTGTTCTAGTGCTGCTCTCTTAACATCGAATTTTCTTACGAAAAATGCCCATGTTTCTGACATTGATGGTCTTACCACAACAACACGAGAACCGTCTTTCATTTCATTGATTTTATATCCATTGGTATCTGATAACTGACCTGGGTTATTGTATTTATAGATATTTTGACATACTCTTTTTAATTCTGATTCTGTTCCAAATGATAAGAAAGCTAAACGTATAGACTTACCTCTATACATAATCCATATACTATCACAGGCACGTGGTACTTTATGGTCTGCAATTTGGTCTAAATAGTCACTATCTGTTTGTGCTACTTGGCTTAAAAAGCTTTCTGGTAAACCTGATACACCTCCAGAAATACCGTCGATATTCATGTCTCTTATTTCATCAATACTACTATAACCTTTGTAGTGTTGATAAATTCTTTGTACAACAACATTTAATTTATCTTGAAATGTTAGTACAAAATTTTCTTTTTCAAAAATATCATTAATTTCTTCACTTGTTATTACATAACTTGGTTTTGTTTCCCCTGATACATATTTTAATCTGTCTAAATTATATTTTTTAATAATTTCTGATAGAGCCTCATAGCCAAATTCGTTTTTGTACATGTATAAAATAATATCAAATTTATCTTGCACGGTTAATAAAGAAGGAACATCAAATGAAATGGCTTTAGAGATGTTTAATTCGGTTACACCATATTCTTTAGATAACAAATCATAAATTAATTCTTTTACATATTTTTTATCATTAACATCTCCATATGTACATCCTTTTAGAGCTTTCTTTAATTCATACTTTTTATTTTTTCTTCTTTTTAGTTCTTCTTCTGATAGTCCAATATCATAAAGGTTGATTTTAGTAATTTCATCTAATCTCTTCTTAACAAATGCAGTCATCATTTCTAAAGTATAGGTTTTATCATCTACTTGGATTTTTTCTTCTACTTTTTCGTCTTGCTTCTTTTTTAAATTTCTCATAATTAGATATCCTGCACCAGCTAAAACTAGTAGAATTAATATCATGTTAATTATCATATGTTAAGGCTCTCCTTTCTTAGGATTATAATTTCATTTTTAGCTCTTCTAATTTGTATATAATCGATTCTGAAAATCTTGCTACTTCTTTAGCAAATACTTCATTTCTGTCTACAGTGCTTGAAAACATTGTTTTTTTCTTTTCAAGTCCTCTGATTTTTAAAAATAACTCTGCTACTTTTCCTTCTGATGTAGCTTCACAAAATAAAGTGTTATAAGGAACGCAGTTAATTTCTTTTGGCTGTTTTAATAATCTTGTAATATTTTTAGTATTGTATTTGGAAAATTTATCATATCTTCCTATATTAAATATAATATTATTTTTCTTAAAGAATGGATTTTTATTTCTTAACTCTACTAAATTATCTATTGCTGTTAATTTTTGCGAAATATTATATACAATAACATCTGCTTTTTCTAATATCTGTTTTTGTATTTCTTCTGGCATCTTCTTAGAAATATCTACAAATACCATGTCATAATCACGACTTGCCATATCGATAATATTAGGATATTCATTAGCCACTTGTTTATATTCTTCGTGGCTTGCAGACATTGGACTACACAAAATATCAAATCTATCTTTAAATACAACTTTTGCATAGTTGGCTACTATAGAACTAGATGTTTTATTACTATTAATAATTTTAATTAGTCCTTCTACACCAGTTTCAAAAGCCACTCCTGAACGAGCTCCTAATGTTTGTGCTAATTCTTTTTGTCTAACGGAATTCCAAAAACAATCTTCCATTGTTTTGTCATTAAAAGCTGTTGTAATATCTAGTATTCTATAGTTATGTTCAATTGACATATATGTAGTTAATGCCACTAATGATAACGTTTGTGCTGTCTCTTTTTTTTCATTACTCCAAAAAGCAATTATTGACATGTATTACACTCCTCTTTCTACTCTTTTCAATACTTTACGTAATTCATTATATTGGTCTTTTCCATCTAATTGTAAAATTTGATAAGCCATGTACATCAGTTGTTCTTTATATTGGCTAGATAATCCTTCTAGCTTGATTTTAGATACTCTTTGATTCATATAAATAGCAGTTTGGTCTCCTACTTCAAATGGGAAAAATACGATTTCTGGTTCCCATTCTAATTTGCTTCCCATCATTAAATAATTTAAATATTCATCATCTTTTTTATTTAAATGTTGTGTGAATAATACTTTTGTTGCCTTGATTGGATTTGCCAAAACTTGTACTGCTTCTACACCTTTTTTGATAGAATACACATCAAAAGAAGTTACAAAATAGTTTTTATCAAATTGCTCTATTCCAAAGTCTAGTACTCCCTCTTGATTGTCTGTATCTACAAAAATATAGTCATAATTAATTGGTGCACTAGGTGGTAACCCCAACCCTTTTTTTACCTCTTCAAAATTGTTGAACCCAATGGCAATGTCTACCCCTTCGAAGTTGGTTACATATGCATTTTCTTCTTTTATTACTGGTACTATATATCTACTTCTTTGGAGAATAGTAGCATCTACTAAAAGTACACTATTATTCATTTCTACTAATATTTTTGCTAAATATAGTACTAAATCGGTTTTATCATAGCCACCTATAAAACTAATTTTTTTCATTTTTGCCTCCAGTTTTCCACAATTCATTTGCTTTGTGTGGATAATTTTTATTCAGCTCCTAGAGATTCTAAATATTGTTGTCTTTCTTCTAATGCTTTATTAATTTCTTCTTGTACTCCTTCTTCAATATTAGATGTAGAATCTTCTGCATAAATATTTAAAGAGTTATTAATTGAATTTCTATTACCAACAGTTGATTGATATCTTGCAAGTAATTCATTTTTTGCATTTTGTACAATATTTGGATCTGCATACATTAAATTCATAACTGCCTGACTTGGTACATAAGTTGATGTTGCTGCTGTTTGCATTCCTGCTTCTGCATATCTTGTTGCATATAGTACAGACCCTTTCATAATATATGCTTCTACTATAGCATTACTCATAGCTAAAATATCTGCTTCAGACATCTTGATCCATATTGAATTTAAAGAATCTACTCCTGAAATAATAGGAAGTTCTACCTTCTTTTTAGAAACTACAATATAGTCTTCTCCACTTGGTAATCTTAAACGAATATCTATATATTCTCCATTTTGCAATTGTGTTGGCAATTGTATCATATTATATTCTTGGATTCTCTGATCTGCTTGAATAGTATCATCTGTATTTTGTACCATATCTGATGTTAAAATTGTTCCCGAATTAATATTAATTTTAGCAACAGTAGATATGCTTCCTTCTATTAAGTTACCTTCTTCATCTATATTATTATTAATAATATCATCTAAAGTTATTGCATTTGCTGGAATAATAGATGATGGTACATCTGCTTGTTTTAGCATATCTGATGTAATGACATCACCTGATACTACATCTTGTGCTAATATATATATTTTCTTTAAACTTGCTGCCTCTTCTTCTTCTGCCTTTTTCATATTCACTAATTGCACTGCTAGAAAAGCAATAATACTACCTGTAATGAGTAATGTTACTACAACTCCTATAATTAAATACATATTTGCCTTTTTTTGCATTGGATTCATTGCCATATACCTATTCCTCCTCTTATATACGTTACTTATTTTATTTTACAACAAATACTTCGCAAAAACAACATTTTTTGCGAAGTGTAACATAAATATATTCTTTTTGTAATATAATTGTAATATTTATTGTTAAAACCCTCTCCTACAGCAGTGATTGCATGAATTACTATTGGCTTGTTGTGTTGAAGAACATGATGTTTCTTCTATGTTATGATTTTTGGTAAAAAAAATTTCTGCAATATATGCTGATAAGTAACTTACGATTGTATATACAATTGTAGCCACTAAAAAGGCACTACTAAATATAGCAAAGGTAACAATGACATATATAGCAAATGTGGTAATTGCCACTAATATAGGGATTCTTAATATTTTTTCTCCTACAATAGATAATAAAATAGTTGCAATTGGTAATGCAAAGAAAAATAATAAAAAATTCATATGACTTCTTTTCCTTTCTTTTCGTAACTTTGTTATATCATATGAATTTTTATGTTTTATTGTTCATATTCTACTTGGCATAAATACAATCCTTGTGGTGGTAAAGTTTTTCCCGCTTGTTTTCTATCTCCTTGCTTAATGATTTCAGGAATTTTTTCTGGTTCTATTTTTTCTAAGCCAACTTCTAATAAAGTTCCTGCTATAATACGTACCATGTTATATAAGAATCCATTACCAGTAAGTTTTATTATGATTCTTCCCTCTTTTTGTAAAATCTCTGCTTCATAGATTGTTCTTACACTTGTTTTACTACTCGTTCCACTTGCTTTAAATGCTTTGAAGTCATGTTCCCCTACAAAATAAGAAATGGCTTTTTTCATTTTTTCTACATTTAAAGGGAGAGGAAAAAAATATTCTAAATTTCTAAAAATAGCACTACCTTGTTGGGTATTATTAATTACATAACAATATGTTTTTCTTTTGCAATTATATCTAGCGTGAAATCTTTCCTCTACTTCTTCTGCTTGCTGTACACGAATACTCTTTTTTAATTTTGAGTTAATTGCTACAGGAAATTTTTCTATAGGAATATTACTATTGGTTTTAAAATTAGCAATTTGCCTTAAAGCATGAACTCCTGCATCAGTCCTTCCTGAAGCAATTAATTCTACTTGCTCTCCTGTTACTAAAAAAATAGCTCTTTCTATTTCTCCTTGAATATTTAACTTATTTGGCTGTTTTTGCCACCCATTAAAGTCTTTTCCATCATATTCAATCGTTAGTTTTATGTTTCTCATTTCTTACTCTCCGTTCACTTTCCAGTTTGTTTATTATATAATTTTATTTTATGATATTTTTTATGTTTCAGCCTTGTTTCAGCCTTGAGAACTTTTTTTGTTTTCCCAATTAAAAGCATCGTTTAATCCCATTCTATATATTTTGAATGTATAATTTTTTAATATCTTCATTATTATTTTATCACAAATATTAAGATTTTCCTCTATTTTATTTAGAATTATTTGTCTTTTTACATTCTTTCTCATAAATATCCCTCCTATGAATGATATTTAGAGATATCTCTTACTTTATATTTTACCATTTTATGTAAAATAAAATAACTATTCTAGGCATTAGGTATGTCAAGG
Organism: uncultured Clostridia bacterium; assembly: GCA_944388655.1. Classification (GTDB taxonomy): domain Bacteria; phylum Bacillota; class Clostridia; order TANB77; family CAG-508; genus UMGS1663. The sequence continues at coordinate 355 of CALXJP010000062.1, read as the reverse complement.
TCTTTTACTAGGCTATCAATGTATTCCTCTTCTTTATTTTTCGACATTATCCTACAATTTTCGACATATTTTTCTCTTTCATCTATATATAATCTTAATCCATTATAATCTTTTCTTTCCATAAACCACTTTATTTTTCTAATCATTTCTTTACATATTTTTAACTCACTATCCATAATATCACCAAAAAAATTATATCAAAATTACCTTAATCGTGCAATAGTTATAGTTGCTGTATCTCAAAGACAATGGAGTTAAATTCTGCATATGTTCATAGTAAAATAGATATTGGAAAGGATGGTGAAAAAATGATACATATAAGGGTAAAAGAAATACTAAAAGAGAAAAAACGTAG
>CALXJP010000061.1 GCA_944388655.1 uncultured Clostridia bacterium | reverse complement strand
ATACTAAGTATAGCAACGATTATCACAATAGGCGTTATTTGTAATCTGGTTTGGCTTTATATAGGAAGTAGTATATTAGTAGATACCAATACAACAGGTACGGTAAGTAAAATAACATCTATATTATCTATGCCAATATTCTATATACAAAAACTAATTAGTACCTTCTTCAATGGATTTAATAATTATTTTCTATCTTTATTTGGAGGACAACTAGAATGGAATGAAGTAGCTAGAACAGATATTGTTCCTTATCTGTTAGCAATAGTAGCCCTAATAGCAACTCTTTCAGAACAAAAATTAAAAGTAGCATTTAATAAACTACAAAAAGGAATCATTGCTTTTGTAATTATAGCTATTGTGGCATTAATATTTACAAGCATTTTCTTACAATGGTCTGGAAAAGATAATGCCTATATCAATGGAGTGCAAGGAAGATACTTCTTACCAATAATATGTTTAGTATTCTTCTTAATAGGAGCATTGAAAATCAATACCCAGTATACCCAAACAGATATAACAAAACTAATTTGTATAACGAGTTATGTGGTTCAAATTTTAACAATTGGAGCTATAGTAAGCTTGCATATATAAAACAATCGTACCCATATAAAAATACATTGCATAGGTACGATTGATACATTAGGTAAATAGTGTAATATAAATGTAACCAAAATGTAATTTAAACGTAATAGAATTAACTGAAAGGATAATATATAATAGAAGGAGTATAAATAGAACAAAAACGTGAAAACTAAAAGAAAAGGAGAAAGGATAAACATGAAGCAAACTAAAAAAGAACAAGCCGTAACTTTAATAGCTTTAGTGGTGACAATCGTTATTCTAATCATTTTGGCAGCAGTTAGTATGAATATGGTATTAGGAGACCAAGGTATTTTTAAAAAAGCTGGGAAAGGTGCCAATAGTATGTATGATGTGGAAGTTAATACACAAATGGCATTTAATAGTATTACAGATGAAATGGATAAAATTATAGCAGGAACTAATACACAAAGTCCAGAACTTAGACAGGATACACCAAATACACCAGAGCAAATTGATGGAATGACACCAATTAAATTTACAGAGCCAACTGAAACAGAAATGGGGAGTGTAGAAGAAATTAATTGGGATGATAGTACATGGTATGATTATAGCCAAAGTACATGGGCAAATACGAAAAGTGAAGATGGAAGTATGTGGGTATGGATACCACGTTATGCATACAAAATCACATACAACAACCCAGAAAACAAATCAGAAGGCGGAACGATAGAAGTAAGATTCTTAGAAGGAACATCAGATAATTATTATGAAAACGGAGAATTAAAAACAGCAAAAAGACAAACAAGCATAGATGAGATAGTAGATACAACCACAGATTTTTATGTACATCCAGCATTTACCAATGAAACAAATATTAATTTTGCAAATGGAGGCTGGGACACAGAACTAACCGGAATGTATGTAGCCAAATTTGAAGCAGGATTTGCTCAAGGAAACAATAATGCTCCAGTTGTAGCAAGCAATATATACTATACACAATCTACATCAGCAGTAAACAAAATAGAATCAGGGAAAACAACGGATAATTCCTCAGAATTAGCGCGTAATTGGATTGATGGAATTTATGGAGAGACCAAAACAGCTATTAAATATCCAACTTTTCAGCCTGTAACTTATAGTATGAACTATATTAGTATCAATGACTCTTATCAACTTTGCAGGCATCTAACAGATGAAGGAAATATTTATGGATTTCTAAGTAATCAAATAGATAGTCATCTGATGAAAAATAGTGAATGGGGAATGGTTTCATATTTAAGTTATAGTCAATATCGGAACTAATGGAAAAGAAATAGCAGTAAATGATGCAAATCTTAATAGTGGAAATCGAGAAAGAACAATTACCGCAGGGCAAACAGGCGTAGATAGTGTATATGCTATAACTGGTTGCACATCGGCACGTACAGATATTGGAGAAACGCGAACCACGATAGAATCCATTAGAAAAATTAATAATAATACACCTACAGCAGAAGGAATATATATATGGAATCAACTTGAGGGAAGAAAAGCTAGTACAACAGGAAATATGACGGGAATATATGATATGGCAGGAGGAACTTTTGAAAGACTTGCAGCATATGTGAATAATGGACAAGAACAAATAATAAAATATGCACCATCACTAGCTGGCACAAATAGTACAAAATATTATACAATATATGCACATGATATAGAAAAAGATAATACTAATATTACGCAAATTACAGATACTGAAAGAGATATAGCAAGCCAAGCAAATCGTGCAAAAAATACTAAAATTTATGGAGATGCTAACCACGAAATATCTCCTTTAGAAGTAGGAGATGTAGCTTGGAATGAAGATTATTCTATGTTTCCAGGTTTAGACAATCCTTTTATGGAAAGAGGAGGAATTTATAACTGGCCAAAGTGGGGAGTGGGACTATTTATGTTAAATAAAACTAATTATTGGAATTATTATCCTGATGGATTTCGTACTGTATTAGCACCTATGTAAAAAAATAAAAAGAAGAAAAGAAATGAAAAGACAAATTCTTTTCTTCTTTTCTGCAATGGATAAATTTTACAAAAAAATGCTTGAAATATGCAAAAAATATGATATAATGTATTAGCAAATTGAAAGAAAACTTGAAAGAATTGAAAATAAATGAGTATAAAAGTAGAAAAAACAGAAAACAAAAACGCGGACAATAATACTAAATATTCTATTTCAGCTTCTTATGATGGCAACATAATGAAATTAAGAACATCTAATGGTTCAAATAGAGCAACTACTTATCAGCAAAGCTCAATAACCGGAACTATAGGAAAACCAACTAACAATACGTATATGATATTAGGTGCAAACCCTAGAGGTTCAGGATTAGATCCTCAAAACCAAGAATTTGATGGAATTATCAATTCGGTAAGAATTTATGATAGAGTATTAAGCGATGAAGAAAATGTAGTCAACTTTTTAAATGATAGGGAAAGATATCAAGTATAAATAGTACAAGAAAAAAATGAAAGTTTATAAAAGCTTTCATTTTTTGTATAGTTATATTAGTAACCCTAATTATTCTCATCATACTAGCAGGCGCAAGCATTAGTATGATAGTAGGAGATAATGGCATTATTACAGAAGCGCAAAAAGCAGCAAAACAAACGGAAGAAATGCAAGTCAATTCACAAAGCTATATGAATAGTTTGCAACAAGAATTAGAACAAAAAATAGAAGGGCAAATAGCAGTTAATGAAGATATACCCAATAGCCCAGAGCAAATAGAAGGAATGACACCTATTAAATTTACAGAACCAACAGATAGCCAAATGGGAAGCTACGAAGAAACATATTGGACTGATAGTAGTTGGTATAATTATCAAGAAAGTAAATGGGCCAATACGATAAGCGAAGATGGAAGCATGTGGGTATGGATACCTAGGTTTGCATATAAAATCACGTATAATAATCCAGAAAACAAGTCAGAAGGAGGAACAATAGAAGTAAAATTCTTAATAGGAACAACAGACCAATATTATGACTCTCAAGATGGACAGTTGAAAACAGCCAAG
>CALXJP010000060.1 GCA_944388655.1 uncultured Clostridia bacterium | reverse complement strand
ATTACTACAGAAAATCTTGAACGTGAACAATTATCTAAACAAACTCTGCAATTATTTTATGATGATATTAGTGCTTTTAAACATGACTTTGGTAATATTTTAAATGGTATTGGAGGATATATTTTTGCAGAAGATGTTGAAGGTTTGAAAAAATATTATACACAACTGATGAAAGATTATAAACAATTAGATAATCTTGCTACTTTAAATCCAAGTATTGTAAATAATCATGCTATTTATAATGTTTTAGCAACTAAGTATCACCGTGCAAATCAATTAGGTATAAAAATTAATTTGGAAATATTTATTGATTTAAATTCTTTACATATGAAAATTTATGAGTTTACTAGAATACTTGGTATTTTAATGGATAATGCTATTGAAGCATCCAAAGATTGTGATGAGAAAATCATTAATGTTTGTATTCGTAAGGCAGATAATCGTAATATGCAAGTGTTAATTGTAGAGAATACCTATCAAGATAAAAACGTAGATACAGAAAAGATTTTCGAAAAAGGAGTTTCTTCAAAACCAGGTAATACAGGATTAGGTTTATGGGAAGTTCATAAAATTTTGAAGAAAAATAATAATTTAAATTTATTTACCACTAAAAATGACGTTTTCTTTAGGCAACAATTAGAAATATTTTATTAAAAAATCAGATAGTATTACTCTATCTGATTTTTTAAGGATATTTGTAAGTTTTGTCGTTTTACTAATCTTTTTATATTATTAATCTTTTTTAATTAATGAAGCTGGCATTTTTGGTTGATGAATTAATCCCATGAAAAAGCATGCTGTGTTAGTTGCTTTTGCATATTTTTCTGCCATTTTTTTAAGCATTTTTAACATTTTTTCATTCCTCCTATGTTTATATTATATATAATAAATGTAGTGCCGGCCGGCTGTACAATTATTAACTAACTTTTAAGCTACCTTTTGCTGGTTTTGCATTTCTTTTTGATATACTTCATATCCATATTCATTTTTTGTAAGTTTATATGCTATTCTGGTAATTGAACAAGTTTGTATAAAAGTTCCCCATATAAAAATGTTTGCTATAATAGTATTCGGTATTACTATAGCACAAACCATATTTATAACTAAAATGATATAAGAAAGATATTTTTTTGTTTTTCTTTCTTTTTTAGTTAATATTGGTACATTTATTGTATCTGCAGGAGCATATTTACTAATACAGATAATAGATAATATAAATACTCCTAAAATAACTAAGTATTTGCTTAAGTTGTTGGGAAAAGTAAAATATGTACTTATAATTGCGTTTCCACAATAAAATAAATTTGTGCAAATAATGCATCCTAAATGTGTTTTTAAATGGAATCCTCCCGTTACTGTTCTGTATGGTAATATTAATGCAAAAGCTAATAATGTTTGCCACCAGAAACCTAGTAAAATTCCTACAATAAATAGTAATATAATTTTGGGAATTTCCCCTATAATTAATTGCACACCATATAGTACTACTTCTGCTTCTTCATCAGTCATTTCAGGCGATTGTTTACGCATTTTTTTTACTAAATACTCACAAAATTTATCTACCATAACTTGTCCTTTCTTAATCTATTTTCATTATATATTGTATTTTTTTGCATGGTGTAATTTATTTATGAAAAGTAAAAAAATATATATGAAAAACATTTTTTTCGTTTTCATATATATTTTTCTTTGTTTCATAAAATTAACATAATTTATTTTTAGGAATATCCTCTAATATTTTCCAGCTTTTCTCAAATTTTGGTAGAAGCTGAAAGTGCATTTCTTCTTTCGTTATAGGATGATGTAATGTTAAAGCATATGCCCATAAACAAATTTGCTTTCCATGCCCTCTTCCACCATATTTTTGATCTCCATATATACTATGATTTCTACTTGATAGCTGTACTCTAATTTGATGATGTCTTCCTGTATGGAGGTCTATTTTTAAAACAGATAAATTTAATTTTGCATCATATTTTATCACTTCATACACTAATTCTGCCTTTTTAGCATTTTTGGTTCCTTCTTTTACTACTTGGCTCATGTTCTTTTTTTCATTTTTCCATAGATAGTCTACCAACATTCCTTGATTTTCTTCCATTTTTCCATTGACAATGGCTAGGTATTGTTTTTGAAATGTTTTATTTCTTACTTGTTCACTTAATCTACTTGCTGCTTTAGAAGTTTTAGCAAATACCATTACGCCTCCTACAGGTCTATCTAACCTATGAACTAATCCTACATATGCATCACCTGGCTTATGGTATTTTTCTATTAAGTATTGTTTGATTAAAGTAAGCATATCTATATCTTCTGTTTTATCAGCTTGTGAAGGAATATTTTCTAATTTTTCTACTACTATCATATGATTATCTTCATAAATAATATTTAATTTCTGCATTTATTTCTCCCATCTTCCATATATTCCACATGGCAATATCAAAGAGGAATGTGTCATAGGAAGTCCTATTTCTCCATTTTCTAATTTTCCACCATATTTTTTTTGTATATTTAGTTGCAATACATTTTCTAATACCTGACTTGAAATTCCTGTTGTATAAGAATTGATAAGGAAAAATAACGGATTTTTAGAAAGTAGTTGTGAGCATAATGCTACCAACTCGCAAATATTTTCTTCAAATTTCCACACTTCACCATTTGTTCCTCTACCATAAGAAGGTGGATCCATAATAATCGCATCATATGTATTTCCTCTTCTTATTTCTCTATTTACAAATTTCACTACATCATCTACAATATAGCGAACTTTTTTATCTTGTAAATGGGAAGAAATAACATTTTCTTTTGCCCATGTTACCATTCCTTTGGAACTGTCCACATGGCAAACTTGTGCTCCTGCGGCTAAACATGCTACAGTAGCCCCACCAGTATAGGCAAATAAATTGAGTACTTTAATTTCTCTTTTTGCCTCTTGTATTTTTTTCATCATCCATTCCCAATTAACTGCTTGCTCTGGAAATAGCCCTGTATGTTTAAACCCCATTGGCTTAATATTGAATATTAAATTTTTATATTTTACTTGCCATACTTT
>CALXJP010000059.1 GCA_944388655.1 uncultured Clostridia bacterium | reverse complement strand
CTTTAGTAGATTCATAATATTTTTCTAAACTTAAATTATCACTAATTTTCTTTAATGAAATGAGTGGAATGTTTTCTCTATCACATATAATAGCAATAGAATGTAATTCCATGTCAAAGGCAATATGTCCTTCTAAATTTGTTTTTGTTACAAAACTTTCTGCACTATAACAATCTACCTGTGGAATGTTAGGTATTAGTCCTAAATTCTGATTGCCATAATCTAACATAGCATATTTTTCTTCTCCTGGAATATCCCATTCATAATTATAACTTCTTTTTATACATACCCATGTTCCTATTCTTAAATCAGTAGAGCCTGCATAACCTATATTAATTATTTTTTCAGGCTTTCCTTGTTGCATTAAATATTTTGTTAAGGAAATGGCTGTTCTTTGTTTTCCTATTCCTGCTATTAATAAATCTTCTTTTCCATTTGTATAAATCATGCCTTCTTGCTTCATATTTAATTTTTCAGCTAAATCCTTGGCTTCTTTTTCCATAGCTAGTACATATAGTTTTTGTTTCATGCTCTTTTCCTCCATGGATATTGTATTATAAAAACTAAAATATTTCAATAAAATATTGTATAAAAAAATATTTAATGGTATGATAATACAGAATACACTAAGGAGAGAAAAAAGATGTCAATGTTTAAAGAAACTTTTGATTTTTATGATGCTAGTAATTTGAAATCTTATAATTTAGATTCTTATATGCAATATCAATTAGCCATGCTAGAAAGGCTTGACCCATTTACTAGAAAACATAGTGAAAATGTAGCTAATTTGGTATGTAGAATGTGTGAATATTTGCACTGCAAAAAGGGCTTTACAGTTCATGCTACTATTTGTGGTTACTTACATGATATTGGAAAATTGTTTATTCCTTATGAAATTTTAGGAAAACCTGGTACATTGACCCCAGAAGAGTTTGAAATTATGAAAAAGCATACCACGTATGGTTATGATATGTGTATGAAAGATGTTCGATTGCGTCCTTATGCGGAAGGTGCTTTATACCATCATGAGGCTTTAAATGGAACAGGGTATCCTCAAGGACTTATCAAAAAAGATATTCCTTATGTTGCTCAAATTATTCGTGTTGCAGATGAATATGATGCTATTGTCACTAAACGTCAATATAAAACACACATTAATATTTCTGAAACGTTACGAGAATTAATTAAAGATGCAACTCCAGAAGAATATATTAAAACGGTTGCTCTTGATATGATTAGCGAACATTCTAAAGATGGAAAAATTAATCCTGTTGCTTTAAAAGCTTTATTTAAAGTTGTTATAGATGACACTTACTATGAAATTAGTGGTGTAGAAGATTATATTGTATATTTAAAGCAACAAGTAAAACGTTTACAGACTATTCAAAAATATGCACAAAAAGCTGATAATGCTAAAAAGGATAAAGATAAAGACTATTACCATGAGGGTATGCGTTTATTATTTGCTCATGGAGAAACCTTTCAAAATTATCAAACTGTATTAGCAGAATATCAAGAGGCTATACAAAAACGTGAAGAGCATAGACAAAAATTATATGATGAAATTAAAATTATCAAAAAATTACGCGTATAAGGCAATATAGATACACTATATTGTCTTATTTTTAACAAATATGTTAATTTTTCTTTGACATCTTCCTATTTTCGTTATACAATACTATTGGATTTTGTAAGTTTTGTATTTTTAGAAAGGAACTTAAAATGAGTAAACTATATGAAAAATATAAAACTTTAAAACAAGAGAAGTCAAGTCAAATACTATATTTATTTCGCTATGGTATTTTCTTTATTTTTTTAGAAGATGATGCCAGGCTTGTTTCACAAGCTTTAGGGTTAAAGTTAGGAAAACTCAACGATACGGTTGTTAAATGTGGATTTCCCATTAATTCTTTAGATAAATATACTGTTTTATTAAAAAATATGGGATACACCATTGAAATTATTGATAATCATACTACATCTTCTTTTTCCAGTACAAATTATTTACAAAATGAACAGTTAGAAAAATTGATGCAGGATATAATAAAAGTGGACATTAATTCGCTTTCTGTTCGCGAAGCTTATGAATTACTTCATCAAATTCAACAACAATTCTCTATCATTATTGAGAATGGAGGAGAAATCGATGGCAAATAATCCTGCAGATATAAGAAATACGAAAAATAATTCTCCTTTAACAATTTATCAAAAATACCTAGAATTAATTGATTATACGAATGATATTGTACGTAAATATCCTAAATCTGAAACTTTTGCTTTAGTAGAAGAAATTAAAAAATCTATTTATACTGGATTACGTAATATTATGTTTGCTATCAAATCCTACAAACCTCATGATAAGTTACAATATTTAAATGATCTAGACATTAATTTGAATTTGCTGAAAGTTCAAACTCGTTTATCGTATCGATACAAATATATTACTATGCAAAATTATACCCACTGGAGTAATTTAATTACCGATATTTGTAATATGTTAGGAGGTTGGATTAACTCATGTCTAAAACGATAAAGAACCAATTCTATAAAAATTTAACCTTTCAAAAATTGTATGAAGCACATATGCGCGCTCGTTTAAAGAAAACACATAAACCTGAAATTATACAATTTGAACTGAATTTAGAAAATAATCTGACCAATTTATTACATAAAATTCAGAACCATACTTACCGCTTAGGAAAGTACTATACTTTTACCTTATATGAACCCAAAAAAAGAATTATTGCTGCCCTTCCTTATCAAGATAGAATTGTGCATCAATGGTATGTAAAAGAGTTTATGATTCCCTATATTGTACCTAGATTCATTTCCAATACGTTTGCCTGTTTAGAAGATAGAGGTACCCATAGTGCAGCTTGTCGTATACAAGAATATATGAGGGAATATGAAAAAAAATATGGAAACTATTGGATTTTGAAGTGTGATATTCGCAAATTTTTTTACAGTATAGATCCTTACATTTTATTTCAAATTATGCATAAGTATATTTCTGATAAAGAGTTATTACGCTTTACTAAGCTTCTTATTTTTGATAGCAGATTGCCTAATGAAAAAATTGGAATTCCTATTGGCAATTATACTAGTCAGTTTTTTGCTAATACGTATTTGAATGAATTAGATCAATATATTAAACACGTTCTGCATGTAAGAGCTTATGTGCGTTACATGGATGATTTTATATTGCTTTTGCATAATAAAGCGGAATGTATTGCAATGAAACAAAAAATTGAAAACTTTTTAGCTGAAAAGCTACATTTATCTTTAAATGATAAATCTCGCTATTTTCCTTCTAAAATGGGAGTTAATTTTTGTGGGTATCGTATATTTCCTACCCACCGCTTACTTAGAACTTCTAGTAAAACGAAAATTAAAAATAAAATCAGAAAATGGAATCAATTATATGAAAGTAATTCTTTAAATACTTTTTTTGCCATCCAAAGTTTAAATTCTTGGCTTGGTCATGCTTCGCATTGTAATTCTTATGATTTAAGAAAAAAGATGCTGAATAAATGTCACTTTTTATATACAGATGCTATTTACCCGCATATTGAAAAACAGTTAATTGAAGATAGTATTTCTTTTTTAAGCAACGAAAAGGACCTGCAATAGGTCCTTTTCTCCTTGTCATTTCGCCATTTTGCTACTATAACAAGTTCTTTATTCATGTGTTTATGATATAAGAGCTATGCTTATACCAAGGGAATTAAACTTCTTTGATACAAATCTAGTTGTTTTCATTTTTTGCCATTCCTCTCGATATTCTCCTTAGAGAATACCCCTCTGAGACTGAAACCTAGAAGTTTCTATGTGTATCGAAGTGCTAAGACACGGGCACGACCACCGGACGGAAGCCATTATTGAAATTGCTATTGCCATTATTACGATTGAAATAGAACCTACCCGCGTGTGAGCCATTCCATAAATTGCCTCCACGTTTCACAAACGGATTGTTCAAGCCGGCAAAGTTCGAGTAGTAACAGTTTAATCCCCAATTGTATAGTTCTGCTATACAATTTTGCACCATTTTAGCAAGTAATTGTAAATGTCAAGTGAAAAATGTACTTTTTTTCCAGTTTCAAAAATGTACGAAAATTCCAGTTTTAAATATATACTTAGAGGGGAAAATCCCCTCTAAAATTTTAGAAAAAATTTTCTTCTCTATA
>CALXJP010000058.1 GCA_944388655.1 uncultured Clostridia bacterium | reverse complement strand
TATTCATTTGTATCAAAACTCCTTTATATTTTCTGAACAAAAATATTATACGAGTTTTGCTTACTCCTGTCTACTGTTCATTTACTTTTTTTGAATTTTTTTGTTGCATTTCAAATGGAATTTTCCGCATAAAATCATGCTCTTTTTGGTGACAACCTACTCAGAGCATGATGATTATTCTTCTATTACATTCATTTTAAAAGCTTCTAACCTTAGCGATTTTCCTACAGTCCCTATCATGAATTCTCTAGCTACTGTTTTGGGCATCCATCCTACGTCTTGAATGTGTTCTTGTACTTCTAATAATTTATTACATTTAATTTCTAAGGCTTCTATTCTTTTTGCCTCTCCTACTGTTCCTGCTACTTCTCCTGAATGTTTCCATTCTTGCCAACCTACATTTCCTATATGAGCTCTATACTCAATAGTTAATCCATTATTAGCAAAAAATTTTACTGCTTCTAGCCTTTTTCCCTGTCCTTCTGTTCCAGCACCTTCTCCAGCGTTTTGTATATTCATCCATCCTAGGTCTTGTAAGTGTACTTGATATTGCAAGTCTGGTAATTTTTTTATTTCTTCATAATACAAGTTTTTATCACATCTTCCCATTCCTTCTATTTGCCCCTGTGAAGTATATTGCCACATTACTACATTTTTATGCTCATACTTAGCACTTTCATTGACTTCTCCATTATTTTTTCCATAACCTGCTGACCATATTTTATATTGATTTTGAACAGATGAGTCTATTTTATTTCTAAGCCATGAATTATTAGCATAAATTCCTACTGTGTATCCTTGCTCTTCTATTTTACTACAAAATGCTTCAATGATTTTCTTTAATTCTTCCCTTGTTAAGTTTGCTTGTATTTCATCTTCTATATCATACCAAATATGCATTTCTAATTGATTTGCATAATTTTTAATTAATCTTAATACATGTTCTGCCTCCGATTTTGCTTTTTCTTCATTTGTTGCATACGAATATAAATATATTCCAAAAGGTATTTTTAAGCGAATACATTCTTGTACATTTCTGTGATATTGTACATCATCTTGATCTTCTTGATTCATTCCAAAACCACAACGAATAATGGCAAAATCAATATGCTGTTTTGCCTTTTCCCAGTCTATTTGCCCATTAGCAAAAGAAACATCTACCCCTTGATACAATTATTTTTCCTCCTTTTTTTGAATAGTTTTTTTCATATCTGCCATTCCTCCTGCAGACATAGTTGCCAATATACAAGTTAATATTGTTTCTAATATTGACATATTTTCTACATGAAATATAATACAAATTATACTTGCTATTATAGCAATAATAAGATTTTGCAAAGGTATCCATTTATTATCTAGCTTCGTTAACTTTGTTATTTCCCCTGCTACTAACGTAATTGCCATAATCACTAATGCTACTGTAACTTCCATCATTCCTCTACTTCCTTTTCTTTTATATTATATTCTTCTTTTATATTTTTTGTTCATCTCTATTGTGCTATTTGCATAAATTATGATATAATTTATTTTGTCACTATAGTTATGTTTTCAAATCCATCTAATTAGGTGGTAGAAAGGAATTGTATGTATTATCATTTTAGTTCTGATGAGGAGAGAATTTTTTGGCTACTTGAGCAAGGCTATGATCCTGAAGAAATTTGTTTAATACTGCAATACGATGGCTTTTTTATTGATTAAGCTTTCTTGTGCCTTGCCTAAAAGCAAGGCTCTTTTTTAGTATGTGCATTTTATTAATTTTCATAATAAGAAAAACCACATAAATTTGTTCTTATGTGGGATAATTTTTATTTTATTTTATCTAATAACTCCTTTTTCTTCATGCCATATTCATATTCTGTTAAGAATCCTTTTTTATAAAGATCTGTTATTTCTTTTAATTGTTCCTCTGGTGTTTTTTCATTAATATATCGGTGCTCTATTTTGGTAATAGTTCCTTTGTTTACATATGCTTCATTTGCTTTGGAAATAACTACTTTTAAAGTAGCCATAGCTGTATTTGCTTTTTCTAATATTTGATTATATTTTTTACTACCTATTAGTACTACATCTTTATCACGTACAAAGTCCAATCTAATTGTTGGGTCATCTAAATTCTCTATAGTTATGTTAATATATAATTCTATACAATATTCTTTCATGGTATGTGTATGTGTTGTATTAGAAGTTTGATAAGTTTGGCTAATCTGTTGTTTATTTTCCATTAATTCGCAGTCCACAATTTGGTTAAAGCCTAGGTATGTTCCTTGCAAATTCACACTATGTTCTTTTTCATTAATAAAAAATCCATCACATATTTTTTCATATCCCCTATTGTATATTTGCTTTTCCATTTCATTTACTTGTTTATTATGTTTTTGTATTTTATATATTTTTCTCATTATGAAACATATCATAACTACTAACATAATATCCAATATAAGAATTTCTGGTAAAATGGGAATAACCATAAAGCTTAATATTAGTACTATTCCCCATAAAATTGCTATAATTATGTATTGTTTATTATTTTGTTTTGTCATATATTTTTCTCCTTATTTTTTATACTTATAGTATACATATTATTTGAAAAAAAAACAATATTTTTTATTGTTCTTTTATATATAATTCTTTCTACTACAGCTAAAGCTTCATAGTTAGTTAATAGCTTTCCACTATTTCTGTTTCTTAAATCCAATCTTATGATTTTGATTGTATTATTATATGTTATTTGATAAATTTTTGCTACCTTATATTTATCATATCCTTTTAACCATAGTTGTAATATTTGCTCCTCTGTCATACTAACACCTCTCAATATTAGTATGAGATTATTAGTGCAATTTTATGAGTTAAACATATATATCATTAAAATAAAAAAGTTTTACAAAGTATGCAAACTTTCTTTTGAGCTAGATTACATTAAACATCGGTTGCATTATAAAAAAACCGTAGATTTATTGATATATCAACATTTCTACGGTTTAAAAAATGGTGCCAACGAAGTAGTTATTTACAACTTTTTTGCTCTCTTGGCAATTGATATAAATATCAAGCAATTTAATAAAATTATATTCTATTTTTAATAAATTGCAATATAATAATGAAGTTTATAAAAAAATTAAAATTTGTCTATAGCTACTGATGCAACGGAATTACAAAATGTTACATCACCTATAATCATATTATATTTTACATAAAACTGCAAATGATGATTAGTTATTCCATATCATTCACTTTATTTTCCCTTTAAAATTTTCTTATTTTCCTTTTCTAATTGTTTCAAACTCTTTTTCGGTGTTGGTAAATCTTCTGGCATAGTGCCACCAAGTTCTTTTATTGTTTTTCTTATTTTAGAACCTACTTCATAATGAGCTTTATTAGCATCTCTTTCAGTTTGTATATTATCTTTTTTCAATTTTTGCTCTGTTTGGGAAATTCTAAATAAATTTGCTATAAGTTCATCACTTCCCATATTGTCCAAAATATCTTCTCTATATCT
>CALXJP010000057.1 GCA_944388655.1 uncultured Clostridia bacterium | reverse complement strand
TTTGCTCTGCCAAGCTTTGTGGTGTTTTATCATATAATTTATATGGTAGCACACATTTCTGTGGCTCTCATTTTCTATTATTATTATACATTCATTTTTCTATTTTGTCAAATGGTATTTATTTTATTCAAACTTTTTTATAATAAAATTACCCCAAATTGTATTTTTAGCTATTCTCTTTGTACTTGGTAGAGTCTCAAAATAATCAATAAGCTTACACATTTCTATTTAGGTTCTGTAATATTTTTATCATAATTTTCTTGCATATTTCCTTCTAATGTTTATTCACAATATGTCTTTGCATTTTTGTTTCTATAATAACTCATGATATTCCATGTTAAATATAAAAATAAAATACTGTTTTCAAAGACAGTATCTTTAATAAATTCGGTTATCTGTGATACCTTGTACCCTATTGCAATAACCGTTTAAACTTATTCAAATTGGAGGCGACACCCGGATTCGAACCGGGGATCAGAGTTTTGCAGACTCGTGCCTTACCACTTGGCTATATCGCCATTTACAATAATGGAGCGGAAAACGGGGCTCAAACCCGCGACCTCTGCCTTGGCAAGGCAGCGCTCTATCAACTGAGCTATTTCCGCATAATGCTTTTGCGCAAGCATTATTATCATATCAAAGTTCTTTGCAATTGTCAATATTTGAATATATTTTTTTCTATGAATATTGTATGTTTTCTATCGACTATTCATTACTCTTTTTGATAAAAAGTTAATAATTCACAAAAATAATTTTGTAATGTTTTCTTTTGAACATCATTTGTATTATAAATATTGATTGTTTCAATGGTTTCTTCATTTTTTTGTGTTTTTTTCGTAATCGTTATTAAACCTATCTTACTATTTTTAGCCACAGGAGCTTCAAAATAAGGAATAAATTGAATATGAATATGGATATTATCTGCTTCTCCTTTTTTTATTATTATTTTCTTATTTTTTACTTCTTCTATGTCTAAGTTTAAGTTTTGCGTTTGTGCTTTATGAATATAAATTCTTTTTTCATTAATTTGTTTCCATTCTTCAAATTTTTGTAATACCATTTCTTGTAAGTCTATTCTTTCATAATTGGCAAAGGCATATTCTATGAGTTTTATGCTATCTTCTGTTCTTTGTTTTTTAGTATCTGCCCCTAATACTACTGTAATGATTTGATTTCCATTTCTTGTGCAAGAGGTTACTAAACATCTGCCAGCATTTCCTGTAAATCCTGTTTTTACACCATTTACGCCTTGTAAAACACCCAATAATTCGTTGGTATTGATAATTGTTCTTGGACTTCCATTTACACTAATAGTTATTTTTTTAGTATTAACAATTTGTGCAAATTTTTCGTTGTTTAATGCATAATCTGTTAATTTTGCTAATTCTAATGCTGTTGTGTAATGTTCATCACTATCTAACCCATGGGGAGTAACAAAATGTGTGCCAGTTAGTCCTAATTCTTTTGCTTTTTGATTCATTAGCGTAGCAAATCCTTCCACACTTCCTCCTACATGTTCTGCTAAAGCTACTGCTGTGTCATTTCCCGAACGTAGTAATAATCCATACAATAAATCCTTTACACTTATTTTATCTCCTGTATTAATATGTAAAACAGATCCACCTGTGTTTGCTGCTTTTTTTGAAACAGTTACTACATCTTTTAAATTTGCTTTTTCTAATACAATCATTGCTGTCATGATTTTGGTAGTAGAAGCCATTGCACGCTTCTCATTTTCGTTTTTTCCCCATATCATTTGTCCAGTTGTTCTATCATAAACAACTGCTGCTTTTGAAGAGAGAATAGGTTCTTCTATAACTTTTTGACTTGTTACTTCAACTATTGTATTTTGTAGCTCTATTTCTTCTACTTCTTCCTCTTCTATGTCATCCGCTTTTACTATTGAAATGGACTGAGTTATTAAACATATGGCTATAAGCCAGCTAACTATTATTTTCTTTTTCCACATAAAAAATCACCTATCTTATTTTATGATAGGTGTGGATTTTTATTCTCAAAAAGAGTTCTTTCTTGATCATCTTGTGAATGTGCATCTTCTTGTTGTCTTTCTATTTTTTCTCTTAATTCAATTTCTTCATTTACTCTTTCTTTGGCTTGTTTTTCTGTTAATTTTTCTTCTCCAATCATATAATTCAAAATGTGAATAGCCTCTTTTCTTTGATAGCCTTCTTCCATAAATTTTTGAATTATTTTTTGAGGCTCTGTCATTTCTTCAATTTGTATTCCCTCTTCTTTTAATCCAGTATCTTCTACTCTTTCAAAAGATTCAGAAATTTTATCTGGATTATTCGATTTTGTTTTATTTTGCGTTAACTGTTCTACTTTTTTTGTGTTATCATCTTTTCCTTCCATTTCTATTTCATGACTTGACCATTCTCCATTTGTTCCTTGTCTTGATTCATTTATTTCTAATTCTCCCCAATGTATATTAACAGAAAAGCGTATATCTCTTACATAGGCATTATCTCGATTTAATCCTTGTGTATACATGGTTTGATAAGGTATTTCTCTTTCTACTTTTTTTCCATCTTTTCCTATTGATACTTCTTTTCTTATTTCTGTTATACTTGGTTTAATCAATTGGGATGGTTTGATTTGGTTTGTTTTTTCATCATAATATTCGGCTCGTATTATACCATCTTGATCTTTATAAAAGAATAAATGATTTTCTTGTTGTTTTAATATAGGATGGTCTTCATATAAATTGGCATTTTCTTTTACTACTCTGATTTGTGATGTTGGAATTTGCTTTCTTTTCGCAATTTCTTCCTTTAGCAATTCTTTTTTAGATGCTGTTTGTTTTATTTGTTCTAGTTTTGTAGCTGGTAACATTATGTTACGATTTTCTTTGTTTTGCTTCATAATGGCATCCCATTCTAATTGTTTTGTATCAAGTGATAGTAAATCCATAAACTGAGGTGCATTTTTACAATATTCTTGTAATTGTATGAAATAGTGTGGTTCAAAGGCAACTATTCCTTTCTGAATAGTTGCCATTTTTATTCCTTGACTATCATATATTTCTAATATATTGACTTTTCCTTTTTTAGGAAGCTCTTTTTGTTTTTCCACTACTATTAAATTTTGTTCCCATTGAACATTTTGTCCTTGTGGAAATAATTGCATTCCTTGCCAATATCTAAGTTGAATAATTTCTTCATTTTTTTTACAGTTTTCTTTACTTTCTTGATACACTTGTAACATGTTATTGGGTGTTTCTAAAATCTCTTGCTCTGGCATGCTTTTCCTCCTTGTTATTCTACACTAAACGAGAATACGAAATCTCCTTCATCTAACAACTGTACAACAAATGTTTTGGCTAGCATTTGTGTATCATCTTCATTAGTAATTTTTACTGTGTAGATGTAATTATCATTTTGTTTTTCTAATTCAAGATATGTAAAAATATTTTTTTCAAAGAAATGATTTTTTATATAGTTTTCTAAATCAGCTTCTGTTGGAAAATAATTTTGTTTAAAACTTTCTGCTAATTTTGAATAAATAAAATGATAATCTTGTGCATCTAATGCTTGTCTTACTCTGTCCACCTGCATTGCTACTTTTGTTTCTGTATTAGCTATTTCATATTTTTTCATAAATATCGGCATTGTTAGTGTGTAATTATCTAATATGACCGTATATTGCATAGGTGTCGTTTCTTGAAACATATAATAATTTCCTAACTGATCTTTTATTGTATAAATTGTTATATTTTCTTCTTTCGTTATTTCGTACTCTTCTACTTTGGCTTGCATAAGTTTACTTACATTTCGATTAATATAGCTTTTATATAATTCATATTGCGGAAATCTTTTTTCTCTATATTCTGCATCTAAGTATTGATAACTTTGCTCTATGTTGTATAAAGCTAGTTTTCTAAAATCTACTAAATACTTTGTACTCATTGCATAATCCGATATGTTTAATTTTTCAAATTGATTATAGTCAAATATAATGTCTTGATTTTTATTTTCTTCTATTGAGTTCATTGCAGCATGATATTCTTCTCTTATATTTTTCTCTTCTTCTTTTTGCAATACTAACACTCCCAACAAAATACCTATAATTATTACTATTCCTAAACATATGATAAGAATTATTTTTATTATTTTTTTGCTATTCTCCATTCTATCACTCCTCATCATTATATTGATAATCTATTTGAATTGTTAATACTTCATTATTTGTTTGATAAATTAGATTTTGTGGTAACATACTATTATTAGAAAATCTTAATTCTATACTCTTTTCTTCTCCTGGTTGAATAGCTATTTGGATATTGCTATTTAATTTTTGATTTGTATTTTCGTCATATTGTAATAGCATAGTATTTTCATTAATATTTATCACTTCTTGTGTTTTATTTTGGATTGTTACCTCGCAAATTGTTTCTGTCATATATACTAATTCATTTTGTAAAGTCATAGAAATGGTATTATTCTGGCTATTTTTTTCTAATTCTTGACTCATTATATATCCATTTGGAAATACTGTAAAAATCTCATTCGTATAATCTAATTGTATAGTAATATAGTAATCTTTTTCTTCTGCTATTTCATCCATCTCTTGCGATTTTAAAGTTCCTTTTACTAAAAATCTATATTCATCTATACCTACTTGCATTTCATACATCTCTTTTGCAGAAAAGATTTGTGGTTTTGCAAAAATTTCTATATAATTTTTTATATTTTCCTGTGTTATTTGATATAAGTTTCTATATTCTTCATCTAATAGATGATATATTTTTTCATAGTCTTGTCGAAATACTTGATTTACATATTGATTTACACATTCTTCTACTGTAAAAAAAGTATCTCTGTCTTGTTCTCTGGTAATTTGAAATTGCAAAGTTTCACCTTCTTCTCCTGTTTCTCCTGGAATATAATTATTTTTGGTCCATAATAACAAAAATAGTATTATCATACATATTATCATAATCGCTAAAATAATAATTATGATGTTTTTTATATGTTTCATGTATGTTTCTCCTTTCTTATGAGACAAATCTATAAATAGCTGTAAATCGTTTTGTATATCCTGTAATGGCAACTTGATCTGCTATCGCTACATTGTCTGTTTTTGCCTCTGCTATTTTTCCATTACCTATATAAAGGCCTACATGTCCACTTCGCCATAATACATCTCCTGGTTGTAAGTTTTCTAATGCCATTTCTGCATTAACTTTGTACTTACTTCCATATTCTGAGGTTGATCCTGGGAAATCCGTAATTTCTGGAAAATATTTCTTGTATAATCTAGATACAAAAGATGAACAGTCAAATTGGAATTCTCCATCTCTATTGTTCATATTATATGTATACCTATCGTCATTGCAAATTGTAATAGCCTTTGTTATTAATTGTTGCATTTTACCAGATACCCCTAAAAGTTCAAAGTCAGAACTTGACATTTCATCATATTGTTTTAAATTATTTTCATTAATTACTTTTACTACTTTATTAACGTATTGAGAATCTGTAGCATAACCGGCTGCTTTTATTCTTGCTATTTGCTCTTCTGGACCTAATCCTTGTTCATATGCTTGTGTAACTCCTGCATTAGTATAACGACTAGTTGTTAGTAATCTTCCATGATCAAATACTGATTGTCCTATATTTTCATATACTCTAAAGAATGCGGTAATAGAAAAAGTATTTCCATTAGATTCTTCTTTTGTAGGCATTACTACTGAATTTCCACTCCAGAATTCATTTCCTTCACTTGTTTTTACTACTTCTCCAACTTCATGTCCTACTGTATCTCCTCCACCTTTCATTCCAAAGAAATTATTATATCTCATACTTAAACCCGAAGAACCACTACCACTTTCTAAAATTCCTTGCCCAATTGTAACAGATGCATATATATGTTGTTTTTCCATACTTTCTACTGCATAAGGAGCTAATACTTGTATGAATTCCTCTTTTGTTCCTCCTGTCCAACTTCCATATATACTATATTGTACTTCTTTCCAAGGATCTGAAAAATTAATATATTCCAAAGGGTCTACTTGTTCCCCTCCAATTATTATTTCAAAGTGAAGATGTCTATCATAACTTCCTTCTCCACTTGCTCCAGTTGTTCCCATTGTACCAATAACAGCACCTTGACTCACACTCTGTCCATTTTCAACTTGTATATCTTGTAAGTGAGCATATCTCGTTATACTACCATCAGAATGTTTTATTTCTACATAATTACCATAACTACTACTTCCACTTAAAGCATAAGTAGAAACAGTTCCTGCTTTACTAGCTATAACATCATATCCACTAACTTTACTTTGTCCTATATCTATTCCTGTATGTTGGTCAGCTACTACAGTTCCATTTTTCTGTGAAAAGGCTGCTTCTTTATCTGGATCTGTTAATGCATCATATTCTTTCCATGTAAGGGTATAATTATTTTCATATTGAGAATATGCTGTTCCTCTTACTCTTGGCCCCATAGGAGATGTAATTACAGTTTCTCCTATTTTATCTTTTGTTGTATATTCCACTAATGCCTCTCCTGTAAAATACTCTGATTTAATATCATCTTTGGCTATAGGGAACCAATAACTTTCTTCAAAACTTAATGAACTTCCTGCACTTCCTGATAAAACATACGATAAATCTATATCTAATTCTGTTACTCCAAAATCGTACCCTGTCATTAAATATAATATGTATTGAAATTGTTGGATTAACACTTCATTGTCTACGTTTTCATAGAAGAGTTTGATAATCATAGAAGAATTTACATTTACAATAGAGTTGTATGGAGAACCGGTTCCTGAGTTTTCATTTGTCGTCATAGGGTATTGCCTTTGTAAGAAGTTTTTAAACTCCTCATTTTTAAAGTATGGTTCTTGATCGACTCCTTCTGAATATTTATTAGTTGTGGTAGTTGTTGTTGTTGAACCACTGGATGATTGTGTTTCTGTTACTACATTATTATACAGTAATGTCTTAGTATAAAATAAGGTATCTGCTTTTGTTACCAGTGGAACTACATTATTACTTCTATTCCACGATTCGTGATGATCCCCATCACTATCTTCCCATTCTTTATGAATTACTGTTGTTGTATCTTGCAAAGTTAGTACAACTTTAGATTGTTGCACTCTTTCAGCTAGCTTATACACAAATTCTGGTGTTTGTGTTACCATATATAAATCAAGGAAAAAGGTATATGGTACTCTAAATTGAGATACTAAAGCACTATAATTAATAGTTTTTAAAGAATATACTTCTCCTCCTGTTTCTTGATTAGATGTATACGTAGCTACTACTAGATTTCCTGAACTATCTATAGAAAAGTGCGTTCCATCTGGATTTTTACTAAATGTTTCATAATCTTGGTATTGTAGTACCGTTCCTAAAGTACTTGCTTCTGTTCCTTCTTCATTACGTGGATCTGTTTTTCTAATTTCTATAATGCCTTGACTTCCTGTTGTTCCTGTTTTTGGTAATGTTGTTGCTGCATCAGCTTCTAAAAATTTTTTTACATATTTTTCATCTATTTCGTACCCTTGAGCCTCTATTTCTTCCATGATAGATTTTACTTGTTCATCATTAATTTGTATTCCATTATTCGATACAGTAAAAAAGTCTAAAATTTTACTTCCAAACCCCTTAATGGCATCTACTATTCCTGTAACAAACCCTAATACCGAGCCTATAATGGCAAGCATAATAATCAGAAATAGAAAAAATGGTCCTAGTGTTCCTCCAATTTTAATAGCCCAACCTATAATTTTTTTCTTTTTTTCTGCCGCTTTTTTCTTTTTTTTAAGTTTGTCTTTCAAACTTTTTTCTGCTTTTCTTTTAGATTCATTCATCGCATTTTTTGCTAACTTTTTTTCCATTTGACTGGTTCGTGCAGCCATATGTGCCATTCCTTGTTGTACTTGTTGTTCTTCTTGTTCTTGCTCTTGTTCTTCTTGTTCTTCTTGACCTTTTATTTTTTCTTCGTCCACATAATCACCTCACCTTCTGCTTATATTGCTACTTCCATTGAAAATCTTGTTTCACGTTCATTTACTACCTGTATATTATCAAATTTCATCCATCTAACAGTATCCGTTTTTTCATATATTTTCATAAAATTAATGGTTAGTTGAATGCTTGTATTGGTTTCTAGTATAAAGTTATCATTGGTGATTTCTGCCATATTGGCTAAATAGGTTTTCCCTGCTTCGTCTTGCAAATACCAATTATTATTTCTTGTTATGCTATAAAGTATCATATTGTTTTTATTGGTATTTTCAAATATAACATCATATGTACGATTATTAATATATACATTTTCTGTTTGTACAATAATTTTTATTCCATTTAATTCTGTTTCTTGATTTATGTCATTTTTTTGTACAAATTTATTTATATTCAAATAGGGTACTTCGTTTTTGTAAACTATTGTTATATAATCTTCAAAAGTTTGTTCTGCTTTTTTTCCTCCCATAGCCAAAGCATCATTGACAAATCTGACTTTATAAGTTGTATTTTCTCCACTTATCCAATTTTCTAGGGTGTATGTTTTGGGATTAGCAAATATTACTTGATAGTATAAAGTAATAAAGTCATCTATGGTTGGAAATACTTCTTGTTTGCATTCCTCTGAAAGTAAATCATAAGCTTCTTTTGTTTTTCCTTCATTACAATAAGATATAAAATTTTCAATAACTCCATTATTTTGTACAGCTTGCTCCGTAGTAATTGTACCTTGCCCTAATACAGATTCTGTTTTGTATATAGCAGATTCATCTACTTTTGCCTGGTTTAGCATTGCTTCATTTTGTTTTTTCGCTTTTTCGTTTAAATATTGTATAATGGAAAGACCTATAATGATTGCTAATATTATGATAATTACTCGTTTCCAGTTTTTCGTTATATATCTAATCCATTGATTAATCATATTTTCATCCTTTCATCTTGGTTTTATATAAGGAAAGCAACTTGATACTTTCCTTATATAAAACCAAAAGGAATATATCCTTTTGGCATTATGTAATTATCCTCTTCTTGCATCTTTAATTAAATTATAATAATATGTTGAGTTAGCTTCTGCTGCTTTTTTATCCATACCATTTCTCTCTAGTGTTTCTTGCAATGCCTTTCTTCTATTTTCAAATTTTGATACATCATTAACTACATCATCACTCATTTTGCTACTTTCTTGAGAAACACCTATTGCTAAGTTACGAGCAGCTTTAAGTTTTTCTTCATCAGATGCGTTTTGATATTTGTTTTTAAAATCATCTGAATCCATAATTTTTTGTTCTATCTTCATACCATCTTTAATTCTTTCTAAATCAGTCACTCCTGCATTATTATATTCTGCTGCTACATCCATAACTTGGTTTAATTCTTTTTTAGTTCCTATGTTTAGTTTTTCCTTAAAGAAATCTCTGTTACTTGTATCTTTTGCAAAATCTTTTGCTTGTTGCTCTAATAGTAGCTGTTTCTTTCCTTCGTCTAAAGCAGCTCCTGCTCTAATATCTCTTGCTAAGCCAGAAACAGCTCCTCCTACAGCATTATTAAATTTATTTCCTAATGCATTCGTTGCCATAGCTGCTCCACCAAAATACGCCCCTGCATTTTTTCCTCCTGATACAATTGTTCCTGCTGCTGCTAAGGATGCTAAGGATGTACCTACTGCTAATGCTGCGGCTCCCTTTCCTGCTGCTTTTAATCCTGTTTTGGCTGTTCCTTTTATTAGTGAACCTGCAATTCCACTTACTCCACCGGCTTCTCTTAATCTATTTCCTGCTGTATACTTAATTCCTTTTCCTGTAGCTCTTAAATTAGTACTTATTCTCCTTCCTAAACCAGTATTTCCTCTTGTTGGTCTCATATAACTTGGCATTGTCGCTTCTACTTGTTCTGGAGTTGGTGTATCACCCGGAGTTTGTACTGTTCTTGGTGGTGCTGGTGTAGAAGCTGCATCTGATGCATTATCTCTTGAAAAACTAGCACTATTCTGATTATATACAATTCCGGGAGGCGTTGTATTCCAGCCACTAATGTCTGTTCCTGCTACTACACTTGACTGCGTCCCTGTTCCTCCTGCACCTACACCTCCTCTTGTAGCAGACGCAACCATTGCTCCTCCTGCTGCTCCTGCAGCTAAGGCTGGTGCTGTTTCATTTGCTGTATCTACTCCTCCTGGCGATGTAAATATATCTTGATTTAAAGCTTCTCTTCCTGCTTTTTTTGCAGTTTGATCTTTTAACTGTTTATTTTCTTGTGTTCTAATTTTGGAATTTCCACCTTTATTTGGTGTTCCTCTATTAGATTTTCCGAATTTACCTACTGTGTCTAACATTTTAGAAGTTAACATACCACCTGCAAATCCACCTAATGAAGAGTCTGTATTTCCATTTCTAAAGTTAAACATAGTTTTTAATAGTTTTTCTGCTGGTAGAATGAATGCCAATGCTGCTATTGCATAAATAATGTTATTAGCTGCTAATTGTATAGCAGAACCTACTAGCACAGTATATAGTAATAAGTGTAGCGGTTGTAATAAGGCATTGAACATATATTCTCTAAGCCACATATTAAAGGCTTGTGCCTTTCCATCTGTTGCTTTATCTAACGGATAGGTTAAAGCTACCATAGGTGCAATTAATGTTAAGAATGTCATATTTAATAACCTTTTTAAGTATGTAAAAGTGAACATAGCTGTATAAATAGTTAAGGCTATATATATTGTCATATATGATAATTTCTTTGTGGCATCACTATATTGTTGTTGGAATCTTGCTGCTCCTACTAAAGTAGTTGTAAACTCTACTGGTGTTCCATTAAATTCTGATGTTTCTATTCCTACACCTATATCTCCTTCTTCTGTTACACTTGAAGGTGGTGCTTCTGTTAATTCTCCTGTTGGTTTTACCATTCGTATAATTACTTCGCTATTTCCATCTCCTGTTGAAGTATTTATCATATCCGTAACACTTTCTGTTATAGCTAGAGTAAATGCCATAATATAGTGTAGGAAAAATACTAAGCACAAAGCTACTAACCAATCTGCTAAACTTTGTTTATACTTTGCCTTTTCTGGATTACTTGAACTAACAATCATTCTAATAGCCAAGTATACCAATACAGAAAGTAAACCTACAACAGCTAAATTTCTTAGTGCGGTGTACCAACTAGATACAATATCTCTTAAACTTTCTATAGAAGATTTGCCTTGGTCTGCTCCTAACAAACTATCATCTGTTTCTGATTTAAAGAAATTGACATCTAAAGCTGCCACTTGTCCAGAGAAAATTTGTGATGGTGTATATTCAATATTAGGAAATGTATAGTCATCTCCTTCAAATAAGTCATTTTCATCAAATAATATAGTAGCTAATTGACTTTTATCTTGTTCGTCAGGTTGATGTTCCGATAGCCATTTTTCTTTTGCATCATCTCCAGAGATAACAACATTTGGATTTCCTCCTATCATAGCCCATTGCATTAAGTAGTTCATTCCATCAAATAAAGTAGTAAATAAGAAAGATATAGGTCTTATTACCCAGTCTATAATGTTTTCATCTGCTGCTTTACTATAATTAGGAACAATAAAATTGAACAATAATACTATTACTAAGCCTATCATAATCTTTTGTACATTCTTTTTCTTTGTCAAGATTTTCAACTCATTCCCCCCTTATTGTTCTTCTCTTCCTTTTCTCATTTTTACTAATTTGTTTAAGTTTGTCTCCATAAATTCAAATTCTTTTGCAGTTGGTTGAATTTGTAATATTGCTGTATCTCCCCCTACTTTTAGCAAACCTTCTCCTTTAAAACAAGTTACTAAAAAGTTAGCTTCTCCTTCGCTTAATTTAAATACTTCTTTTAAGTAGGCAATTTCTGATTTATCTTGTGCTAAGAATAATTTTGTGTCAGAAGATGTAAGTACGGCTTGTGCTTCTGGTTTTTCATAGAAGTCTTGGAATCTTTGAGAAATAATCGCTAAAGATACATTTCTTTTTTTTTTTTTTTTTGCCATAGTATTTAAAAAGTCTACTGCCTCTGGATATGGTAGTAACATCCATGCCTCATCTACTAAAACCCTTTTCTTAGCTGCTTTTTTTCTATCTTCACTATTTTTCTTAACATATTTTTCCCAAATCCATGAAAGTAAAATTTGTTGTGCAAGTGGTCTTGCAAATCTTTCTTCTAGTTGAGATATATCTAGGTTAATAAATAGTGCATCTCCTAATAAATCAAAAGTAGATTGTCCATCAAAGTATGCCATTTGTCCGTCATATTCTCTAATATATTGTTTCATTACTTTCAATAAATAACTGTAATGGAAGTTATAATCTGGGTTTTTATTTTCTTTTGCCTTCTGTTCTATTCTTTTATACCATGAACCTATGGTAGGCATTAATTTCTTTTCTTTTCCTAACATATTTCCATAATCATCTGGTTTACTTTCATATAAGCTTGCTGGATCACTTGTTATATGCAAACTAGCATATTCTTCTGCTACAGACTCTGCAATAATTTGCTTAGTTAATTCGTTTACTTCATCACTTCTTGTACTACCTCTTGCCATAGTAAGTAAAGCTTGTGTGACGTCTTCTACTTTGCTTTCAACATTGACTACTACTCTATCTCTACCTGTAATTTCATCTTTTACAATTTCTGATTCTACATCAAATAAGTTAATCACTGTTTTAGAAGTTGGACTTAACACTACGTTAATTCCTCCTAAGCTTTCTGCCACAATACTATATTCACCTTCAGCATCTAATGCTAAGCTCTGTATCCCCATAAGTACAGCTGACCTTGATACTAGAGTTTTCATAGTTACTGATTTACCAGCACCAGATTTAGCGAAAATTACCATATTGTAGTTGGTTAGTGAACTATGGAAGTTATCAAATAGTATTGGCACTCCTGTTTGTTTATTGAATCCTAAAGGAATACCTGTTGAATGGCCTACCTCGGAAGTAGTAAAAGGAAATATGGTTCCCATAGAACGTCTATCAAAAGTATGCGTTTTTTTGATTTTATCATTCATTAATGGTAAGTTAGATTTAAAAGCTTCCTCTTGGAGTCCCCAAGCACTTTTTACACCTACTAAACTCTTTGACATTTCTGTATATAGTAATTTGGTATATCTATCTAAGTCTTCCAAACTATAAGCAAATAGTGTAGATACAATAGATGCTTCAAATAGTTTATTAAATCCTGCTGCTATTTCGTCTCTTAATTGTTCTGTTTCTACTCTTTTTTGTGCTAAGTCACTTTCTCTGTTAATGTTTCCTCTATCTGCTGCCACAATTCTTTCCGTTTCTATTTCATTAATAACTCTGTTTAATTCATTTTGGGATCTTGATTCTGGTATTGGGTTAACATAGATAGAAGTATTAATATCTCCAAACATATACATGTCTCTAAATAATTCTGGGAATGTACACATTCTAGGCAATGAAGATACAAAAAAACTTCTTGCATATCTTTTTACATTAGAGATAATTTCTAAGTGGTCTATATTACTTGCATCAATTCCTGATGGTGCAATTAATTCTTTTATTGTTCTTTTTTTAAGAATACTATATTCTCCTGGTTTAGTATAGTCATTATTTTGCTTGTTTTGTAGTTCTTCTTTTTCTTGTTTTCTTTTCTTGCCCAACATTTTCTTTTGTTCCTCCTTTCTCTTGTTTTTCTTCTTGTTCTATCTTTTCTACTGCACTTTGTGCAATATCTTCACCTATAAGTAAAGCATTTTCTTGTAAAATGGCTTTAGCAAGTGCACTAACACTTTCTTCCATATTTTCTCTTGCTTCTTCAATTCTTTGCTGTTTTTCTGATTTTGCTTCTGCTATTTTTTTATTAGCTTTTTCTATTGCCTTTTTCTCTATTTCTTGATTTAATAATTTCATTTTCTTATCTAGTACATCTGGAGCAGTAGAATATAAATCTTCCATACCTGCTGCAATGGCTTTTTCAATTCCAAATACTTCTGCATCATCACGATTATAGGCTACATATAGTAAGTCTACTAACTCTATGGATGTTAGTACTCTTCCTCCTACTTCACAAGCAGCAAGTGTTCTGATAACCGATTGTGCCCTAGTATATAGTTCTGAAAACGCTAAATTTTTGATTTCTTCTTTATCAAAGTTGTTTGCTCCTAATTCACTTGTGTAATATGGAATAATGATGTAGTATTTTTTATTTAATACATTTTTATTTAAGCTCATTTTTTCTGTATTATAAATAACATCTTTTCCATATTCTACTAAGTTAGTTTGTTTCGTTAGTTCAAAATATGCTTTTTGCATTTGTTCTTTTGTATATGTACCTTTTTTTTGCATATCTTCGTAGTTTACTTTTTGTTTTTCTAAGTTATTTTCTATTTCTTTTACTTTTTCACGATAAGTTTGTATACTATTTTCCAAATTAATGGTTCTTGTTTGTGTATATATTTGTACTGGATGTGTTAATGTATTCAAGAATTGTATAAATCCTTCTTCTACAGATACCTTTTCTGGTTCTGACATTAGATCATAGTTAATTCCTTGGCATTCTACTACCATACTATATTTTTCTCCATTCATCTGGGAAATCATATTATCTTCTACTTTATCAAATTCCATGAAGTCAAATATATTATCTACGGAATAATCTTTAGGAATAACTTTTGTTTTCTTATCTACTGTTTGTTGTGTATCTGAAATTTGTTGTTCCGTCTTTTTATTTTTTTTCATTCTTCCTAAAATATAAATCATTCCTAAAATTACAACAAGAAACATCATAATTCCTATGATAATAATGAGAATGATGGTTAAGCTGTTAATATTATCTACCATTTTCTTTGTCCTCCTTGTACAAATATATTCTTCTTTTTTTCATTTTAAATTTTATAGCTCTTACTATAACATCATCAATTTTTTCTCCTGCTGTTTGTCTCGTAAATTCAAAAACAGAAATATTTGGTACTTTGAAGGTTCCTATAAAAAAACCTATTAATGCAAAAACAACCATGAGTATAATTCCTACAATGCCTAAACCTATTAATGATAGAACTAGGTTAAATACAAAACCTAATAGGGCTCCTCCTGCTGTATATAATAAACTTTTTGTTGTGAAGATGAATAGGATTCTTCCGTTCACCTTTTGTATTTCTAGGTAAGTAATATGTTCCCATAAACTCCTCCTTTGTTAGTATATAAAATCTCTCTTTTATATTATAGCAGATAAGTTGATAAAATGTAACAAAAAACGAAAAAAAAGTGCATTTTTCTGCACTTTTAATATATTTGTAATATGTTTGTTACATGTTTGTAATAATTGATTATACTTGGATGTTAGTAGCTAAGTTAAATATTACATTTACAATTGTTGATGCTGCAAATATTAATATAGCACCAATAATGTATGGTATCATTGTTTTCTTGTATTCTGCTTTTTCTTGTGCACTACCTGTCATGTATTTAATACCAAGTACTAATAAGATTACTACTGCTACTACGATTCCTATGATTTGAATAATACCAACTATTTGTCCACCTAATGTTGCTACTCCGCTGTCTTCGCTTAACTTGTTATTTGCTGATTCATTAATTTTATCAATAACAGATCCCACTTCCCCTGAACCTGTCGTTGCTGTTGATCCTTTAGCAAAAGCAACAGTATTTAAAGACATTACCATCATAACTACTAGTAATAAAGCTGTTAGTACTTTTACAGTTTTGCTGATTTTCATCTCTCTTCCTCCTTTATTTTTCCTATTTTAAACTCTCTGTTAGAGAATATTAAAAACTAATTCTTTTTTCATTATACAATACTTTTTTTTTGAGTTCAACATTTTTTGACTATTTTTTATATTTTTTTCGCTATTTCTATTGTAGTTATTTGAGATGTTTCACTTAAGTCATCAATTCCTTGGGTTAACACTAGTACTAGCCTCCATATACCAAATGCTCCAAAAAGGACTATACATCCTATAATGAATACTTTAACCGATTCTTTTACTTTTGCTTGTTCTTCCACAGAACCTGTCATAAATTTGATTCCTAGAAAAAATGCCCATATAATAGCAAGTACTAACCCTACTGCTAATAATGTATTATATATCATATCTGAAGCATTTTTTAAATTTTCTTCATTAATAGGAGAATTACCACTACCTTGATTAATAAAGTCTGTTGCTCCTTGTAGAATATCTTCTGTGGATACTGTTTCGCTACTATCATCATCGTCATCTGCTGCCCACACAGTGCTATTACCTATAGCTAATATTAGTGTAAAAATAAGTATGATTATTCCTATTTTTTTTATTACTTCCATATTTCATCCCTTCCTTGCCTTCTTAGCATTTTATTTTAGAAGACGTTTTTTCTACATTTATTTTCGTTTTATCTCTTATTCTTATTGTAACATACCTATTTTTACATTTCAATATTTTCAAGCATGAAAAATTCATTGATGTTCTCAATGAATTTTATGCATCTATTTAATTAAAAAAACATCCTCTTTCTGAGTGGTTTTGCTGTTTCTTTAAACTCTCTTTTCTATAATATTGTGCTATTAGCTCGTCCAATTCAACACTTATTTTATATGTTACACTATAATCTTCTCCATTTACTATGCTGTTGTTTAATTTTTCTCTTAATTTACAAATTTCTTCTTCTAACATATAATCACTCTCCTTTTTCGCGTGTTTTCTTTTGAACTATATTTAATATACCATATTTTTACATTTTAGTCAATAAAAAAACGCCGATATTTCGGCATTTTTAACAACTTTCGTATGCAATTTTTTTGTGTTTTTTTCTTTTTTTCGACAGCATTCTACATAATTAGTTTTTGTTCTTTTTCATTCGACATTTTTATTGATTTTTTTCTAACTATTCTTTTCTTTTACAACAGACATGATCATATTTTTTTCATCAAAGTTTTCGGCAAGTACTTTTTTTACATATTCTTTATTGACACTAGCATATTGTTCTATATAATCAAAAGTTTGTATTCCTTTCATGGTGTCTGATAAAAACATTCTGGCAATATCTCCTACAGTATTATATTCTGCTACATAATCACCATATACCTTTTTCTTGATTCTTTCAAAATATTCTTCTGGCATATTTTCTTTAAGTTTTTGTATTTCATATAACAATTGTTCTTGTACTTTTTTAGGTTCTTTTGATTGTCCTGCAATTAATATATGTGCATATTGTTCAGAAAATTCATAGTCTAAATCTAAACTTGAAAATAGTAACTGCTGTTTATATAAAGTTTGATACAAGTGAGAACTTTTTCCTGCTAGCATGTTTAATAATATTTCTATAGCAATATGTTTTTTTACTTGCTCTTGTTTTGGTGTTTCATCTTTGAATCCTATCATGAAAATAGGCATACTGACTTCCATTTCTTGTTCTTTATACTTTTGGCAAATGCCTTGTTCTTCTTTGGGATATATACGTGTTATCGTTGATTGCAAAGGTTTGTGTATTATATGGGATTGAATTTCTTGTAACATTTCCTCTGGTTTGAAGTTTCCACAAACTACCATTACCATATTAGAAGGATGGTAAAAAGTATTGTAGCAATCATATAAAGTTTCTTTATTGATTTTACTAATAGATTCTTGTGTTCCTGCTATATCAATTCTTATTGGATTTTGATGATATAAACATTCCATGGCATTCATGTATAATTTCCAAGAAGGCTCATCATCATACATGCGAATTTCTTGTCCAATAATTCCTCTTTCTTTTTCTACATTTTCGTCTGTAAAGTAAGGATGTTGTACATAGTCCATTAATTCTGCTAAAGCTTCATGAAAGTGATTGGTACATTCAAATAAATATGCTGTATGATTATTCGTTGTATATGCATTTGCCTCTACCCCTAGTGACATTAATACATCTAAACTATTTTTTCCATTTTCTTGTTCAAACATTTTATGTTCTAAATAATGCGCTACCCCATCTGGTACTTGTATTTCTTTCCCTGTTGTTGGCACTATAAAATGGTTATCTATAGAACCAAATTTTGTTCCCCATATAGCGTATTTTTTATTAGTAAATGGCTTTGGTATTAAAATAACCGTTAATCCATTTTCTAATTTTTCTACATAAGCTTGTTCTTTGATTAAAGTACTTTCTATTTTTTTCATATTCTTCCTCCTAGTCTCTTAAAAAATAGATGGTATGCACGCTAATTTGATTAGCTACTTGCTGAATTTGTTCTTTGCTTACCTCTTCTATCTTCTTTTTATATTCTTCTAGTGTTAATGCATTACCAGCTATTTCTTGTCCAAAATAATAACTAATTTCTGCATCTTGTTCTTCTTCTATTCCTTCGATTGTAGATAATAGCAAATTTTTAGCATTTTGTATATCTTCTTGACTAAAGTCACCATTTTTCATTGCTTGTAATTGTTCTTCTATAATTTGCATTGCTTTTTCATAATTTTGTATTTCTATTCCTGCACGAATGAAAATATTTTCTTTCATTTTTACAAAATTGGAACTGGTTGTATACGCTAAACTTGCTTTTTCTCTTACATTTTGGAATAATTTTGAATTTGCCCCTCCTCCTAAGATGGCATTATATACCATAGTAATATAGTTGAAATTTTGCTGTTGCTCTGGAGTAGCTACTAATCCTATAACTAGTTTTCCTTGCGTTACTTCTCTATGTTCTTCTACTATTTTAGGCTTAGGAATACGGCTTAGGTTTTCTTCTTTTAATAAGTTTACCTTTCTTTCTGGTAAAGCTTTTATAATTGGTGATTCTTGTATTTTTTTACTTAAGTCTTCTTGTAAATTTCCTGAAGCAAAAATATCTATTTTACAGCTATGAATCAGTTTTATATATGCTTCGTATAAATTTTCTGGCGTTATTTTTGCTAAATCTTCTACATATCCATAGCGATATATACTATATGCTTTATTTTCATACATATTTTCTATGCATCTATCTATGGCATATGCTGCTTTATTATCTATTTTACTTTCAATAATTTGTTTAATTTTTTCTTTTTCATTTTCTACATATTCTGCTTTAAATATTCCTTTTTCTAAATATGGATCAAATACTATTTCTAGTAATACTTGTAAAGCTTTTGTTAAGATATCTTCCTTTTTGGGTAAAAAATTATCATCTATCACTTCTATATAGAATTTTAATACTTGATTATCTCCTGTTTTTTCTATACCACTATCTAATACAGCTCCATACATACCTTCTAATGTTTCATTAATTTTTTCTTGATTGGGCATAGTTCTACTTCCACTTTTTAGTAATGTTCCTATCACTGCATTTTCTGTAACATGCTCTTTTGTAATAGGAACTGTTAAAAATACTGCTAATAAATTGGTTTTAAATTTATTTGTTTGAATTTGATGAAATTGTATTCCTGGTTTTATGATTGTTTTTTGTTCACTCATTTTTCTTCCCTCTTTCTTTTATAATCTTTATTATTATAATATAAACACGAGATTTTATACAACCTTTTCTGCAAAAAATAAAGAAAGGTTTTCCCTTTCTTTTATGCAAGTTTTGCTTTTACTATTTCATTAATTTCTTTTCCGTCTGCTCTTGCTCCTATTTGCTCTTTTGCTGTTTTCATTACTTTTCCCATATCTTTCATAGAAGTTGCATTTACTTCTTGCATGATTTTTTCAATAATGGTTTCTAATTCTTCTTTGGATAGTGGTTTTGGTAAGTATTCTTGTAAAATGTGAATTTCTTCTTGTATTTGTTTGATTAAATCTTCTCTTCCACTTTTTTCATAATCACTTAAAGAATCTTTACGTTTTTTACTTTCTTTAGCAATAACTTCTATAATTTGTTCATCTGTTAGTTCTATTTGTTTATCTTTTTCTACTTGCAAAATTGCAGCTCTTACCATTTGTATAACATTTTTTCTAATGGTATTTTTTTCTTTCATCGCATTTTTTAAATCTTCTAACAACTTTTCTTTTAACATCTTTACATCTCTCCCATATAAACATTCAGGCGTTTTCTTGATAGAAAACGCCCTTTTATGTATTAAAATTTTCTTTTTCTTGCTGCCTCTGATTTTTTCTTTCTCTTTACACTTGGTTTTTCATAGTGCTCTCTTTTACGTACTTCTTGAAGTACTCCATTTCTTGCACATTGTCTTTTAAACCTTTTTAAGGCATCTTCTATATTACCATTATTAACTTTTATTTCTGACACTAATATTCCCCTCCTTCCAGTAATTACACTTTATACGTGTGGGATATTGGAGTTTTTTCTTTCTCTCCACCATATGCTTAGTATTATACCTTAAGTTGTTATTTTTTGTCAATATTAAAACGGGAATTTATATTTTATATTTTTCTTGTTTCTGGTAAGAGGTATGTAATAATTTATGTGCCATTTTGCTTCCTGGTCTTCCTAAATATTCTCGATATAGTTCTTGCATTACAGGGCTTTCGTTACTTTTTCGAATAGTACTTTTTTCATCTATACTGTATAAACAATCTGCTCTTAATTTTCTAACATCTACTTCTCTTCTTATTTTTGAACTTTTAATAGGTTGCCCTCCACCCATAACGCATCCACCAGGGCAAGCCATAATTTCTACAAATTGATAATCTGCTTTTCCTTGTTTAATTTCTTCCATGATAGTTCTTGCATTTGCTAGTCCACTGGCTACCACTATTTTTATTTCTTTTCCTTGAATGGAAACAGTTGCTCTTTTGATTCCTTTTCCTCCACGTACTGCTTCATAATCTATTTGTTTTAAACTTTTTCCTTCTAAGGTATCGGCAACTGTTCTAATGGCAGCTTCCATAACACCTCCGGTTGTTCCGAAAATTGCACCTGCCCCCGTTGCTTCTCCCATAGGACTATCAAATGTGCCATCTTCTAATTCTTCAAATATAATATTGGCTTGTTTAAGCATTCTAGCAAGCTCTCTCGTAGTAATAACTGCATCTACATCTCTTAAAGAATCTACTTCCATTTCCGGTCTACTACATTCATATTTTTTAGCAATACATGGCATAACAGAAACCATATAAATTTTATTTGGATCTATTTCATATTTTTGTGCATAATAACTTTTAACAATAGCTCCAAACATTTGATGTGGTGATTTACAAGTAGATAAATGATCCAATAGTTCTGGATAATTTTTTTCTGCAAAACGTACCCATCCTGGACTACAAGACGTTATCATTGGTAAATGTTCATTTTTTGAAAATCTTTCTATAAATTCATTGGCTTCTTCCATAATGGTTAAATCTGCACCTGTGTTGGTATCAAATACTTTATAAAATCCTAATTTTTTTAGTGCTGTAATCATTTTTCCTGTTACATTTGTTCCTATTGGCATACCAAATTCTTCTCCTAAAGCTGCTCGTACTGCTGGTGCCGTTTGTGCTATAACCACTTTATCTGGATTTTTTAAAGCTTTCCATACGTCTTTTGTACTATCTTTTTCTTTTAAAGCTCCTGTAGGACAAGCTTCAATACATTGCCCACAAAATGTACAGTCTACGTCATTTAAACTACTATCCCAAGCTGTAGAAACACAACTTTCGAATCCTCTACCCACACAGTCAATTGCTCCTATTTTTTGTACATTTTTACAAGCTCCTACACATCTTCTACATAAAATGCATTTTTCAAAGTCACGCACAATTGCTGGAGATTTATCATCTATTACATGTTTTGTTCTTTCTCCTGGATATTCTATATCTTGAATGTGGAATTTAATTGCTAAAGCTTGTAATTCACAGTTTCCTGAACGAGTACATATTAAACAATCTTTACTGTGATTCGAAATAATTAAATCTAATAAGGTTCTTCTTGCCTCTAATACTTCTGGTGTGTTAGTTTTTACTACCATACCTTCTTCTACTTTTTGAATACATGATGTAGCAAACCCTTTTCTTCCTTCTACTTCTACTATGCACATTCTACAATCGCCCATCTCATTAATTTCTTTTAAGAAGCAAAGTGTTGGAATATCTATTCCTGCTTGTTTTGCTGCTTCTAGTATGGTAGTTCCTTCTTTTACGGTGATTTTTGTTCCATCAATGGTTAATGTTACTTGTTTTTGTTCTGGCATTTTTCTCCTCCTATCCTGCATCGCCAATGGCTTTAAATGGACATTTTTGTATGCAACTTCTACATTTTATACATTTATCTTGATCTATATGATGTGTTTTTCCTGGCTCTCCTGAAATTGCTTCTGCTGGGCATACCCTTTTACACATTCCACATCCTTTACATTTTTCTGGATTAATTTGTATTTTTGCTAAAGCCTTGCATTCTGATGCTTTACATGTATATTGTTTTACGTGCTCTTCATATTCTTTTCTAAAATATTTCATCGTACTTAATACAGGATTTGGTGCAGTTTGCCCTAAACCACAAATGGCCGTTTTTTGTATGGTATGTGCTAATTTTTCTAATTTTTCTAGGTCATCTTCAATAGCATTTCCTTCACAGATTCTTTCTAATATTTCTAACATCCTTTTGGTTCCAATTCTACATGGTGTACATTTTCCACAGCTCTCACTTACTGTAAAATCTAAGTAAAATTTTGCAATGTTCACCATACATTTGGTATCATCCATAACAATTAGTCCTCCAGACCCCATCATAGAACCAATTTTACTTAAATTTTCATAATCTATTGGCGTATCTAAATATTGCTCTGGAATACATCCTCCTGAAGGTCCTCCTGTTTGTGCTGCTTTAAATTTTCTATTATTAGGTATTCCTCCTCCTATGTCAAAAACAATTTCTCTTAGGGTGGTTCCCATAGGCACTTCTACTAGCCCTATATTATTTACATTGCCTCCTAGTGCAAATACTTTTGTACCTTTAGAGCCTTCTGTTCCGATAGATGCGTACCATTTTGCTCCCTTTAATAGAATTCTCGTAATATTGGCAAAAGTTTCTACATTATTGATTAATGTAGGACAACCCCATAATCCACAATTAGCAGGATATGGAGGTTTTACACGTGGCTGACCACGTCTTCCTTCTATAGATTCTAAAAGTGCTGTTTCTTCTCCACAAACAAAAGCTCCGGCACCTAAACGAATTTCAATTGTAAAGGTAAAGTTTGTTCCTAAAATATGTTCTCCTAATAACCCATATTTTTCTGCTTGCTGAATTGCTATTCTTAGTCTTTGTACTGCTATAGGGTACTCTGCTCTTACATATATGTATCCTTTATTGGCTCCGATACTAAATCCTGCTATTGCCATAGCTTCTAGTACAGAGTGTGGATCTCCTTCTAATATACTCCTATCCATGAAGGCTCCTGGATCTCCTTCATCTGCATTGCAAACTACATATTTTTGTTTTCCTTCGGCTTGTTTGGTAAATAGCCATTTTTTACCTGTTGGGAACCCTGCTCCTCCACGGCCTCTTAGTCCTGAGTCGGCAATTGTTTGAATTACTTCATCTGGATTATTTTGTAATAATACTTGCTCTAAGGCTTTATATCCATCAAAAGCAATATATTCATCAATATCTTCTGGATTAATCACTCCACAGTTTTTTAATGCAATTCTTTTTTGTTTTTTATAAAAGTTTAATTCATCTAATTTTTTGACTACTGTTCCCTCTATATCTTTACATAGTAAACGTTCCACTATTTTGTTTTCTACTATATGGGTTTGTATGATTTCTTCACAATCCTCTGGTGTTACCATAGCATAAAAAGTATCTTCTGGTCTAATAATAACAATTGGTCCTTTTGCACAAAGTCCAAAACATCCTGTTTTAATCACACGCACATTTTCTATATTTTTTTCTTGTATAATTTTTTTAAAATTGGCTAATATTTGTTCCGATTTTGATGAAGTACATCCAGTCCCATGGCAAACAAGAATATGTTTTTCTCTTGTTCCTACATTCGTGTTAACTCTAAGCTCTAATTCTTTTCTTTTTCTATTTCTGATTTCTTCTATTTCTTGCATAGTTTTCATATTAGCACCTCCTATTCTTCCCTATTTTTATATTTTTCTATTACTTCATCTAAAGTTTTTACCGTTGCTCTTCCATATACTTCATTGTTAACTGTAAATACTGGTGCTAATCCACAAGCGCCTACACATCTTGTTGAGTCAATAGAAAATTTTCCATCTGGTGTTGTTTGGCCTTCTTCTATTTGTAGTTTACTTTTTAGTCTATCTAAAATGGCTTGTGAACCTTTAACAAAGCATGCTGTTCCTAAACATACAGAAATATTATATTTTCCTTTTGGTTGTAAGGTAAATCTTGAATAGAATGTGATAACTCCATACACTTCTGCAAGTGGTATTTTTAAATAATCTGCTATTTGCATTTGTGCTAATTTGGGAATATATCCATATTTTTCTTGCACTTCATTGAGTATTTGAATGAGATTATCTTTTTCTGGTTGATAAACTTGTAATATCTCCTCCATTTCTTTTTTTAGTTTTTGCTCCATACAATTTTTGCAGTTTTCTTCCATTTTGGCTTTCCCTTCCCTTTCTTTTTTATTATTTTATTTATAATTGAATTATTTTTTCCCATGGTAAGTCTTCTTTTCCAAAATGTCCATAATTTGTTGTTTTTGTAAAAATTGGTTTTTGCAAATCTAAGTATTTGATAATACCTTCTGGTGTTAAGTCAAATTTTTGTATAATTTTATGTAATATTTCTTGTTCTTCTATCTTCGCTGTTCCAAAAGTTTCTACATAAATAGAAATTGGCTCTTTCATTCCTATGGCATACGATAGTTGTATTTCACATTTACTTGCATAACCATTGGCTACAATATTTTTCGCTATGTGACGTGCCATATAGCTTGCACTTCTATCTACTTTTGTGGCATCTTTTCCTGAAAAAGCTCCTCCTCCGTGTCTACTATATCCACCATATGTATCTACTATAATTTTTCTTCCCGTTAAGCCGGTATCTCCTAATGGTCCTCCTATAACAAACCTTCCTGTAGGATTGATATAGATTTTTGTGTTATCATCAATATATTCTTTAGCTACAGGAAAAATAACTTGTTCTTTGATAGCTTGTCTAATTGTTTCTAGCGAAACTTCTTGTGTATGTTGTGTTGATATTAAAATAGTATCTATTCTTTTTGGTTTTTGATTTTCGTATTCTACTGTTACTTGTGTTTTTCCATCTGGCCTTAACCATGTGAGTATGTTGTTTTTTCTTACTTCTGCTAATTTTTTAGATAGTTTATGTGCCATATCTATAGCATAAGGCATATAATTTTTAGTTTCATCACAAGCAAATCCAAACATAATTCCTTGGTCTCCAGCGCCTCCAACATCTACACCTAATGCAATATCTGGACTTTGTCTTGTAATGTTAATATCGATTTTGCAAGTTCTATAATCCATATCAATATTTTCATTATCATATCCGATTTCTTTTATTTTTTCTCTTACTAATTTTTCAATAT
>CALXJP010000056.1 GCA_944388655.1 uncultured Clostridia bacterium | reverse complement strand
CTTCGCGTTAAGAAGAATGAAGAGGAAAATGAAATCATTTTCAAATTAGGTGGTACCGCGGAAAATAACAAGTCTTTCGTCCTAACAATGGGATAGAAAGGCTTTTTTGTTTGCCAAATTATTGATTGATGTGTCCCATCTATTAAAAAGAAAGGAGAAAAAATTATGGAACAAGTAGAAATTGGAAGAGTGTATCGTCACTTTAAAGGAAATTATTATTTTGTAGAAAACATTGCTTATGACTCTGAAACAAAAGAAAGAATGGTAGTATACAAACCATTATATGAAAGAGAAGATGGAAGACATATATGGGTAAGACCAGAAAAGATGTTTTTAGAAGTCATTCCAGAAAGACCAGATAATAAAACTGGGCAAAAGCATCGTTTTGAATTAGTTGAGGAAATTCAAAAAAATTATCTATAAGGGGGAACAAATATGTACAAAAAAGTAGAACTACAAAATAAAGGCTTTGTAGGAATGGAACAAGAGGTAACGAATTTCTGGAAAGAAAAAGATATTATTCATAAAAATTTTCATATGAATGAAGGAAAAAGATATTTTACTTTCTATGATGGACCACCAACAGCCAATGGAAGACCGCACGTAGGGCATATTCTAACGAGAGTTATGAAAGATATTATTCCAAGGTACAAAGTTATGAAAGGGTATCAAGTTATTCGTAAAGCAGGTTGGGATACCCATGGACTTCCTGTAGAACTAGAAGTAGAAAAGAAATTAGGAATATCCGGAAAAGAGCAAATTGAAGAATATGGAATAGAAAAATTTATTAAACAATGTAAGGAAAGTGTATTCTCTTATGTATCTTTATGGGAAAAAATGTCTGACCAAATAGGATATTGGGTAGATATGGAAAATCCTTATGTGACATATCATAATGACTATATAGAGTCTGTTTGGTGGGCATTAAAGCAAATGTGGGATAAAGGACTATTATATCAAGGACATAAAGTTATGCCATATTGTCCAAGATGTGGAACAGCCTTATCTTCTCATGAAGTAGCACAAGGATATAAAGATGTAAAAGACTTAACTTGTATTGCTAAATTTAAGGTGATAGGAGAAGAAAATACTTATATATTAGCATGGACAACAACTCCATGGACTCTTCCTTCAAACTTAGCTTTATGTGTGAACCAAACATATACTTATGCACAAGTAAAAGTGAATGTAGGTGATGAAGAAAATCCTGTATATGAACACTATATTCTTGCAAAAGATTTGTTAGATACCGTATTAAAAGATAAACCATATGAAATAGAAAAAGAGATGCTAGGAAAGGAATTGCTAGGAACAAAATATGAACAACTAATACCTTTTGCAAAAGTAGAAGGAAAAGCTTTTGAAGTAATTCACGGAGATTATGTAACATTAACAGATGGTACAGGAATTGTACACATTGCCCCTGCTTATGGTGAAGATGATAGTATAGTTGCTAAGAAAAATGGAATCACTTTTGTTAACTTAGTAGACAAAGAAGGAAAATTTGTACAAGAAGTAGAGCCTTGGGCGGGAAGATTTGTCAGAGACTGTAATGAAGATATTTGCCAATGGTTAAAACAGCAAAACAAATTGTTTAGCAGTGAAAAACATGTACACAGCTATCCTCATTGTTGGAGATGTGATACGCCACTTTTATACTACCCAAAAGAGAGTTGGTTTGTAAAAATGACAGCAGTGAAAGAACAATTAATAGCCAATAATAATAAAATCAACTGGATGCCAGACACCATAAGAACAGGTAGATTTGGAAAATTCTTAGAAAATGTTATCGACTGGGCATTATCAAGGGATAGATATTGGGGAACTCCACTTCCTATTTGGACTTGTGAATGTGGTCATAGAGAATGTATAGGAAGTATACAAGAATTAAAAGAAAAAGGAATTCACGTACCAGAAGATATTGAACTACATAAACCATATATTGATAATGTACATTTAAAATGTCCACATTGTGGTAAAGAAATGACAAGAGTAAAAGAAGTTATAGATCGTTGGTTTGACTCTGGTTCAATGCCATATGCTCAATTACATTATCCTTTTGAAAATCAAGAATTATTTGAGAAAAACTTCCCAGCACAATTCATATCAGAAGCAGTAGACCAAACAAGAGGATGGTTTTATACATTACTTGCTATTTCTACATGCTTATTTAACAAACCTGCTTTTGAAAATTGTATTGTATTAGGACACGTGTTAGACAGCAAGGGATTAAAAATGTCTAAATCAAAAGGAAATGTAGTAGATCCATTTGATGTATTAAATACAGTTGGTGCAGATGCAACAAGATGGCATTTCTATACAAGTAGTAGTCCATGGTTACCAACAAGATTTTCTGTACAAGATGTAGAAGAAACACAAAGAAAATTCTTAAGCACTTTATGGAATGTATATTCTTTCTATGTGCTATATGCAGAAATCGATCAATTTAATCCACTACAATATGCAGATTTTCAATCAGAAAATATTATGGACAAATGGATTATTTCGAAACTTAATACTTTAGTAAAAGAAGTAGATGAAAAATTAGACAAATATGATATTACCAATGCAGCTTTACAAATAGAAGATTTTACAGATGAATTATCTAATTGGTATGTAAGAAGAAACAGAACAAGATTCTGGCAACAAGGTTTATCAGATGATAAAATTGGAGCATATACTACCTTATACAAAGTATTAGTAACATTAATTCAAGTAGCAGCACCATTTGTTCCTTTTATAACAGAAGAAATTTAC
Organism: uncultured Clostridia bacterium; assembly: GCA_944388655.1. Lineage (GTDB taxonomy): Bacteria > Bacillota > Clostridia > TANB77 > CAG-508 > UMGS1663. Next base: position 4,332 of record CALXJP010000056.1, on the reverse strand, counting down.
CAAAACTTAGTAGTAAGCATTAATCCAAAAGCAAAAGAAAGTGTACATCTATGTACTTGGCCAGAATATGATGCAAGCAAAATGGATAGCAAATTAGAAAAGGAAATGGACTTAGCCTATACAATTGTAAAATTAGGAAGAAGTGCTAGAAATAGTGCTAATATCAAAAATAGACAGCCATTATCTAAAATGTTAATTTCAGAAAAAGCACTTCCAACCTACTATGGAGATATTGTTAAAGAAGAATTAAATATCAAAGAAGTAGAATTAGGGGCTAATATGGCAGAATATGTAAACTTTGAAATAAAACCAAATTTACCAGTACTAGGAAGAGAATATGGAAGATATATTCCAAAAATTCGAGAAGAAATTACAAAACATAATCAAATGGAACTTGCCGTAAAAATATTAAATGGTGGATCAGAATTTGTACAATTAGATGAAGATACTACCTTAGAATTAAATCATGACAATTTATTAATTACAATGCAAGGAAAAGAAGGATTTGCTTTCAGTGGAGAAGGTGAAATCGGTGTAGTATTAGATACTAAACTTACCGATAGTTTAATAGAAGAAGGATTTTTAAGAGAAATACTATCTAAAGTACAAAATATGAGAAAAGAAAGTGGTTTTGAAGTATTAGATAATATTATCCTATATGTTGCTGGTAATGAAAAATTAGAAAAAATTATCCAACAATATGAAGAACAAATAAAAAGAGATACATTAGCTTTAGAAGTGGTATATAATAAACCACAAAAAGATTATGTAGAAAATCATATCAATGGAGAAACCTTACAAATGAAAGTAGAAAAGAAATAATAGTAGTAAATGAACCATAGAGAAAAAACTCTTATGGTTCATTTTTATATGAGTAGTAACCCTAAGTTAGCCTAAAAACAATCGTACCTATATTGCATAGGCAGGTCATACGGATTTTCGTAGAAAAATTTTTTAAAAATGTATAAATTTTTCCTTTTTGGTGAATAATGCAAATAACAAATACCAACAGGAAAGGAAGAGAAAAAATATGAGTGAACATCCAATACAAGGTTTAATGTTAACAGCAATGGATAGCATTAAAGAAATGGTAGATGTCAATACTATCATTGGAGAGCCAATCGAAACTAATAATAATATTATCATTATTCCTATTTCGAAAGTAGGATTTGGTTTTGCAGCAGGAGGAAGCGAATTCAAAGGAGAAACCATCAATGAATATATGAAAAAAGATAAAGACGAACAAATCAATTACAGACTACCTTTTGGAGGAGGAAGTGGAGCAGGAGTAAGTATTACGCCTATTGCGTTTTTAGTAGTACAAAATAATAATGTAAAATTATTACCAGTAAGTCATTCCTCTTCTTTAGACAGATTACTAGACTATGTGCCAGACTTAGTAGAAAAAACAAATAATCTACTCAACAAACAATTAAACAATATGAAAGAAGATAAAAAAGAAACACAAAAAATAGAACAAATGAAACTAAAAAAGCAACAAGAAGAAAGAAAAATGGAAAATAATAAAATGAAAACAAGACCAGTTAAACCAAAACCAGAAGTTCCCTATGAATACGAATATGAAGAGATAAAAACGCCACCACCAGAAAATGAACCTATAGACATGTATCAAGATTATTATGAAAAATCACCTTATGATGATGAATAATGGCAATGAAAAAAATTTCCAAAATTGGAAAAAACAACATCAATAAAAACAAAAAAAACTTCCATACTAGTAATAGTAAAAATTAAAAAAGGAGGTTTTTTTTCATGAAAAAAATAACAAAAATAGCACTCATTTTAATAGTAGCCATCATGTTTGGTTTGAGCTTGCAAAGTTCTGTACATGCTGCAAGTTTGGATAGTATAGATATTACAATTAGTAGTGAAAAAATTATGCCAGGAGAAGAAGTAACAGTTGACGTAAAATTTGGAAAACCATTAGGTTCGTATACATTTGACTTTGCCTATGATAATCAATTATTAGAATTTGTTCGTGCAGAAGGAGGAACAACTAATGATAATGGCACACGTATAAGAGTATACTATTTTGACACAGCAGGTGGTACTAATCCACGAGAAAGTATGAGCATTACATTTAAGGCAAAAACAGATTTAATTACTACTAACCCAACAGATATTTCTATTACAGCAGAAGGATTAGCAAATAATGATGCAAGTGAAGAATATGATGACATTACTACTCCTATTGTAAAAAACTTAACCATAGAGCCAGATTATCAAGATTATGAAATTAATTTAAATTATGATGGACAAATGGTAGAAGAAGAAGAAAAGCAAGTAAAACTTAGTATTCAATCTGCATTAGGAAAAAGTTATGACCATGCAAGGCTCATTGCAAAAGTACAAACAACTACAGGAGGAACAGTTACCTTAAAAGGTACAGATGAGCAAATGGTAGAACATGAAATAATTCAAAGTGGTTGGGGAGATGCATCAGGTTATAAAATAGGAGGAAAAGATGTGAATCAAACCTTGCAATTAACAGCGTTATTTACAAAAGCCGGAAAATATACCATTACCTTTGAATTAATAGACAGAGATAACGCCGATAGCATTATTGCAAGTAAAGAGGTAACCGTTGATGTACAGCCAAAAGGGTCAACTCCTTCTACACCAGATCAAGAAGAACCAGAAGTAACACCGCCAACAGAAGAAGAAACACCTACTACTCCGGAAACTTCTGAGCCAGAAAAAGAAGAAACACCAACCACATTACCTAAAACAGGTACTGAAAATATATATACTATAGTAAGCTTACTCATCATGTTATTATCTACCATATATATTATGCAAAACAGAAAAGATAAAAAGGCATAAACCATATGCCTTTTTACATAAAGAGGAAGGTGTACTTAGTGTGAAAGGAAAGAGAGTAAAACCTATTGCATGGAAGAAAATGACCAATAACATCATATTGGTAGCCATATTATTACTTTCTACTTTTTTGGTACTAGAATTACGAGCAGAAGAAGCTATACCGGAAAAGCAAGATAATAGTAATATACAAAAAGCACAAACAAGTGTAGAAATAATACCCAAAAAGGAAAAGATATTCTTGCAAGAAGTAGAAGAAGAATATAAAGGGTATCCGGTAACGGCTATGTTACAAATTCCCAAAATTCAGGTAAATACTTGTGTACTAGAAGAATATTCTGTAGATGCTTTGTATGAATGTGTAACCAAGTTTTATGGAAGTGAACCTAATGAGGTAGGAAACTTTTGTATAGCAGGTCATAATAGTAAAAGAAAAAACATGTTTACGAATATCAAGCAATTAGAAGTAGGAGATGAAATGATTTTAACCAGTCAAGAAAAAGGAAGCCTCATATATGAAGTATATGATAAATATAAAGTAAAACCACAAGATACCAGTTGCCTATCACAAGAAACCAATCAAATAGAATTGACTTTAATTAGTTGCACAAATGACTCTTCTCAGAGAATTATTATCAAAGCAAGAGCAAAGGAGTAAAAAATATATGTGTAAAAAAATAATCATACTAGTCATAATGCTTTTAGGCTTGAGTAGTACAGTGGTTTTAGGAGTAACAAAAAAAGAGGGAATAGAAAACTTTCCACAAGAATATCAAGCTTACTTACGAGAATTACAAAATCAATATCCTAATTGGAAGTTTATAGCCTTATATACTGATTTAGACTGGACATATGTTATAAATCAAGAAAATGTATTTGGCAAAAACTTAGTACCCAAATCATATTCTGATTCTTGGAAAAATACAAAACCAGGAGAATATAATGTAGAAGTTGACAGTGGTTGGGTAGATTCTTCCAGAAGAGCGGTAGAATATTGTATGGATCCTCGCAATTTTTTAAATGAAGTACGTGTTTTTCAATTTGAAAATTTATCTTATGATGCACAAACCAATCAAGTAGCTACAATTGAGAAAATTTTATATGGTACAGAATTCTATCAAACCAATATTAACTATTATACTTCTGCAGGTTCATTAATACAAACCAATACCTCTTATGGGCAAGCCATTGTAAATGCCGCACAGACTGCAAAGGTGAGTGCATTACATTTGGCATCTCGTATTAAACAAGAAGTGGGACCTTTTTTATCACATAGTTCCATTAGTGGAAGGGTACCTGGCTATGAAGGATATTATAATTTTTATAACATAGGAGCAACAAGTTCTAGTGAACCCATGGGAGCAATTAAAAATGGTTTACAATATGCTAAAGATGGAAAAGGAGCCAGTGAAGCAACTAAACAGAAATATTTGATTCCATGGAATACAAAAGAAAGAGCCATAACAGGAGGAGGTATATTTATAGGTTCTA
>CALXJP010000055.1 GCA_944388655.1 uncultured Clostridia bacterium | reverse complement strand
CCCACATGCTTCCATCTGCGCTTTTTGTGTTTGCCCACTTTTTTTGTGAATAATCATACCAGGTATCATCACTCCAATTCGTTTCCTCTACACTTCCCATTGTACTACTTGTTGGCTCTGTAAATTTGATTGGTGTCATTCCTGCTATTTGTTCTGGTGGGTTTGGTTTTTCTTGTTGTACATCTGGTATTGTTGTTCCTGCTAATGTTTGTTCCATTTCTGACGTTAATATATTAAAACTTGCTTGGGTATTGATTTCTGCATCATGCATACTGTTTGCTGCCTGCTGTGCTTTGGTAAATATGCCTTGGTCTCCTATTACCATATTGATGCTAACTGCTGATAAAATGATTAAAATAACAATTGTCACCACTAATGCTATTAGGGTTACTGCTTGTTCTTTTTTGATTTGGCTCATATTTCTCCTCTCTCCCATCTTTTCCTTTAGTTTTCTCTTTTTTCATAGATTTATACTTTTTATATTATATATTATTCTTTTGGTTAATTCTATAACAGTTTGGTTACAATTGCATTACAAAAATATTACAGTTTGGATAATTATCAGAACAATAATGTCCAATATTTTCATTTTTCTCTTTCTATTTTTGACAAGTTGTGATATAATACGTGTATAGCAAAGTTAAGAAAGGATGGTAGCTTATGCAACTTAATCAATGTAGTAGGTGTGGTGCTTTCTTTGTTTCAGAAAATCACGTATGTCCTAATTGTGAAATAAAGGATCAAAAAGATATGGCAAAATTAAAAACATATTTAACAGAATCAGATAATCCAATTTCCTTGGAGGAAATTTCTTGCAATACAGGAATTTCCATAAAAAATTTAGATAGATTTTTAGCTACTGATGACTTTCAGCCATTATCTAAAAAAATTTCTTTAACTGATAAAGGAAATATTAGTATTAGTTTATAAGTATCTGTAGTTTTACATGGAAAAGAAGAAGATGTAAATTTTAAACATCTTCTTCTTTTTTTCTCTATATGCAAAATTGGTAAACTATCGTATTGGGGTTAATCAATTTCAATAGCACCTGTATATAATCCATAATAAGTTCCTTGTTTTGCCATTAATTCTTCATGATTTCCTCTTTCTATAATTCTTCCATGGTCTAATACCATAATTAAGTCAGAGTTTCTAATCGTTGAAAGTCTATGAGCTATTACAAATACCGTTCTTCCTTTCATTAATTTATCCATTCCTTCTTGCACAATTTTTTCTGTTCTTGTATCTATGCTAGATGTTGCCTCATCTAGTATCAATACTGGTGGATTATATAGTGCTGCTCTAGCAATGGAAAGTAATTGTCTTTGTCCTTGTGATAAGCCTTCTCCATTTCCTGTAATTTGTGTGTCATATCCTTCTGGTAAATTTCTAATAAATTTATCTGCATTGGATAGTTTTGCTGCTGCATATACTTCTTCATCTGTAGCATCTAATTTACTATAACGTATATTGTCTTTTATAGTTCCTGTAAAAAGGTTGGTATCTTGCAATACCATTCCTAAAGAACGGCGTAAGTCATCCTTTTTTATTTTTTGTATATTAATTCTATCATAACGGATTTTTCCACTTTGAATATCATAGAAGCGATTAATTAGGTTGGTAATCGTTGTTTTTCCAGCTCCTGTTGCTCCTACAAAGGAAACCTTTTGTCCTTCTTTTGCCTCTAGGGTAATATCATGTAACACGGTTTTCTTTGGCTCATATCCAAAATTAACATTTTCAAATTGAACTTGCCCACGAAGTCTTGTGTATGTAATTCTTCCATCTTGATGAGGATGTTTCCAAGCCCATATTCCTGTTCTTTCTTTACTTTCTACTACTTTTCCTTCTTCTATTTTGGCATTTACTAAAGTTACATATCCATCATCTTCTTCTGGTTTTTCATCCATTAAATCAAATATTCTTTCAGCTCCTGCTAAAGCCATAATAATAGAGTTCATTTGTTGAGATACTTGCCCAATTGGGTTAGTAAATGCTTTAATAAATTGTAAAAAGGCTGCAATGCTTCCTATAGTTAATATTCCATTTACAGATAAAATTCCTCCTATTACAGCTACTAATACATACCCTAAGTTTCCTATATTCATAATACAAGGCATTAAAATATTAGCATATATATTAGCTTTTGCTGTACTATCACATAATTCTTCGTTAATTTTATCGAACTTTTTCTTAGATTCTTCTTCGTAGCAAAATACTTTAACTACTTTTTGCCCTTCCATCATTTCTTCTATATAACCATTGACTTTACTGATGTTTTCTTGTTGCTTTACGAAGAATTTAGAACTATTTCCTCCTAAAAATCGAGAAACAATCACCATAATAGCCACCATAGCAAGTACAACAAGTGTTAAATATAGGTTTGTGGCAAACATAGAAATTAAAATGCTTATCATAGTAATTGCTGAAGAAAATACCTGAGGAATACTTTGACTTAGTGCTTGCCTTAGAGCATCTACGTCATTTGTATATGTACTCATAATTTCTCCATGTGTTCTGCTATCAAAAAATCCAATAGGTAAACTTTGCATATGTTCAAACATTTGTGAACGTATTTTATTTAAAATACCTTGTGAGATATTAATCATTAATCGATTATATACATAAGTTCCTATAATTCCTATTACATATATGATTCCCATAACTATTACTGATGTAATTAGCATACTATAATCTGGTACTTCTTGAGAAATCATAGGAGTAATAATATCATCTATTAAATATTTCAAAAATTCAATTCCTGCCACTCCTACTAAGGAGCTAATGATAATACTAATGCATACTATGGCAAATTGTAGTTTATATGTAGTTACTACATATTTTAAAAGTCTGAAAATAGTTCTTCCTGTTTTATTTTGTTTCTTCATTATCATTTCCTCCTTTCATCTGGGTTTCATATACTTCTCTATAAATTTCATCCGTTTTTAGTAATTCTTCTGAAGTACCAATTCCATGAATTTTGCCTTCATCCATAACTATAATTTTATCAGCATCTTCTATAGAAGAAATTCTTTGTGCAATAATAATTTTAGTAGTATTAGGTATACTTTCTCTAAAAGCTTTTCTAATAAATGCATCTGTTTTTGTATCTACAGCACTTGTAGAATCATCCAATATTAAAATTTTTGGTTTTTTCAGTAATGCCCTTGCTATACAAATTCTTTGCTTTTGACCTCCCGATACATTGGTTCCTCCTTGGTCTAGTACAGTATCATACTTAGAAGGAAATTCTTGTATAAAGCTATCGGCTTGTGCTAACTTACATACTTTTTCAAGCTCTTCTTGCTCTGCCTCTTTGTCTCCCCATCTTAAGTTTTCTGCAATAGTTCCTGAAAAGAGTACATTTTTTTGTAATACCATAGCTACTGCATCTCTTAGTGTTTGAAGGTCATAATCTCTTACATCTACTCCTCCTACTAAAATTTTTCCTTGGGTTACATCATATAACCTTGGAATTAATTGTACTAATGTAGATTTTGAACTTCCTGTTCCTCCTATAATGCCTATGGTTTCTCCAGAATGAATTTCTAAGTTGATATTTTCTAATGCATGAACATTTTCTTCTGCATCACCATAACGGAATGTCACATTCTGGAAAGAAATATCTCCATTTTTTACTTCTGTTACAGGATTTTCCTTATTTTGTATTGTAGGTTTTTCTTCTAATACTTCTATAATTCTCTCTGCTGAAGATTCTGAAATAATTACCATAACAAAAACAAAAGATAACATCATCAAACTCATTAAAATTTGCCAAGCATAGGTAATAATACTAGAAAGTTCCCCTGTTTGCATGGTTCCTCCTACAATTGCTTGTGCACCCAAGAAAGATATTAAAAGAACACACGTATAAATAGTAAATTGCATGACAGGGCTATTAAAAGCTACTATTTTCTCTGCTTTTTTGAAGTTATTATATACTTCGTCATTCACTTCTTTAAATTTTTCTTTTTCATAGTCTTCTTTTGCATAAGATTTTACTACACGAATAGCATTTAAATTTTCTTGTACTACTCGATTCAATTTATCATATTTTTTGAATACTTTTTCAAAATTGGGATGTGCTTTTATTGCAATAAACCATAAGGCAAAACCTAAAATAGGAATAGCAACTAAGAACACACAAGATAAACCTGCATTAATTCCAAAAGCCATAATAAGTGAAAATATAAGCATAATTGGTCCACGTATGAATATACGAATTAGCATTTGATAGGCCATTTGTACATTGGTAACATCTGTTGTTAATCTGGTAACTAAGCTTGATGTAGAAAATTTGTCTATATTTTCAAAAGAATAATTTTGTATTTTATAAAACATGCCTTGTCTTAAATTTTTAGCAAATCCAGCTGAAGCTTTTGCTGCAAATCTTCCTGAAAGCATTCCAAATGTTAAAGATAAAATAGCAGCAATAATTAATAGTACACCCATCTCTAGTATGTAACCTACGTCTCCATTTTGAATACCTACATCAATAATTTTTGCCATAAGTAACGGAATGATAACTTCCATGATAACTTCTAATACAACAAAGATAGGTGTTAGTATTGTTTCTTTTTTATACTCTTTAATGTATTTTGATAATTTTTTTACAATTTGTATCATTTTTTCCTCCTCCTTTTTGCTTTTTAAATCGCCTGATGTATTCACATAGGCGATTTAATATATTTGATATGCTTGTGTAATGTCTTTTGTTGCTTTTTCTATTGTATTTTGTTTTTCTGTATGGATATATGCTAAAATTTCTCCTTGTTGTACTTGGCTACCTACCTTTTTATGCAAAATTATACCTGCTGTTAGGTCAATACTATCTTCTTGATTCATTCTACCTGCGCCTAGCTCACAAGATATTTTTCCTATCATTCCTGCATCTAGTGCATGCACCGTACCAGTTGCTTGACTATATACCGGTATGATATATTTTGCTTTTGGAAATTGGTTTATATTTTCTAAATACGAAATGTCACCTTGTTGATTATATACTAATTCTTTGAATTTTGCAAATGCTTTTCCATTTTTTATATTTTCTAGTATTTGTTTTTTATACTCTTGTTCTTGCACGGTATCTACGTGATTTGGCATAATCATACGTTCTTCTTTTGTAGTTACCCATTCTTTTTGTGAAGCCAATTTTAGCATTTGAGCTCCTACTTCTAATACTACTTGTTTTACATCTTCTTGCATTTTTCCTTGTAAAAATTCTATTGCTTCTATCACCTCTAAAGTATTTCCTACACTATATCCCAATGGTTGTTCCATACTTGTTATAACGCTAACCGTTTCTTTTCCTGCCATTTCTCCTATTGCTTGCATTTCTTTTGCAAGCTGTATAGCTTCTTGCTTTGTTTTCATAAATGCCCCACTTCCATAGGTAACATCTAACACAATTTTATTAGCACCAGAAGCAATTTTTTTACTCATAATACTAGAAGCAATAAGAGGAATACTATCTGTACAGGAGATGGCATCTCTTAGTGCATATATTTTTTTATCAGCAGGAGCTAAGTCTAGTGTTTGTGTAATTAAGCTGACTCCTATTTTTTTTACATTTTGTATAAACTGTTCTTCTGAAAGCATAGTTTGATATCCAGGTATCGCCTCTATTTTGTCAGCTGTTCCTCCTGTGTACCCCAAACCTCTTCCTGACATTTTAGCTACAGGAATTCCTAGGCTTGCTATAATAGGTATTAAAATTAAAGTAACTTTATCTCCTACTCCTCCTGTACTGTGTTTATCTACCACATTACCCAATTCTGATAAATCTAGCTTCTTTCCAGAGTTTGCCATAGCTATGGTAAGGTAAGCAATTTCTTTTTGAGTCATGCCATTTAAAAATATTGCCATAAGTAAAGCTGCTGCTTGGTAATCTGGTATGTTTCCCTTTGTATAATTGGTAATAAAATATTGTATTTCTTCTTCCGATAGTTCTATTTTATTCTTCTTTTTATTAATGATTTCTTTTATATTCATTTTTATGTACCATTCCTATATAAAATGTTTAACAAAGCTTAATCTATGAAGTGGGCATAGACCATATTGCTGAATTGCTTCTATATGTGCCTTTGTTCCATACCCTTTATGTTTAGCAAATCCATATTGTGGGTATATTTCATCCCACTGTCTCATAATTCTATCCCTTGTTACTTTAGCAAGTATAGATGCTGCCGCTATAGAATAACATTTGGCATCTCCTTTTACTATAGAAACATACGGTATTCCACAAGTGTCTATTTTTTGCAAGGCATCTACCAATATTTTTTGAGGTTTTACGGTTAAACCTTGTACTGCTTTGGTAAGACCTTCTTTGGTAGCATTTAAAATATTTACAGCATCAATTTCTTTTTGATCAATAATGGCTACTTCATAACTGATGGCTTCTTCTATAATTTGCTCATACAATTTTTCTCTTTTCTTTTCAGAAACTTTTTTGGAGTCATTTACTCCTTCTATCAGGGAATCTTTTGGCATAATTACTGCTGCCACTACCACAGGCCCTGCTAAAGGGCCTCTTCCTGCTTCATCTATTCCACATATATATTGTATTTTTTCTGTTTCATATATATGATTTTCTATTTTCTTTATTTCTTGTAAACGCTTTTCTTCTTTTTCTTTCATTGGCTTTCTCCTCTATGCTACATTAGCAGTTTGCTATGTGTTTTGTGTTGTTGGTGATTGTGCATTTTCTGCATTTTGCTGTTCATTTTGTGTTTCAACATTTAGTTGTTCATTTGCTTGTGTATTGGTTGTTGTTTCATCTAACTTTTCCAAGTCTGATAATTTATAATATGTTACGCCATCAATGGTAATTCCCTGTGTCCATAAAATTTCATTTGTTGCATAATTCACTATATAAAAGTTTCCTTCTCCAAAAACAATTCCTTCTATTTGCATCTGCGTTAAAGTATCTTGATCTACTATATAATATTTATCATAGCTTTCATCTTGTGTGCTAATAACTCCCTTTTCTAACATTTCTTTTACTTTTTCATTTTCTGCATTATCTGCTACCTTTTTTCCTTTTAGAATACTTTCATCTTTTTTGGCAACAGAAGATTCTTGTAAAACTTTTATTTTTCCTTGTACTAATAACATATTGGTTTTAACATTTTCAATTCTTGATTTTTCAAATTGTTCCATAGTAAAGTATATTGCCCCACATATAATCATAATTATAAATATGATAGCTATTATTACTCCTATTAGGGACATAGCGTTTTGTTTTTTCATTTTTCGACAATCCTTTCCTTTTTTCTACTTAGTTATTATATATTGCAAATTTTATAAAATCAATATTAAATAACATGATTTTCACAAAATATTCACAATTATTTTGTATGATATAGGAAATTTATGATAAACTATTTATGAAAGAAGGAATATATATGAATGAAAATGAAAATAACGAAAATGTTGTAAATGGAGAAAATTCTGTACCTAATACATCTCCTGCACAAGAGAATATGGCATCTTCTGCTTCTTCTCATAGCTCTATTAATCATTCTACGGAGAATGCTACTTATATGGTACAAAATGTTGCTAACAATCAACATCATAAACAAGAACAAAAAAATACACAAAATACTTATCGTCCAGTAGGAGAATGGAAAGCACCTAAAGAAAAATCTCATGTAGGCAGAAGTTTTGGAATTCCATTTCTTTCTGGTCTTTTAGGAACTACTGTAGCACTTTCTATTTGTTTTGGTGTTCCAGAAATTAAAAATTTAATTATAGGAGAAAATCATACATCCTCAACATCTACTTCACAATCGCAAGTTAGTAATCCTGTTTCTAATGCTGTTTCTTTAGCTAACTATTCTGAAACCGGTATTGCTGTTGCTGATAAAGTTAGACCTTCTATTGTAGGTATTCGTGTTGAATTTTCAGTTGACTCTATTTTCTATCCAAGTACACAAACTTCTACTGCTGAAGGTTCTGGAATTATTATGACAGAAGATGGATATATTTTAACTAACAATCACATTGTTTCTTCGTCTTCTTCCTCTTCCTTCTATGAAGTAAGTAAGGCAAATAAAGTTACTGTATATTTATATGGAGACGATACTGGCTATGAGGCTGAAATTGTGGGTATGGACGATCAAACTGACTTAGCTGTTATTAAAATTGATAAAACCGGTTTAACGGCTGCAGAACTTGGTGATTCTGATAGTGTATTAGTAGGAGAATATGCTATGGCTATTGGAAATCCTTTAGGTCTACAAAATAGTGTATCTGCTGGTATTATTAGTGCAACAAACCGTGATATTACTACAACAGATGGAAAAAGCTATACTTTAATTCAAACAGATGCTGCTATTAACGCAGGTAATAGTGGTGGAGCTTTGGTTAATGCTGATGGAAAAGTTATTGGTATTAACACATTAAAACTTACTGGTGATAATGTAGAAGGTATGGGCTTTGCTATTCCTATTAATTCTGCTAAAGATATTTATGAGCAATTAGTAGAATATAAAAAGGTTAAAAGACCTACTATTGGTATAACAGGTATCGATTTAGATGAAGAAACTGCTAAAGCAAACCATTTAGTAGTAGGTGTTTATGTACGCTCTGTTGAAGATTTTTCAGCTGCACAAAAAGCAGATTTACGACCTGGCGATGTTATTATTGAAGCAGATGGTCAAAAAATTACTACTATGGATGAATTAAATGAAATTAAAAATTCGCACAAAATTGGTGATACCATGACATTAAAGGTTAATCGTAATGGTACAGAAAAAACAATTACTTTAACTTTACAAGAACAAGCTGATAATCAATAGGTACTATTGAATGAAAAGAATTATATACTTTTCTCATAATTATGATAAGTTTCTTTTGTTTCATATGATAGAAATATATATAATTCTTAGAAATTACACTTACAGTTCACAAAAAGGACAAAAAACACTGATATATTATATACAGTTCATAAATAGACATACCCTTCTATCTATGAACAAATATAGAAAAACATCCCCTTTTATTTTCATATGAAGTGACTTCTATTAGAAGAAGTCACTTTTTCGTTGTATAGAATTTCTTTAAAAATTAAGATATGGGTACGACCACTGGACGAAATGCATCATAATAATAACTTTCACCAGTAGTTCTATAAAAATTAAATCTACCTGAATATGAACTTTCCCATAAATTTCCCCCTCTTACTGCAAAACATCCATATAATCCCATAAAATATGAGTCATCCTCTTCCCACGAAGTATTGCCTATTCCAGTTGTAGAAGAAACTCAAATAGCATCTACATACATATTTGTATTTTTAGCATAATTAGCACTGTTAGCTACATTTAAATCTGTTTTTGTGCTATTATCTTCTATACTATCATGAGGATATACCATAGTGTATTTAGTACTTATTGCTTTTAATATATTTTCATCATATGCTATTGAAGTTCCACATTTTAATAAATTATCATCACCATTTGCTACATAACTAGCTGTTCTTTCCCAACCTCCTCCTGATAAATCATATATCCCTGTCATATTTCCTGTACTTGAAGCAAATATTCCTCCTTTTTGATTCCACGCATACATATTTCCAGTTATTGTTGGTGTATTTCCTGATAGACTTTTTATTTCATCTATTTTAACTACTGTATCTTCTCCGTCTGTTGTTCCTCCCGTCATTCCTGTAATTCCATATACACTATCTACTCCACTTTTTCCTTCTGCATTTGTTCTTGTAGCTCCTCCACTATTTAAGTTAGCATTATTAATAGCTATATCTTGTCCATTTGTTCCGGTACTTACTATAACTTAAATAAGTTACCATTCCCCATTCACTATTTTTCATCAAATGAATATCTGAGGTACTATCTGTAAAACCATATATATTTCCACTCTCATTCATAACTCGACACACATTATATGCATCATTAGGATTAATATAATTCATACTATATGTCAATGGTTGAAATACAGGATAACTAATTTTAGGTAAATTTTCTCCATAAATTCCATCTAACCAATTCCTTGCTAATTGTAATGATACAGTCTCTGTTCCGGCTTCTATTGCTGTTACCCTTCCTATATCGTGTGTATAACTCACTGAACTTTTTACACTTGTTGTATCATTATTTCCTTCTGGAAATCCTGCCTCAAATTTTGCTACATACATTCCCGTAAGTTCACTATCCCATCCTCCATTGGCAAAGTTAATGCTGGTTTCATTGGTGAATGCTGGATGTACATAAAAGTCTGTTGTTGTATCTACTGTTTCATCTACTGTTGTTTGTCTCTTAGCTGTTTTTAATTTTTTATTTTCATAGTAATTATCTGATGTTCCTTCTAGAAATCTTACTTCTATCGTTCCTCCTTCTGATTTATTTTCTGGATTATTATATGTGATTTTATACGCATATCTTGGTATCCATACCCACATACTTCCATCTTCACTTTTGGTATTTGCCCACTTACTTTGGCTATAATCATACCAAGAGTTATCATCCCAAGTAGTTTCTTCCACACTTCCCATTTCTGTTTCAGTTGGTTCTATAAATTTGATTGGTGTCATACCATCTATTTGCTCCGGTGCATTTGGTGTATCTTGACGTAATTCTGGATTTTGTGTATTACTTCCTGCTATAATTTTATCCATTTCATCTGTGATACTGTTAAATCCTGCTTGTGTATTCATTTCCGCATCATACATACTATTGGCACCTTCTTGTGCTTTTCTAAAAATTCCTTGGTCTCCTAATACCATATTCATGCTAACTGCTGCCAAAATGATTAAAATAACGATTGTAATCACCAAGGCTATTAAAGTTATCGCTTGTTCTTTTTTACTTTGATTCATATTTTTCATCTCTCCTTTTCCTTTAGTTTTATCTTTTTTCGTTCTTTTATACTATGCCTATTATATATTATCCTTTTAGTTAATTCTATTACTTTTCGATTACATTTTGGTTACAGTTGTATTACATTTTTTACCTGATATATAAATCGTGTCAATGTAAAAATATAAAGCACCGTAGTTTGAT
>CALXJP010000054.1 GCA_944388655.1 uncultured Clostridia bacterium | reverse complement strand
TGCAACTTTAGGAGTACATATTCTTACCATTATAGAGATTGTTAACTTTTTCTTGTAGAAGGGAGCAAAAATGAAAATATTACTAATTATTCCAGCATATAACGAAGAAGAAAATATATTAGATGTTGTACATAGTATTGATGCATATAATCAAAAAGAAGAGAAAAAGTTAGATTATATGGTTATTAATGACGGCTCAAAAGATAACACAGAAACTATTTTGCAACAACACCATATACCACACATTTGCTTAGTACAAAATATAGGTATAGGAGGTGCTGTACAAACTGGTTATCAATATGCACAAGAAAAAGGGTATGATATAGCAGTACAATTTGATGGAGACGGACAACATGACATTGACTATGTAAAGGCTATTTGCGAGCCAATTATACAAAAGAAGGCAGATATGTGTATAGGAACAAGATATTTAGATAAAACAGCAAGCCAATTTCAATCTACCTTTATGCGAAGATTAGGCTCTAAGATTATTTCCTTTTTTATAAAAATAACATGTAAAAGAAAAATTACAGATCCAACCTCTGGCTTTAGAGCAGTCAATAAGAACTTAATACAAGAATTTGCCAAAAATTATCCTGCTGAATATCCAGAACCAGAATCAACGGTATGTATGTTAAAAAAAGGATATGCAGTTTTAGAAATACCTGTCAGTATGAAAGAAAGAAGAGGAGGAAAATCTTCTATTCGTTTTTGGAAAAGTGCGGATTATATGTTTAAGGTATGTTTTGCCATTATTTTAGATAGTATAAATAGCAAAAGAAAGGTGGGATAGCATGCAATTATCGTTAAGAATAGCGTTAATCGTTATCACTCTGATTTATTTACTTCTGATATTACGTGCAGTAAAACATAAAAAATTAAAAATCTCTTTATCCATTTTTTGGGTATTGACAGGATTGATACTGATGGTAGCTATAGTAATTCCTCATGCTATAGAAGCTATTTCCAACTTTTTAGGTTTTACCTTAACAACCAACATGTTATTTTGTATTACGATATTTATTAGTTTTTATTTAATTTTTCAACTTATGATACAATTAACTAAAGTAGAAAAGCAAAATGTAAATTTAATACAAGAAATATCGCGATTAAAAGAAAGAGTGAACAATATTGAAGAAAAAGAAAGCAACCATAACAAATCCAAATAAACAATTTTCTAATCATACTTTTGCTATTTGTGCCTATAAAGAATCTCCTTATTTAGAAGAATGTATTCAATCTGTTATTAGGCAAAAGGTAAAAAGTAATATCATCATAGCAACATCTACACCTAATAACTATATTGAGCAAATGGCTGAAAAATATAATATTCCCTTATACATCAATAAAGGAGAAAAAGGAATTGGGCAAGATTGGAATTTTGCTGTATCACAATGTTCAACAGACTATGTTACCGTAACACACCAAGATGATATCTATCAAGAAAACTATTTACAAGAAATAGTAAAACAATTAGAAAAGGGAAAAGACTTTATTATTGCTTTTACAGACTATCAAGAAATCAAAAATGGGAAAGTTATTCCTTTAACAAGAAATTTAAAAATAAAAAAAATATTGCTCATGCCACTACGTTTTGGGGGAAAGAGTCAATTGATTAAAAAAAGAATTATGTCAGTAGGTTCTCCTATTTGTTGTCCATCGGTAACAGTCAATACAAAGATTTTAGGGAAGAAACCATATAAAACAGAGTTAAAATGTGACTTAGACTGGGATTCTTTTTATACATTTGCAAGTTACAAAGGAAGATTTTTATATATACATCAATATTTAATGCTACACAGAATTCACGAAGAATCAGAAACTTCTCATTTGATACATAATCATGTACGAATAGAAGAAGATTTACAGATGTTAGAAAGATTTTGGCCAAAGCCAATAGCTAAAGTTATAATGCATTTTTATCATAAAGCAATAGAAACAAATGAATAAAAGGAGTATAAAATATGGTAAGAAAATCAGAATTTATATGGAATAGTATAGCAAGCTGTGTTGCAGCAATACTAAATGCAGTTGTGTTGTTTGTATGTACAAGAACAAATGGTACAGAAATAGCAGGTATGTTCTCTATTGCCTTTGCAACATCTACCATTTTAAATGCAGTGGGAGATTATGGAATACGTATTTACCAGGTAACAGATAGTAAAAGAAAATACGCTTTTGGAGATTATTTAGGGACAAGAATTGTTATTACAAGTATGATGTGCTTATTAGGAATTGCTTTTGTGTGGATTAGCGGATATGAATTAGAAAAAGCCATTATGTGTATTTGTTTAATTTTATTCAGATTAGTAGATAATTTAAGTGAAACGTATCAAGCGGAATTTCAAATACAAGGCAAGTTAGAATTAGGAGCCATATCAGTTGTTATTAGGAATATCTTTTCTCTATTATGTTTTGCTATTGTAGATTTTATAACCAAAAACGTTATTTTAGCATTTGTTACTTTATTTGTTGTAAATGCAGTTGTTTTTGCTTTGTTTGATTTACAACAAATCAAACATTTTACTGTACCAAAAGTTTATTTTCAAAAATCAAAAATCATACGCTTAATGAAAGAATGTTTTCCTGTATTTTTAGCAACTATTTTAAGTGTGTATTTAGCCAATGCTGTTAAATACGCTATAGATACCTATGGAAACTATGAAATGCAAACCATATACAATATTATTTATTTACCAGCATTTACCATTAACTTAGCAAGTTTATTTATTATTAAACCTCTTTTAAAACCATTAGGAGAGTTATGGAATAGCCATCAAGATAGAAAAATGTTTCAATTAATAGGAAAAGTGATATTACTCATTATAGGTGTTACGGTATTGATTATTGTAGTATGTGCAACTATAGGTATCCCTATTTTACAATGGATTTATGGAATACCATTACACATGTATTTACCACAATTATTAACTTTAGTAGTTTCTGGTGGTTTCTACGCTTTTAGTATTTTGTTACTATATGTACTAACAACTATACGAAAACAAGAAAAAGCAACCATTGCTTATGCGGTAACAGCTATATTAGCTATTGTGATTTGTAACATATTTGTTAAGGCATATGGTTTAACAGGAGCAAGTGTAGCGAATTTATGCATCAATATCATGTTATGTTTGATTATGTCTATATTATTTGTTTTTGCCTATAAAAAAGAAAAAAAGAGGAGGAATCTGGAGTGAAAATTTTAATTACGGGAGCAAAAGGAATGCTTGCACAAGCAGTAAAAGAAAAAGGGAAAGAAGAGGAGTTAATTTTAACAGATGCACAAGAATTAGATATAACGAATGAAAATAGGGTAATGCAAAAAATAGCAGAAATCAAGCCTGACTATATTATCAATTGTGCGGCATATACAGCAGTAGATAAAGCAGAAGAAGAGTACGACTTAGCAGAAAAAATTAACTGCTTAGGAGTAGAAAACTTAGCAAAAGCAGCAAAACAGGTAGGCTGTGTATTAGTACATGTTAGTACAGATTATGTATTTAACGGAGAATTAGATACAACTCAAGTATATACAGAAACATCAGCAACAGATCCTGTAACTGTATATGGAATTACGAAACTTCATGGAGAAGAAAAAATAAGAGAACAACACATACCATACTATATTTTCCGTACAGCATGGCTATATGGAGAAGGAAACAACTTTGTAAGAACAATGCTAAAACTAGGAAAAGAAAAAGAAGAAGTCAATGTAGTTTGCGACCAACATGGTAGCCCTACGTATACAGAAGACCTAGCAAGTATGATATATGAAGCAATCTATAAAAAAATTCCCTATGGTATTTATCATGCTACCAACTTAGGATATACTACTTGGTATGATTTTACTAAAGAAATTTTTAAACAAGCAGGCATTTCTTGTAAGGTAAATGCTGTTACTTCAGAAGAATTTGTAAGACCAGCCAAAAGACCTAAAAATTCTATGCTATCGAAAGATAAATTACTTGTACAAGGAATTACTATACCAATGTGGCAGGAGGCACTTAGTAGATATTTGAAAAAAGAACTATAGAAAGGAAGTAAAAACATGGGAAAATTTGTGCATTTACACATTCACAGTGAATTTAGTTTACTAGATGGAGCTAATCGTATAAAAGATATTCCCGTAAGAGCCAAAGAACTAGGAATGGATGCTATTGCCATTACAGATCATGGTGTTATGTTTGGGGTAATTGACTTTTATAAAGCATGTAAAGCTAATGGCATCAAACCAATTATAGGTTGTGAAGTGTATGTTGCCCCACGTACAAGGCATGATAAAGATCCTAATTTAGATAGTAAATATAACCATTTAATTTTGCTAGCTAAAAATCATCATGGCTATCAGAATTTGTCAAAATTGGTTTCGTTAAGTTTTACAGAAGGGTTTTACTATAAACCAAGAATTGATAAAGAAATTTTAGAAAAATATCATGAAGACTTAATTTGCTGTAGTGCTTGTTTGGCAGGAGAAGTTAATCAAGCTATATTGAAAAATGATATGGAAGAAGCAAAAAAAATTGCTCTTTGGTATAAAAGTGTTTTTGGCAAAGACTATTACTTAGAAATTCAAAACAATGGAGTAAAAGAACAAATATTAGTCAATCAAAAATTAATACAACTTTCCAAAGAACTAGATATACCACTAGTAGCAACAAATGATGCTCACTATACCAGAAGAGAAGATGCCTATAACCATGAAGTTCTACTATGTATACAAACAGGGAAAAAAATGGCTGATGAAGATAGAATGCGTTTTGAAACAGATGAACTATATATCAAATCACCAGAAGAAATGAGCGACTACTTTTCTCATGTGCCACAAGCCATTGAAAATACAGTAAAAATAGCAGAAGAATGTAATGTAGAATTTGAATTTGGCCATACCATTTTGCCAAATTATGAAGTACCAAAAGAATTTGCAACACACTATGATTATTTAGAGAAGTTAACTAATGATGGTATGCATAAACGTTATGGAGAAAATCTATCTCAAGAATTAATAGATAGGAAAAATTATGAATTATCTGTAATCAATAAAATGGGATATGTAGATTATTTCTTAATTGTATGGGATTATATTCATTATGCGAAAACACATGATATTCCCGTAGGACCAGGACGTGGTTCAGGTGCAGGTTCTATTGTAGCTTATGCCATAGGTATTACAGATATTGATCCTATTCAGTATCAGTTAATTTTTGTTTTTTTTTTAAATCCAGAAAGAATTAGTATGCCAGATTTTGACGTAGATTTTTGCTATGAAAAAAGAGATAAAGTCATAGAATATGTATGCGAAAAATACGGACATGACCATGTTTCTCAGATTATTACTTTTGGAACTATGTCAGCAAGAATGGTTATTCGTGATGTAGGAAGAGCCTTAGATTTACCTTATGCCGAAGCCGATAAATTAGCTAAAATGATTCCTAACGAATTACATATTACCATAAAAAAAGCTATGGAACAAAACCGAGAATTAAAGGAACTATATGAAACTAATCCAGAAATAACCAAATTACTAGATGTAGCTATGGCATTAGAAGGTATGCCAAGACAGGCTTCTACACATGCATGTGGAATAGTTATTACAAAAGAGCCAGTAGATACCTATGTTCCGTTATATGTAAGGGATAACACGATTTCTACACAATATATTATGACAACCTTAGAAGAACTAGGCCTATTAAAAATGGACTTTTTAGGTTTGCGTACCCTAACCGTTATTAAAGATACTATCGATTTAGTTAAGCAAAATAGAGGAATTGATGTAGAATTTGATAAAGAAATGAACGACCCAAAAGTATATAAGCTATGGCAAGAAGGAAATTCAGTAGGTATTTTCCAATTTGAAAGTCAAGGTATGACAAACTTTATGAAAGAACTAAAACCAGACTGCTTGGAAGATATTATTGCCGGTGTTTCTCTATACCGTCCAGGTCCAATGGACCAAATACCAAGATACATTGCCAATAAAAAAGACCCAGAACATGCTGTGTATACACATGAGGCTTTAAAACCAATTTTAAATGTTACTTATGGATGTATGGTATACCAAGAGCAAGTTATGCAAATTGTTAGAGACTTAGCAGGATATTCTTTAGGAAGAGCAGACTTAGTAAGGCGTGCCATGGGAAAAAAGAAACTAGATGTTATGGCAAAAGAAAGAGAAATATTTATTCATGGACAAGTAGATGAGCAAGGGAATATTATAGTACCAGGTTGTGTACGCAATGGTATAGATGAACAAAGTGCTAACAAAATATTTGATGAAATGGCCGAATTTGCCAAATATGCATTCAACAAGTCTCATGCAGCAGCGTATGCAGTAGTTTCTTACAGAACAGCTTATTTAAAAGCATATTATCCAGCAGAATTTATGGCAGCAACATTAAATAGCTTTTTAGGAAACCTAGACAAAATACCATACTACATAGAAGAATGTAAAAGACTACATATTGAAATTTTAAAACCAAATATTAATAAAAGCTATACCAAATTTACAGTAGATAATGGGAAAATTCGTTTTGGATTAGGTAGTGTAAAAAATGTAGGAACAGCTGTAGTAGATAGCATTGTAGCAGAAAGAGAAAAAAATGGAGAATATCAAACCTTTTCCAACTTTTGTGAGAGAATTCAAAATGAATCAGTTAATAAAAAATGTATTGAAAGTCTAATTAAAGCAGGAGCTTTTGACGACTTTGTACAAACAAGAAGTACCTTACTAGCATCGTTTGAAGGAATTATAGATGCGATTAATGACAGTCACAAAAAAACGTTAGAAGGTCAAGTTTCTATGTTTGACTTCGGTACGAAAAAAGAAGAAACACAAGAACAAGAAGAAAAAATGAAGTATCATTATACAGAACTTGCTGAATTTTCTGAAAAAGAAATGCTATCTATGGAAAAAGAAATGTTGGGGTTATATATTTCAGGGCATCCTTTAGAAGCATATCGCAATGAGATAGAAGAACTAACTAATATTTCTACACATAAAATCAAAGAAGGATTAGAAGAATTACAAGAAACAGGCAAAATGCCTTATCAAGATGGACAAAGTGTAAAATATGCAGGAATTATTAGTAGCATTAAGAAAAAATATACCAAAAACAATAAAATTATGGCATTTGTAACGATAGAAGATTTATATGGAAGTTTAGAAATCATTGTTTTTGAAAATGCTTATCAAAGTTCTTTATCCTCACTATTAGTAGATAATATTGTTATGGTAGAAGGACGTTTAAGTATCAGAGAAGAAGAGGAAAATGTAACGATAATTGCTAATAAAATACAAGATTTCACACAAGTTATGCAACAAAAACCAACAGAAAACACTATGACAATAGCTAATGCCAGAAAAATACTGCAATTTACCATTACCCACTTAAATGAAGAACAAAAAGAACAACTACGAGGCGCTATACGCTTCTTTATGGGAGAAAAAAATAACATGGCAGTGCAAATTGTTAATGGAGAAACGGTAGCTAAAGCTGGGGCAATGTATATAACACCTGAAATATTAGAAGAATTACAAGAACTGATTGGAAAAGAAAATGTACAATTGGTATAAAAAATTCCCTTCATCATAAGGGAATTTTTTAAAATCCAACTACCGCACCTTTATCAATACGATAATTATTTAGTATATAAGTTTCGCCATCTGCTTTGCAAAATAATGTTAAATTGTAATCATTTTTATCATCACTATAAGTAAATTGTAAATTTAACATAGCATCTTTATAAGTAATGATATTGAAAGCTTTTAATTGCATAGTAGAAAGTTTTTCTAATTTTTTATCGTTCTCCATTTTGCTAATAACAGAAGAACTAAATTGAGGAATGCTATTTTTTTGCAATAATGCATTTACATAAGTTAAGAACTTATCTTTTACAGAATCTTCTGTTTCTTCTGGATGATCAGTTAGATATTTTTCCATATGCTTTTTCCCAAAAGAATGGTAAATAGACTGATGAATGTTAGACTCACTAATAGAAGATCCTTTCATAACATGTTGCATTGCACGATGCTTTAAGTTACTAATAAATATAGAAATTCCTACTAATGCAGCTAAAGCAATAATGAGAATAATGACCCACATTTTTTTCACCCCCTTAAACTTAATTATAGTTATAACATTCAAGCAAATAAATGTAAATATTTTGTATAAAAATGTAATATAATTGTAAAAAAATGAGCATGAAAGAGAAAAGAAAAAATAATACAAAAAATTTAAAAAATATATTTACTTTTGTTTTTTTTTAGTATAAAATACAAAAGAATAGGGCAAAAACAAATGGCAACAAAAGAGAATAAAAAGAGGAGAAAAATTATGAAGATTTTAATGTTAACATGGGAATACCCACCAAGAGTTGTAGGAGGTATTGCTAGAGTAGTGCATGACTTATCTCATCGATTAATCAAAGATGGCCATGATGTTACAGTAATTACCTATCGAGATGGAGATACCCCTTATTACGAAAATGACAAAGGAGTAGAAGTTCACAGAGTAGATAATTACATGATTAAATCCAATAGCTTTATAGATTGGATATTACAACTCAACTTTAATATGATTGCAAAAGCATCAGAATTAATCAATAAAGGAGAAAAATTTGATGTTATTCATGCACACGATTGGTTAGTTGCCAACGCTGCCAAAGCATTAAAACATGCATATGATATTCCTATAGTAGCAACAATTCATGCTACAGAATCAGGAAGAAATAGTGGAATTCATGATGAAAATCAAAGATATATCAATGATACAGAATGGCTTTTAACCTATGAAGCTACAGAAGTAATTGTTAATAGTAATTACATGAAAGGACATGTTCAAGGATTATTTGGACTACCTTTTGATAAAATAGATGTTATTCCGAATGGTATTAATTTAAATCTATATACAGGAATAGAAAGAGACTATGATTTCAGAAGAAGATATGCAGCAGATAATGAAAAAATTATCTTATACTTAGGAAGATTAGTATATGAAAAAGGTGTACAAAATTTAATTTCTGCTATGCCAAAAATTTTAAATGGATATCACGATTCCAAACTAGTTATTGTAGGAAAAGGTGGTATGTTAGATGAATTACGTGCACAAGTAGACCATATGGGATTAGGAAATAAAGTATATTTTACTGGTTATATGAATGGAAAAGATGTACAAAAAATGTATAAATGTGCTGATGTAGCGGTATTTCCAAGTACTTATGAACCATTTGGAATTGTAGCATTAGAGGCTATGTTGGGCGGTGTACCTACAGTAGTTTCTGATGTAGGAGGATTAAATGAAATTATAGAACATGGTGTAAATGGAATGAAAAGTTATGCAGGAAATGCAAACTCAATTGCAGACTCTGTACTTGCTCTATTATATGACCATCAATTAGCAGCTAATGTATCTAAAGCTGCAAAACAAACAGTAAAAGAACAATATAACTGGAATAAAATAGCACAAGATACTCACTTTGTATATGAAAAAGCAATTTGTCAAACAATGGCAGAACGCCAAGCAAATCAAATTGCACAAGAAAATGCAGAAAAAGCAAAGAGAGCAAAAAACAACGACAAAGAAATTACAAATTTGTTAAGCTTCAAAAAGCGTCATGCTTATGCTTAATTTCATAGGAAGGAAAGTGTGTAACAAGAATGAATGTATATGATACAGCAAATCGTTTAGCACAAGAAATTAGAACATCAGAAGAATATAAAGCATACAAACAAGCTAAAGAAGATATTATGGCAACTCCTGAACTAAAAAAGAAAGTAGAAGATTTTGAAAAATTACGATATGATGTGCAACTTTTAGAAATGCAAGGACAGCCAGTAGAAGAAGAGAAAAACAAAAAATTACAAGAAATGTATAGCATTCTTGTTCAAGAAAAGGATATTAAGGAATATTTTGATTTAGAAGTTAAGTTTAATGTTATGATTGCAGATGTGAACAAAATTATAGCAGAAGCTATAAAAGATGTTTTGTAAGAAAATGTTTCCGAGTGTACTAGTCTACACCCGGATTTTTTGAATTAGGGAGGAAAAAATATGGAATATATCATGTGTTTAATAGGAATGGGAAGCATGCTAGGCATTATGTATGCCCTTATGAGAACGAGCACAAAAGAATTAAAAAAACTAAAAAACAAGCCAGAATATGATGCTATAACGGCAAAATTGCCAGATAACGTAACTTTAGGAAAACAAGTTTTAGCCAAGCTAGAAAATACCCATACAACTATAGAAGAAACAAAGGAAAATCAAACTTTATATATAGCCATCTCTGACAAAATAACCGTAAGCAAAGAAGAAAAAAATTATACAAGAGTGCAAACGCTAGTACATGAATGCATACATGCTAAGCAACCAAAAAAATTACTCATATTTCACTTCATTTTCGGAAATATCTACTTTTTTAGTATTTTGGTAATAACAATTTTAACCATTTTTCATATTATTCCTAATACTTTGATAATCAGTAATATACTACTTATTATGGCAATATTATTTTTTACAGTAAAACTATATTTGGAATTAGATGCCATGACAAAAGCTCCCTTTATTACAGAAAAGATATTAAGAGAAAATACATCAATTTCAGAGGAAGAAAAAAGAAAATTACAAGAAGGTTATCAAAAAGTAAATGAAAAAGCTATTCCCTACAGTGTATTTGTTATGCTTCTGAATATATGTATACCGTTTGCAATATACCTACTAATTGCTGGAATTGTACATTAGAAAAAAGTTTTATATTTGTCATACAAATGTTATTAAAATGTAACAAAACTGTAATAGCAAAATACTACAAAATATTGTATAATGAAAGAAAAAGGGAAGGAACTAAAGAAAATGCAAACCTTGAAAGCCTTGATACACGATATATATATATCGACAAAATTTAATGAAAAAATAAAAAATAAAATAGATAAAAATAAAATCAAAATCTATAGCAAAAAGAAGCCTGTCATAGACACAGGTTAGTTTTGCTATAGATTTTTTGCGTTAAAAAAGAAAAATATAAATAAAAGGAGAAGAAGAATGAAGGAAAGAAGAAAAAATAAGCAAAGAACTTCACAAGGTGTAACCCTAATTGCCTTAGTGGTTACCATAGTTATTTTAATTATATTGGCAGCGGTAAGTATCAATATGGTGTTAGGAGACCAAGGAATTTTCAAAAAAGCACAGGAAGGTGCAAATAGTATGCATGATGCAGAAGTAAATACTCAGGCAGGATTTAATAGTATTACAGATGAAATAGATAAAATTACGAGTGGACAAGGAGGTGGAACTACGCCTGTAGTGCCAGAAAAAACAGTAATAGAAGCAAAGGCAGATGGAGAAGAGTTTACTAAAAAAACACCAATAGAGGATGAGCATGGAAATATTATATGGGTGCCAGCAGGATTTAAAATAGCGGAGAATTCAGGAGATACAGTTCAGCAAGGAATAGTAATTGAAGATGTAAGTGCATCAGGAGATGAGGCAGTACAAGGAAGTCAGTTTGTATGGATACCTGTAGGAACGTTTGTAAAAGATGATAAAAGTACAAGTAATGAAATTATATTAGGAAGGTATACTTTTGGAGATGAAGAAACAAATGGAGAGCCAACCTTAGTGCAAGCAGCCTATACAGAAGAAGAGCCAGAGAACTATTTGAAGCATGGAGATACAGAAGTAATCAGTTCATCTTATACAGAATTACCAGACTATCGAGAAGGAGTAGCAAGTAGTGGATTAGATGGATTAAATGCAACCGCAAAAGATTTAAAAGGATTTGTGGATAGTGTAAAAGAAAATGGAGGGTATTATATAGCCAGATATGAGGCAAGTTTTGCAAGTGGAGATAGTATAGAGAATTATAAGGCAGCAAGTAAAGTATCAACAGGGTATTCAACAAGTAGTATGAGTTATACAAAAGGAACATTGTGGAACTTTATTACTCAGTTAGATGCATCAAAAGTGTCAATAAATACGTATAGTGAAAGTAGTAGTGTAAAAAGTGATTTAATGAATAGTTATGCATGGAATACAGCGATAGTGTATATACAGGAGGCAACAGGAGAAGACTATGCCAATAAGACTACTGTTAATTCTGGACTTAAAGATACAGGAACTATAGGAGATGAAGTATGTAAAATCAATGATATGGCATCTAATTTATGGGAATGGACAACAGAGTATGCAAGCAGCACCGATCCGCGCCTTGTGGCCCCTTGCACGGGTAGGGGAGGTTACTACAACGTTAGCAACTACTACACGGCTCTCCATTACACCAGTACAGCCACTGACAGCGGCGAGGACTCTCGGTTTTAGGTTCAGCTTATATATGTAGTTGTGAGCTGTGAGAAAAAGGTAGAAATAATCGTACCCAT
Source organism: uncultured Clostridia bacterium (assembly GCA_944388655.1). Taxonomy (GTDB): domain Bacteria; phylum Bacillota; class Clostridia; order TANB77; family CAG-508; genus UMGS1663. Next base: position 1,701 of record CALXJP010000054.1, on the reverse strand, counting down.
ATAAAAATATTGCATAGGTAGGTCATACGGATTTTCGTAGAAATACTAAAAAATTTTGGTAGCACCCTCAAAAAATTTTGTTTATGAGATAATAAAAATGTAGTTTTTTTTCAACATAAAAATGTAGGAAAACCTACATTTTTTCTTTTGCCTTAATAGGTAAGAATTGGTAAAATATAAGTACATCAATTAGTATATGTAAATGATGCTAATTGTCTCAATAGAAAGGAAAGGTGATATTATGAGACAAGATGTACTTAATGAAATTAATATATTTCTAAGAGGAGGTGAAAAAGAAACTATGAGTAAAGCAGCAATGGCAAGAATTATGGGATGTGACCCTAGAACTGTAAAGAGATATTTGGAAGGATATGAACCTAAAAAGAAAAGAAAAATTTTGAAAAAATCTAAATTAGATAAATTTAAAGAAACAATAATATCTAAATTAGAAATAGGATGTACAAGTATGGCAATATTTAAATTTATCCAAAAAGATGGATATACAGGTTCATATTCGTTAGTTGCAGATTTTGTTCAAAAACATAAAGAGGAACAAATAAAAAAGGCGACAATAAGATTTGAAACAGCCCCAGGACTTCAAGCACAAGTGGATTGGAAGGAAAATCTAAAGATGATTTCAAAACATGGAGAACTTTTTGAAGTAAATATTTTTCTAATGGTATTAGGATATTCTCGAACAAAATTTGTAAAGTTAACATCAGATAAAACCCAAAAAACTCTATTTAAATGTATGAATGAGGCCTTTAAATATTTTGGAGGAGTACCAAAAGAAATTGTCTTTGATAATATGGCAACAGTAGTAGATAGAGCAAATAGTAGAATTGGAAATGTTAAATTAAATACGAAATTTGTACAGTATTCTAAAGACATTGGATTTAACCCAATAACTTGTAGAATATATAGACCACAAACAAAAGGGAAAGTAGAGTCCTTAGCAAAACTAGTTGATAGACTTCAAGTATATAATCATGAATTCGAGACATATGAAGAATTAGAAAAAATAGTAAAAATGTTCATGAAAGAAATCAATAATGAAATATCTCAAGGAACAAATATGAAACCAATAGAAAGATTAGAAAAAGAAACAAAGTATTTATTGCCTTTACCGAATCAAGAAGTATTGAATGCTTACACAACCTCGCCAAAGGAATATAAAGTATCCAAAGAATCTATGATTACATATAAAGGGCAAAAATACTCCGTTCCGACATACCTAATAGGCAAATCAGTCTCTGTAAAAGAAACTGATGAATATATCCATATATATTATATAACAAATTTAATAACAAAACACAAAAAGAGTAAAAAATTTTTAAATTATCATAAAGAACATATAGTGGATATATTAAAGTCTGATGCCTTAAAAGGCTACAAAGATAATGAAATTGAAGAGTTTGTAAATAATCATTTGAGTGATTATGACGAATTGTAGGAGGAAAGAAGTATGAGTATGTATACAGATTTAATAGATAATTTAGAAATTTTAAAATTAGATAATATAAAAAATATGTTACCTGGATATTTAGATGAGATGAAAGACAAAAATATTTCATTTACAGAAATGTTGTATGATTTAACAAAAGAAGAAATTAAATATCAAACTGAAAGAGCTGCAAAAGTAAATATAAAAGTGTCTGCATTTCCATTTGAAAAGACATTAGATGATTTTGATTTTAGTTA
>CALXJP010000053.1 GCA_944388655.1 uncultured Clostridia bacterium | reverse complement strand
GGCATTTACCACTACAATAGCGATAATAATCAAGGAATCTAAATAGTCTTCTGTTCCTTCATATTTTGCAACAATTGCCGATATAATGGCAGCTATGATTAATATAATAATCATAAAATCTTGAAATTGTTTTAAAAAACGTATAACGATGTTTTCCTTCTTTTTTTCTTCTAAAATATTTTTGCCATATTGCTGTAAACGTTTTTGTGCTTCTTCCTCACGTAATCCTGTTTTTTCATTTGTTTGAAAAGTTTGCTCTACTTCTTCTTTACTTTTTGTATGCCATGAAATGTACATATCCATCTCTCCTTTGTTTTTGTTTTTACTATGTATATGCTTGTATTACTTTTTTATGCTTTTTTATCAACATGTCAAAAAAAGTCAACTTTTCGTAAAATTTTTCATATGATACTGTGAGGTGATAGAAAATTGTTATATTCTCTTATATTTGCATGTATTATTAGTATAGATTCTTTAGGTATTGGCATTACATATGGCATACGAAATACGAAATTAGGTATTCATTCCCTTATAATAGTGTTTGCTATTTCTTTTGTTCTTACCTATATTTCTTCGTTTTTAGGTTACTTATTGGCTAGTTTTTTTCCTACTTTTTTTTCTCATTTGCTAGGTTGCCTTATTTTAATCAGTATGGGAGTATGGATTATCTTTCATAAAGCAGATGATTCTGATTTTGATCATTCTAATAGCATTGATAAAAAAGAAGCTTGTTTTTTAGGATTAACCCTTTCTATGGATGCAATGAGTGTTAGCTTAGGAATTAGTAGTATGAATATCAATAGCTTTTTGTTTCCCTTTTTTATTTCTTTTTTTAATATATTGTTTTTATTGTTAGGGAAGTATTTTGCTAAGGTTATGCAAAAGAAGTTTTTTCTGCCTGAAAAGTATTGGAATATTTGTGCTGGTGTTTTACTTATTGTGTTAGGTGTATGTAAAATATTGTAAAAATAATTGTTTATTTATTATATGGTTTTCTATTTATCTTTGTTTTTATGTTTACTTATATAACTAAAATTTTTGCCAGCAGTCTTTATATTTTGTTCTGCTGGCAATTTTCTGATTGTTTGCATAATTTTATATGTTTCTACATATATTTTCAGTCATCCCCTGCATTCCCTGCTAAGACATAGGAACAACCACTGGGCGGAAGCCAATAGTAAAATCGCTATCGCCATCATCACGATAGAAATAGAACCTACCCGCGTGTGAGCTATTCCACAAATAGCCTCCACGTAGTACAAACGGACCGTACAAGCCAGCAAAGTTCGAGTAGTCGTCTTGCCATGAGCTAGCGCCAATTCCGGCCGTTGATGTCTCTCTTATCGCATCCCCATATATCTTCGTATTCTTTGCATAGTTTGCGTTACTTGCTGCATTTAAGTTTTCTCCTGTATCTGATTTTGTGCTATTATCTGCTGTACTATCAAATGGATATACCATGGTATATTTTGTACTTGCTGTTTTTAATACATCATTAGTATATGCCACTGATTCTCCATATGTCAAGAGATTTTTATGATTATTGGCCACATAGCTTGCTGTTCTTTCCCATGTTCCTCCTGATAAATCATATACTCCCGTCATATTTCCCGTACTTGAGACACTTACTCCTCCTTTTTGATTCCATGCATACACACTTCCGGTCGTTGTTGGTGTATTTCCTGATAATTCTTTTATTTCCTCTATTTTAACTACTGTGTCTGCTCCATCTGCTAACCCCTGTGTCATTCCTGTAATTCCATATACACTATATACTCCTGTTTTTCCTGCTGTACTTGTTTCTCTTTTTAATCCTCCACTATTTAGGTTGGCATTATTGATAGCTATATCTTGTCCTTTTGTTCCATACTGACTATAACTTAAATAGCTTATCATTCCCCATTCACTACTTTTGATTAAATGCGTATCTGATGAGCTCAAAGTAAATCCATAAATATTTCCACTTTCATTCATTGCTTTACTAATGTTGTATGCATCATTTAGATTGATATAGTTCATACTATACGTTAATGGTTGAAATACGGGATAACTAATTCTTGTTTCTGTTTCTCCATATATTCCATCTAACCAGTTTCTTGCATCTTGACTTGAATCACTTGTTGTTCCTGCCTCTACTGCTCTTACATAAGCATTATCCTGTGTATAACTTACTGAACTTTTTACACTTAGTGTAGTATTATTTCCTTCTGGAAATCCTGCTTCAAATTTCGCTACATACATTCCTGTTAACTCTTTGTCCCATCCTCCATTGGCAAAATTAATACTTGTTTCATTCGTAAATGCTGGATGTACATAAAAGTCTGTTGTTGTATCTACTGTTTCATCTGGGCTTGTTTGTCTTTTTGCTGTTTTTAGTTCTCCATTTTCATCATAATAGTTATCACTTGTTCCTATTAAGAATTTTACTTCTATGGTTCCATCTTCTGCTTTATTTCCATTTTTATATGTGATTTTATATGCATATCGTGGTATCCATACCCACATACTTCCATCTTCACTTTTCGTATTGGCCCACTTACTTTGGCTATAGTCATACCATGTGTCATCACTCCAACTCGTTGTTTCATAACTTCCCATTTGGCTTTCTGTTGGCTCTATAAATTTAATTGGTGTCATTCCATC
>CALXJP010000052.1 GCA_944388655.1 uncultured Clostridia bacterium | reverse complement strand
GAAAATACTAATGAAACTCAATAAGATTTATAATTTTATTTTGACTAAATGAATTAAAGATAATACAAAACGACATTGCCCATGTCGTTTTTATTATCCTATATTTCCACATAATTCTCTTTACAAGCCTTCAAAAGCCTATTCATAATAGCTGCTCCAATTCCAGATTGCTCAACTCCTTCAATAATAACAATATCTGGACTAAAAGAGTCAGCCTTTTTTAAGCAAGAAAAAATATTTCTGGCAATTTCGTTTAAATTGGACTTAGAGCCTATGTCAATTACAGTATTACCACTGTAAAAAGACAAATTTTCATGTGTGGACAAAATGCAAGGTTTGCTATATTTTGAGGAAATTTTGTTGATTTCATCTACCATTTTCTTGTTATCCTTGCTATAAACTAAAACACAATTACTATTTGGAGTATAATGGTTTGCATGATTTACATTAGTAGAATGTTCATCTTCATAATCTTTTATTACAGCTGGTGCAAACTGCAATATTTGCTCTTCTGTAATACTTCCAGGTCTTAAAATATGAGGGACATTATCTATTACTTTTACTATAGTAGACTCAATTCCAATCTCACTATTGCCACCATTAATAGCAAGGTCTACTTTATCTTTAAAATCATCTAAAATATCTTCAAAACTTGTACCACTAAGCTTACCGGAAATATTTGCACTTGGTGCGGCAATAGGAACTCCAGAATATTCTACCAGTTTTTGTGCAATAGTACCACTTGGCATACGAACTCCCACAAAGCTTTTACCTGCAGTTACAATATCTGGTACAATTTCATGCTTTTTTAAAATAATAGTAAAAGGACCAGGAAAAAATGCTTCCATTAATTTATATTCTAAAGGAGAAATATTTTTTGCAACAGTTTCAACCATTTTCATATTGCTTACCAATAAATTAATAGGATTGTTAAAATTTCTACCCTTTGCAATATAAATCTTTCTTACAGCATTTTCATCTAATCCATTTGCTCCTAACCCATAAACCGTTTCAGTAGGAAATAGAACAAGCCCGCCAGACTTTATAACATTTGCAGTTTCTTTTAATTCTGAGTAATCATTTGTATTTCTTAAATCAATGTATTCGTACAAAACTATTACCTCCATATTTTTATAATTTACATCTAAGTAGTTCCAATTCATTAAAAAAAGAATATATATGCCAGCAAGATGGGACGACTTTTAGATAGTGAATTTAAAATATTATACAACTAAATAGTTTATTTAGCAAATACAATGATTTTATCCGCATCTTGTTTTCTAATAGCAAGAATTATATTTCTAACCTCATATGCTATAGGATCTCCTGCAACACTTTTCAAAATAGGGGTAATCTCAGTGTTAGGAATTAAACCTAAATCAAGTAATCTTCTTTTTATACTATTTTTGCAATTTATTTCTTTTATAAATCCTGTGGTGCCAAGTTCTAATTTTGTTAATTGCATAGTCTTCATAAAGTCACCTCATTATACTATATGACTTATGTAAACAAAAAGTGCTATTAGGGTCAGACCTCAATGGTGCTACTTGACAAATTAAAAAAATATAATATAATCAAGAAAAAATAGGAGGAATTATTAATGGAAAAAATAAGAGGATTTGAAATTGCAAAAGGATGGGAAGATAAGAAAATAAACTTGCCTGTTAGAAAAACAAAATATTCAGCAGGATACGATGTAGAAGCTGCTGAAGATACTGTTGTACCAAGCTTTAAAAAGGGGATGGCACCAACATTAATAAAAACAGGTATTAAAGCATATATGCAAGATGATGAAGTATTAATGCTATATAATCGTAGTTCTAACCCTAAGAAAAAGGGATTAATTTTAGCTAATAGTGTAGGAGTTGTAGATAAGGATTACTATGGAAATCCAGATAATGATGGTCATATAATGTTTGCATTTTACAATATTAAAGATGAAAATATTACCATAAAAAAAGGAGAAGCAATAGGACAAGCTATATTCCAAAAATATTTTGTGGCAGATGATGATGTAGCAGAAGGAGAAAGAGTAGGAGGGTTTGGCTCAACTAGTAAATAAGTGCTCAAAATAAATATGTTAAATTATTTACAATAGAATAAGTTATGATAAAGCATTTGGAAACTTGACCAACAAGTTAAAAAAACGAAACAAGGATATCTATTGTGGCAGAGTAATTACCTAAAATGGTATACATAAGTAAAAAAGATAATCATAAAAAAGTGCTAAAAAAAATTTATTTTTTGTAGCCTTTAAGTTGCAAGGATTACAGCTAAAATCAACATAACAAGTAGTGGTAAAAGTTTTGACTTTTACCATTTTTTGTAGTATAATAGAAATGTAGTTGAAAAAGAGATGACAAAAACCCTTTCTTTAACTTCATATATAAAATTTTACTTTAGAAAGGAGGACCTATATGTTTAACGTAGGTGACAAAATAGTGTATCCAATGCATGGTGCTGGTACAATAGATGCAATAGAGGAAAAAGATATATTAGGAGAAAAACATAATTATTATATTATAAAAATGCCAGGTGAAGTAAAGGTAATGGTACCAACTGAAAAAGCGGAAGAAGTTGGTGTTAGAAATATAATAAATAAAGAAGAAGCTGCGAAGGTTATGTCTGTATTAGGAGAGAATGAAACAGAAATGTCTCAAAATTGGAATAAAAGATAC
>CALXJP010000051.1 GCA_944388655.1 uncultured Clostridia bacterium | reverse complement strand
GTATTCTCCTCTTTTGTGTTATTATCTATATTACTATCATAAGGATATACCATAGTATATTTTGTACTTGTTGTTCTTAAATTTTCTCCTTCATATGTTACTGATTTTCCATATGTTAGTAAATTATCATGACCATTGGCAATATATGATGCTGTAATTTCCCATGTTCCTCCTGACAAATCATATATTCCTGACATATTTCCCGTACTTGATGCTACTACTCCTCCTTTTTGATTCCATGCATACATATTTCCTGTTGGTGTTGGTGTATTTTCTTGTAGATTTTTTATTTCTTCTATTTTAACAACTATTTCTTTTCCTCCTATTGTTCCATCAGTCAATCCAGTAACACCATATGCACTATCTACTCCACTTTTCCCCGTATTTACTGTTCGTTTTTGTCCTCCACTATTTAAGTTGGCATTATTAATAGCTATATCTTGTCCATTCGTTCCGATACTTGCTATAACTTAAATAAGCAATCATTCCCCATTCACTACTTTTCATTAGATGTGTATCTGACGAACTAGTAGTAAATCCATAAATATTTCCACTTTCGTTCATAACTTTGCAAATATTAAAGGCATCATTGATATCAATATAGTTCATGGCATATGTTAATGGCTGAAATACAGGATAACTAATTTTTGTTGGTGTTTCTCCATAAACTCCATCTAGCCAGTTTCGTGCAGCTTCATATGCATTACTTGTTCCTAATTCTATTCCTCTCACATACCCATCAGTCTGCGTATAGCTCACTGAACTTTTTACACTTGCTGTAGTATTATTTCCTTCTGGGAATCCTGCTTCAAATTTAGCTACATACATTCCCGTAAGTTCATTATCCCATCCTCCGTTTGCAAAATTAATGCTTGTTTCATTCGTAAATGCTGGGTGTACATAGAAGTCTGTTGTTGTGTCTACTGTCTCATCTATTTGTGTTTGTCTCTTAGCTGTTTTTATTTCTCCACTTGTTTCATCATAATAATTGTCACTTGTACCTATTAAAAACTTTACTTCTATAGATCCTCCCTCTGATTTATTTTCTGGGTTATTGTATGTTATTTTATATGCATATCTTGGTATCCATACCCACATACTTCCATCTTCACTTTTTGTATTCGCCCATTTACTTTGGCTATAATCATATCAATCATTATCATCCCAAGTAGTTTCTTGTACAGTTTCCATTTGTGTTTCAGTTGGTTCTATGAATTTAATTGGTGTCATTCCTTCTATTTCTTCTGGTGCATTTGGCTTTTCTTCTTTTATCTGTGGAGTTTGTATATTGTTTCCTTCTCACCTATCTTTTCCTTTTACAAATTTCAATTACATATATAAGCAAATTCTGAAACCGGTAACTCTTATACCTACCAGTAGTTATATTAGTAACACGATAAGCTGTAAAATTGTTATTATAATCGTAACCGTCCTCCTCTAACAGTACAAATATGGCGCATTTCATCAGTTTTGCTCGAGTATTCTGTTGACCATTCTCTTATATTAGATGACATATCATTTATTTTACATACTTCATCTTGTTTAGTTCCTGTATTAGTTAATTTACTATTGATTGATTGTCCTTTTTGATTTGCATAATCCCTTCCTGTTGCTTCTTGAATGTATACTATGGCTGTATCCCATGCATAACTATTCATTAAATCACTTTTTACATTACTACTTCCTCTATATGTATTTATTGCTACTTTTGAGGCTTCTAACTGTGTAATATAATTCCACAAAGTTTCTTTTGTATTGCTCATACTTGTTTCTGAATATTCTGTTGATATTATGCTTGCTGATTTATAATTATCTATACTTGTTCCACTTGCAAAACTTGCTTCATATCTTGCTATATAATATCCTCCATTTTCTTTTACACTATTGATAAATCCAGCTAAATCTTTTGCTGTTGCATTTAATCCATCTGTTCCACTACTTGCTACTCCTTCTCGATAGTCTGGTAATTCTGTATAATATAAATCTATTATTTCTGTCGTTCCATGTTTTAAGTAATTTTTTGGTTCTTCTTCTGTATATGCTGCTTGTACTAATGTTGACTCTCCATTTGATGTTGAAAAGCTATATCTTCCTAAAATAATTTCACTACTTTTGTCTCCATTATCTTTTATAAATGTTCCTACGGGTATCCACACAAACTGACTTCCTTGTACTGCCTCATCTCCTGATGCATTTACATCTTCAATTACTATTCCTTGTTGTACTGTGTCTCCTGAATCTTCCGCTACTTTGAATCCAGCTGGTATTTGTATTATGTTTCCGTGTTCATCTTGTATGGCTGTTTTAGTAGCAAACTCTTCTCCTCCCTTTACTTCCGTTACCGTTTTTTCTGGCACTACTGGCGTAGTAACTCCTCCTTGTCCAGTTGTAATTTTTTCTATTTCGTCTGTGATACTATTAAATGCCATTTGTGTATTCACTTCCGCATCATGCATAGAATTCGCACCTTTCTGTGCCTTTTTGAAAATTCCTTGGTCTCCTAATACCATATTGATGCTAACTGCTGCTAAAATGATTAAAATAACGATTGTCACCACCAAAGCTATTAACGTCACTGCTTGTTCTTTTTTGATTTGCTTCATTTTTATCAACTCTCTCCTTTTCCTTTAGTTTTCTCTTTTTTCCTTCTTTTATACTGTTTCTATTATATATTATCCTTTCAGTTAATTCTATTACTTTTTAATGACATTTTGGTTACAGTTATATGACATTTTTTTACCATATATATAAATCGTGCCAATATTTATATATTGGCACGATTTTTTCTATGTGTTAAGTTTTAATCACTACAAAATGAAAGCAAAATTCCAGTAAAATAAATTACTGGAACTTTATCTTCTTATTCAAACAAATATCCCCACAGTTAGCCGTAAGATGAAGAAATTTTTATACCTGTTATAAAACAGGTGGGTGTCATATCCATTGCTACTGGGTTTCTTATTCTTAGATAAGCTTACACGCCACAACAGAAAACCGACTCCCTTATGAAATTTGTTGGTAATAAAATTTCAGTCTACACGCACTACGCAGGGAAATTTAATTTCTTATTTCTATATGATTATCTTATCATAGTTACTTACTATTTGCAAGCAAATTGAGCATAATTTTTATGGCATTTTTTTGCAAAATCCTTCAACTATTCTCATACTCTAGTTTACAAGGTTTCTCTATTTTTTAAAATAATTTCTCTTTTCATAAAACTTTTTCCTTGTTGCTTTATCTGTTTTGCAATACCAAGCCAAGTATTTTTATAGTATACATTCACAATATCTGCATCACTATCATGAATGGCAATTTTCACTCCATTATAAAATGGTTGTAATTCATAATGCTGTAAAATAATATTGGGCTGTTCTTGAAAAAATTCTTGTATAGTTATTATATGTTCTTTTATATTTTTTATACCTAATTCTTGCAGTGTACATGCATTTTCTAATGAAAACTTTCCTACTCTTGTTCTTTGTAATTCTTTCATATAGCCAATGGTTCCTAAGCGTTTTGCTATTTCTTCACATAAACTTCTTATATATGTTCCTTTAGAGCATGCTACATGAAATTTTATGATATTTTCTTTTATTGCTAATACGTCTATTTGATAAATTTCGATTTCTCTTTTAGGAATTTCTACACTCTTTCCTTCTCGTGCATATTCATATAATTTTTTTCCTTTTACTTTAATTGCTGAATAGATAGGAGGCGTTTGTATTTGTTTTCCTTTAAAACTTTGCAAGATACTTTGTATGCTTTCTTGATTTGGCATTTTTAAGTTTTTTTCTTGCTGAATTATTTCTCCTTCGCTATCCCCAGTAGTGGTCTGAATTCCTAATTCTAACGTAACGATATATTCCTTATCATGTTCTATTAAATACTGCGATAATTTTGTTCCTTCTCCTATAAGTAGTGGTAATACTCCTGTAGCATTGGGATCTAATGTTCCTGTATGTCCTACTTTTTTTACTTGTAATAATTTTCTTAATTTGATAACTACATCATGAGAAGTAACTCCTTTTTCTTTATTAATTACTATAATTCCATCCATATGAATAAAAGGAGGATTTTCCCCTCCTTAGCCTCCTTATTTTATGTATAATTTTGCTTGTTGTATAATTCTTTCTTTTACTTGTTCAAAAGGTAAGTTCATTTTGCAACCAGCTGCATGAAAATGTCCTCCTCCTCCGAACATCATACATACATCTGATACATTCACATAGTCATTAGAACGTAAAGAACACTTAAATCCACCTGTTTTAGCTTCTTTTAGGAATATAGATACTTCTACTCCTTCTATTGCTCTACCTTCTTCTACAATCCCTTCACAGTCTCCGTTTTCTGCACCAATTTGTTCCATATCTTGTTTTGTGATATAGGTAAACACAATTTTATTATCTGCATAAAATTCTAGTCGATTCATGGCCAATTTTCTTAGTTCAAAACTTTCTCTTGTTTTTGTGTTCATTACTCTTTTATATACATCAGATACATTAACACCCTTTTTTAAAAGCTCTGCTGCAAATTCAAATGTTTCAGCTGTTGTACTTTGATATTGGAAACCTCCTGTATCTGTAATAATTCCCGTTAATAGGCATGTTCCTATTTGTTTATCTATTTCTACTCCAAAATATTCTAAAATACTTAATAATACCTGTGCACATGCTGGAGAGTCCGGATTGATATAGTTATAGTCTGCATACATGGTGTTCGTACTATGGTGATCTATAGTTACTTTTATCTTAGCATTTTCAAAGTATCCTAAGAATCCATTTAACAAGTTCGTTGTTGCACAATCTACTGAAATTGCTAAATCATAGTTTTCCTTTCTTCCTTCTTGCTTAATTTCTTCCATACATGGTAAAAAACGAAAAACTTTAGGATATTCTGGAATGATAACATCTACATCTTTTCCTAGTTTTTTTAGTACCATATACGTAGCTAAGCTACTTCCAATGGCATCACCATCCGGATTTTCATGTGTTAGTACTACTATGGTACTTGCTTTTTTTACTTCTTCTAATATATTATCTAAAGTCATTTTTCATCCTCTTTCTTTTCTGTAAGAGTTCTATGATGCATAGAACTCTTATGAAATTAGTTTTCTTCTTTTTTTAGTTCTTTTAATATCGACTCTATTTTGGCTCCATATGCTAAAGAATCATCTAATTCAAATACTAGTTCTGGTGTAATTCTTAAGTTAATTGTTTTTGCTATTTGGCTTCTCATAAAACCTGCTGATTGTTTTAATGCTTCCATGGTTTTTTGCACATTTTTTGCATTTAAAATACTAACATATACTTTAGCATATTTTAAGTCTGGGGTTACTTTTACTTTAGTAACACTAATCATTCCCGTTGCTTCAGGATTTTTTAATTCAAAAGAGATAATATGACTTAATTCCTTCTTGATTTCTTCATTCACTCTTTCTAATCGATTGTTATTCTTTGGCATTTTATTTAAAGCCTCCTTATCTTTTTATTTCTTCCATAATGTATACTTCTATGATATCTCCTTCTTTGATATCATTATAATTTTCAATTTGCATTCCACATTCAAAGCCTTTGGTTACTTCTTTTACATCGTCTTTGAAACGTTTTAAAGATACTAATTTTCCTTCGTGAATAACAACACCTTCTCTAATAACTCTTACTCCTGCATTTCTTTCAATTTTACCATCTAATACGTAAGCACCTGCGATTGTTCCTACATTTGATACCTTAAAGGTTTGACGTACTTCCACATTTCCTATTACTTTTTCTTCATAGATTGGATCTAACATACCTTTCATAGCTGCTTTTACATCATCTATGGCTTGATAAATAACAGAATATTGTTTAATTTGTACTTCATCTTTTTCTGCTACTTCTTTTGCTGTTGCTACTGGTCTTACGTTAAAGGCAATAATTATAGCATTGGCTACTTTTGCTAGGTTTACATCTGATTCATTAACAGCTCCTGCTGCAGCATGTATTACTTTTACTGCTACTTCACTATCTGTTAATTTTTCTAATGATTGTTTTAATGCTTCTGCAGAACCTTGTACGTCTGCTTTTACAATGATATTTAATTGTTTTAGTTTGCCTTTTTCCATTTGACTAAATAAATTGTCTAAGGTTACTCTTGTCATGTTATTGATTGATTTTTCACGAGCTTGACGTTTTCTTCTTTCTATTAAGTGTTTAGCCATTTTTTCATCTTTGACTTCGTAGAAAATGTCACCTGCTTCAGGTACTTCTGCAAGGCCCATAATTTCAACAGGAGTAGATGGTGTTGCTTTTTTTACTTTAATACCTTTGTCATTTTTCATAGCTCTTATTCTACCAATAGATGAACCTACTACAATAGTGTCTCCTACATCTAATGTTCCTCTTTGTACTAAAATAGAGGCTATTGGTCCTTTAGCTTTATCTAGTTTTGCTTCTATAACAACACCTTTTGCTTGTTTGTGTGGATTTGCTTTTAGTTCTAACACATCTGCTTCAAGTAACACCATTTCCAATAATTCATCTATATTGGTATGATTTTTAGCAGAGATTGGCACATAGATTGTATCTCCACCCCATTCTTCTGGAACAAGTTCATATTTCATAAGTTCTTGTTTTACTTTATCTATATTGGCTTCTGGCAAATCTATTTTGTTAATAGCTACAATAATAGGAATATTTGCTGCTTTTGCATGGTTAATTGCTTCTACTGTTTGTGGCATAACCCCATCATTTGCTGCTACTACTAAAATAGCAATATCCGTAATTTGTGCTCCTCTTGCACGCATGCTAGTAAATGCTTCATGTCCTGGTGTATCTAGGAAAGTAATTTCTCTACCATTGATTTTTACCATATAGGCACCAATATGTTGTGTAATTCCTCCTGCTTCTCCTTCTATTACATGTGTACTTCTAATGGCATCTAATAAAGAGGTTTTTCCATGGTCTACATGCCCCATAACTACAACTACAGGTGGTCTTGTTTCTAATTCTTCTTGTTTATCTTCTGATTCATCAAATAAAATGTCTTCTTCTTTTACTTCTTCTTTCTTTACCGCATTAACACCAAATTCTTGTGCAATTAAATAAGCTGTATCAAAGTCTATATCATTATTAATCGTTGCCATAATTCCATAGCTTAATAATTTTTTAATAACTTCTGCTGTAGTCTTCTTTAATTCTGCTGCTAAATCTTTTACCGTAATTGTTTCTGGTATAGTTATTTCTGTTAGTTTGAAGATTTTTTGTGTGCGTTCTTCTTGACTTTTATTATTTTTCTTTTTATTTCTTTTTCCTCTTGCGGTAGTTAAATCATAATAGTCAAGCATTCCACCTTCTTGGTCATCAAACATGTTAGAAAGTCTATCTACTTGTTTTAAGTCTTTTAGTTTTCCACCATCAAACTTTTCATTAAATCTAGCTCCTTTTTTATTTTTTGTGTTTTTCTTTTTATTTTCTTCATATTTTTCCATTCTTTCATTTTTTTCTTTATCTAAGGCTCTAGTTGAAAAGTCTCTTTGATTTTCTTTTTCTACAATGTCAGAAGCCATAATATCTTTTATATTTCTGTCTATTCCTTTTTCATCTAATGGTCTTTTATGGAATCCTCCATTTTGATTTCTGTTATACCCTTCATTTCTATTGGGAAAATTATTATTTCTTCTTTGAAAATTATTATTACCATTTTTTTGATAGTTATTACTTTGTGCATTATTTCTATTGGGAAAATTATTTTTATTATGATTTGCATTATGGTTATAATTATTTTCTCGATTGAAATTTCTATTTCCGTTATTTCTATTAACAAATGGTGGTTTTGTTTTTTCTTTATTTTCATTATTATTTTCTACTCTTTTTGTCTCTACCATATTTTCCTTATTTGCTTTTATTGCATCCTCTCTTTTTTCTTCTACTTTCACTTCTTTTTTCTCTTCTTGCTCTTTTACTTGTGGCTTTACTTCTTCCTTCTTTTCCTCTTTTTTCGTAATTCCTAATAATTCACTTACTGTCATTGGTTTAGTTGGCTTATTTCTATATACAATATTTCTATCTGCATTTTTATTTCTTTCTACAAAACCTACTTGCTTACTTTTTTGTTCTTGCTTTTTCTTTTCTTGCTCTTTTTCTTCATTTTCATTGTTAATAATTACTTCTCTTCTTATAATAACAGGAGCTGTCTTTTTTTCTTCTTTTTTCTTTTCTTCTTTTACTTTTTGCGTATTTTTATCTTTTGGTACATTTTTTTCTTGAAGAGCATTTCTTAATCTTTCTGCTTCATTTTCTTCTATACCACT
>CALXJP010000050.1 GCA_944388655.1 uncultured Clostridia bacterium | reverse complement strand
CATTTTTTGCTTTTTTTAAATTTACATTTTTGTAACAAAAATATTACAGAAACATTACACATTAAATCTAAATAATACTACATCGCCTTCTTGCATGATATAGTCTTTTCCTTCTGAACGAATTAATCCCTTTTCTTTGCATGCATTCATAGAACCTTCCTTCATTAAATCATCATATGATACAATTTCAGCTCTTATAAAACCTCTTTCTATATCACTATGAATTTTCCCTGCAGCAGCTGGTGCTTTTGTTCCTTTTCGTATTGTCCATGCTCTTACTTCAGGTTCTCCTGCTGTTAAAAAGGACATTAACCCCAACAAGTCATAACTTGTTTTTACTACTTTATCTAAACCAGATTCTTTTAGTCCTAAAGCTTCTAACATTTCTTGTTTGTCCTCTCCCTCTAGGCAAGATAATTCTTCTTCTATTTTTACACATAAAGGGATAACTTTTGCATTTTCTGTTTTGGCAAATTCTTTTACTTGTAGAACCATAGGAGCATTTTCCGCATCTTCTATTTGTGATTCTGCAACATTTGCTATATATAAAACAGGTTTTGCCGTTAACAAATAAAAATCTTTTAACATTTCTTGTTCTTCTTCTGTTAATTGCACTGTACGTGCACATTTTCCTTCCTCTAAAGCTTTTTTTATTCTTTCTAATGCATTGATTTCTATTTGATATTTTTTATCTGCTTTTATTTTTTTCTTAGCATTATCCAACCTTTTTTCTGTCATTTCTAAATCAGAAAAGATGAGTTCTAAATTAATGGTTTCTATATCTCTCAAAGGGGAAACACTGCCTTCTACATGTATGACATTGGGATCTTCAAAACATCTAACTACATGAGCAATTGCATCTACCTCACGAATGTGTGATAAAAATTTATTTCCTAAACCTTCTCCCTTGCTTGCTCCTTTTACTAAGCCTGCTATATCTACAAATTCTACTATAGCATGTGTAATTTTTTGTGAATGATACATCTGTGCAAGATGTTCTAACCTTTCATCTGGTACAGGAACAACACCAACATTTGGTTCTATTGTACAAAAAGGATAATTCGCACATTCTGCTCCCGCATTAGTAATGCTATTAAATAATGTGCTTTTTCCCACGTTAGGAAGCCCCACAATACCTATTTTCATATTTTTCTTCCTTTCTTCTTATATTTCAAAGGATTTATTTTTTTATTAAACTTGGAGCTTACAACCGGGATTGAACCGGTGACCTCAGCCTTACCAAGGCTGCACTCTACCAACTGAGCTATGTAAGCATTTTCATACTTTCTAAGTATAGCATAAGCTTCTTAATTAATCAATACTAATTTTCAAAAAACTCTAGTATAATATTTCGTTACCATTCACTCATCTTTGATTACGTATATAAATGTGAATAGTAACGAATTTCTACTAGAGAGCTTTTGTTACATATTATTGTCTATCATAGGAATTAATTGTTTTTTTCTAGATACTACACCTTCTAAGAAAGCTGTATGATTTACTAAATTACATGTTTTTTCTATAATGTCTGTTCTTTCTCCTAAAGCAATAATTTCTGAATTTCCATTTACTATATCTGTAATAGCAAATACAAATAAGTCTATTCCTTTATTTTTAATTTCTGCCTGCATTTCTTTTTCAATATTCGTTTGTCTTTTCATAACACTTGGAATATCTACTGTATTAACTTGTGCAATTTTATATGTTAAACCATTTTTTTCTAATGATTTAGCATCTAAGTTGATTAATTCTGCTTCTGATAAATCATCTAAAGCTGTTCCTGCTTTTAACATATCCATTCCATATGTTTTAAAATCTTTGATTCCTGATATATTAGCAAGTTCTTCTACAACTCTAATATCATATTTTGTACAAGTTGGTGATTTGAATAATAGAGTATCAGAAATAATAGCACTAAGCATTAATGCAGCTTCTTCTTTACTTATTTTTTGTAATGATGGACGTCTTTTAAATTCTTCATAAAGAATGGTTGATGTACAACCATATGGTCTTGTGGTATAGAATAAAGGCTCTGAAGTTTCAAAATTAGAAATTCTATGATGATCAATAACTTCTAATATTTTTGCTTTTTGAATTCCTTCTGCACTTTGTCCGAATTCATTATGGTCTACCATAATAACTTTTTGTCCCTCTTCCAAATTAGTTAATAATTCAGGAGCTTGCATGCCTAAATAATCTAATACAAATTTTGTTTCTTTATTGATATTTCCTAATCTCATTGCTTTTGCGGGCATATTGGTTCTATTGTCAATACTTGCTTGAACTAAACTTGAACAAATAGAATCTGTGTCTGGATTTTTATGACCAAATACTAAAATTTCTTTCATGTTTCTACATCCCTTCTTTTTTATCTTCTTCTATATTTTTTATAGCTTTTTTTCGTATTCTTTGAATAGCATTATCTACCGATTTAACCGGTGCTTCTAATTTTTCTGCTATTTGCACATACGTTTTTCCTTGTATATAATAGGTAAGTACCTGTTTTTCAAAGGTACTTAAGTTTTTATGTATGGTTTCTTCTACGTATTGATAATATTCTTGCCTAGTAATGGTATCTAATGGGTCTTCTACTTCATTTCCTTGAAATTTATCTAATAGTTGTTTGTCATCATCTTCTTCATAGGCTGTACTATTCAAAGAAAGATATCCATTTAGTGGCATATGTTTTTGCCTATTAGAAGATTTTATTGCTGTAATTAATTGTCTTTCTATACACATATTCGCAAAACTTTTAAAAGAATTTTGTTTATCTTCTTTATAACTTTTCACTGCTTTAAATAAGCCAATTAGACCTTCTTGTATAATGTCTTCTTTTTCTGCTCCTACTATGAAGTATTTGCTTACTTTCATATTGACTAATTCTTTATATTTATCTATTAAGTATTCTAAAGCGTGATTATCTCCGTTTTTTGCTTTTTGAATCAATTTCTCATCTGACATATCTTCATAAGAATGAAAAGAATATATGTGATTCATTTGTGTATGCTCCTCCTCATAATGTCTTACATATTTAATTATACGGCTTATTGAGCTTAAAGTCAAGGTTTTTGGTACATTTTGTCAGTTATTTCCTATAAGTTTGTGGCTTATGTATATGCCGTAACCCATGTTACATTTTCCCAATGAATTGGATTTTCTTTTAAATACGGATATCCTAAATTGATTTCTTCTATATCTTGTACAAAATGTT
>CALXJP010000049.1 GCA_944388655.1 uncultured Clostridia bacterium | reverse complement strand
AAAAGGAGGCGTTATTATGAGAATGTCTGATATGATAGAAGAATTTATCAAAGAATTATTACAAGAAGATGATTCCATAGAAATACAAAGAAATGACCTAGCAGAACAGTTTAATTGTGTACCTTCGCAAATCAATTATGTAATAGCAACAAGATTTAATCCTTCACAAGGCTACTATGTAGAAAGCAAAAGAGGCGGAGGAGGTCACATAACCATAAAAAAAGTAAATATTACAAAAAGTAATTATTTCATGCATATTATTAATAATATAGGAAACACCTTAACAAAACAAGAAGTAGATATATTTATTAATAATATTTTATCCTATGGAATGATAGATAAAACACAAGCCAAATTACTCAAAGTTGCAACAAGCGACAATGTTCTAACAATAACGCAACCTACAAGAGATGAAATTAGAGCAAAAATATTTAAAAACATGTTAATTAATTTAGTTGAATAGGAGAGTGATAAATGATGTTATGTCAAAATTGTGGAAAAAGAGAAGCTAATATACATTATACACAAATTATTAATGGAGTAAAAAAAGAAATGATACTTTGTGAAGATTGTGCAAGAGAATTAGGGGTAGAAAAAGTACATTTTGATATGCCAATGCAATTTTCAAACTTCTTTGAAGATATGTTTGAACCATATACCGATAATCATTTTTTTGGAGGTTTACAAGCACCTCGTACTGTAGTATGTGAAAAATGTAGTACATCTTTTGATGAGTTTATGCAAAATGGCTTATTAGGATGTGCAAACTGCTATGATACATTTGCAGATAGAATAGATACCATTTTAAAGAGCTTACAAGGCTCTAGCCGTCATATAGGAAGAAGAGCAATAAATGAAGCAAAAGTAGAAAATACAACAGCTACTATGGAGGATAAAAAAGAAAATGATAACAATACAAAGTTAGAACAATTAAAAAGGGAATTAAAGAAAAAAATTCAAGAAGAAAATTATGAAGAAGCAGCTAAAATAAGAGACGAAATAAAAAAACTAGAACAAGGAGGTAAAGAATGAACTGGTATTTAGAAAATGGAAAAGAATCTGATGTAGTCAATTATTCCCAAGTAGAATTAAAAAGAAATGTGGAAAATTATCCATTTTCTCATAAAATGACATCAGAACAAAGAAATAAACTTTTAGAAACCGTAAAATATATTACGCCTAGTTTAGGGTATCATTTGCAATATTTTGCCATGAAAGATATGGATGAAATTACCATAAGAGCTTTAGCAGAAAAAAATTTAATTCCGTATGGTTTTGGAAAAAATGAAGATACAGCTATATTAATGAATGATGAAGAAAATATATGTATTTTAATAGGCGGGGAAGAACATATTATTATACAAGTATTTGTACCAGGGTTAGATTTACAAAATGCTATGTACTTAGCAACAGAAATAGATGAAAAAATGCAACAACAACTTAAATTTTCATACCATGAAAAATATGGTTATTTAACAGCAAACCCTATGAGCTGTGGAACGGGAGTGAAAGCTTATACAATTGTACATCTACCAGCTTTAACCATTAGCCATAATTTAAGCAAAATGATAGCAATGATTCAAAATTTAGGTATGATAGTTACTAATGAATATGGAGAAGATATACAAGAAAATACAGCAGTATATAAAATAACAAATCATCAAACTATAGGGCTTACCGAAGAAGCAATCATAAAAAATATAGAAAATATTACTAAAAGAGTAATCGAACAAGAACGTGTAGCGAGAAAATATTTAGGAAAACATGCTATAGAATTAGCAGATAAAGTTTATCGTTCTTATGGAATTTTAGTAAATGCCAAAAAATTAACATATAAAGAAGCAGAGCAATTATTATCAGATGTTAAATTAGGAACAGACTTAGGAATTATAGTAGAATTAAATGATGCCAAAGTGAAAAAAATGCTATTTTATGCAAAAGAAGCCAATCTATTAAAAAGAGAAGGAAAAGTATATACTACAGAAGAAATAGAAATAAAACGTGCAGAAGTTATGAAACAAATAGCACGGAGAAAATTAAAAATGAAAGGAGTGAATGAATATGGTATATAAATTTACAAAAAGAGCAGAAAAAGCAATAGAACTTGCCAACCAAATAGCTATGGAATTTGGACATAGTTATATCGGAACCGAACATCTTTTATATGGACTTGTAAAAGAAGGAGAAGGCGTTGCAAGCAAGGTTTTAGAAAACCAAGGTATTACAGAAGAAAAGGTTATTGAAGAAATTTCTCAATTAGTAGGAAGAAATGATGCGATTAATGACTTAGTAGGTATGTTTACAGGAGGACAAACAATTGGGTTTACCCCAAGAAGCAAAAGAGTTATTGAAAATGCATTTAGAGAAGCAAAAAGAAGTGGCTCTGACTACATAGGAACAGAACACTTATTGATAGGCATTATGAGAGAAGGGGATAGTGTAGCAGTTAGAATTATGTTAGACTTAGATATAGAGCCACAAAAATTATACAATGAAATTGTAAAAGTATTAAATGAAGAAGAAACTACTGGAATGGTAGATAAACGTCAAAATAAATATTCTACAGGAAGTTACAATCAAACACCAACCCTTAATCAGTATGGAACAGATTTAACCAAACAAGCTATGGAGGGAAAATTAGATCCTGTTATAGGAAGAAAAGAAGAAATAGAAAGAGTAACACAAATTCTTTCTCGAAGAACAAAAAATAATCCTTGCTTAATAGGAGAACCAGGAGTAGGAAAAACAGCAGTAGTAGAAGGTTTGGCACAAAAAATTATAGCAGAAGATGTTCCTGAAGTTTTAAAGGGAAAAAGAGTAGTTAGTTTAGATATGGCAAGTATGGTAGCAGGAGCAAAATATAGAGGCGATTTTGAAGAAAGAATCAAAAAAGCATTAAATGAGGTAAAAAAAGCAGGAGACGTCATTTTATTTATAGATGAAATTCATACTATTGTAGGAGCAGGTTCTGCTGAAGGAGCTGTAGATGCAGCCAATATATTAAAACCTTTATTGGCAAGAGGTGACATTCAATTAGTAGGAGCAACAACGCTTAACGAATATCGTAAATATATTGAAAAAGATAGTGCTTTAGAAAGAAGATTTAGTCCAGTAATTGTCAATGAACCATCTAAAGAAGATACCATAAAAATACTAGAGGGCATAAGCGATAAATATGAAGCACATCATAATGTAAAAATTACCAAAGAAGCAATTCGTGCAGCAGTAGAATTATCTACTAGATATATTAACGATAGATACTTACCAGATAAGGCGATTGACTTAATAGATGAAGCAGCTTCTAAAGTAAGAATGAAAACATACACAGAGCCAGAACCACTTAAAAAATTACAAGAACAAATTCAAGCTATTATACAAGAAAAAGAGGAAGTAATTCGTGCACAAGATTTTGAAAAGGCTGCAGAATTAAGAGACAAACAGCATGAATTAGAAGAAAAATTAGAAAAAGATAAAAAGAAATGGGAAAATAAAAATAGAAAACAAATCATGACATTAACAGAGGAGGACATTGCAGAAGTTATTGCCACATGGACTAAAATTCCTGTACAAAAAATAACAGAAAGTGAAAATGAAAGACTAAAAGAATTAGAGAAAAATTTGCATAAAAGAGTTATTGGACAGAATGAAGCAGTAGAGGCAGTAGCTAAAGCCATTAGAAGAGGTCGTGTAGGATTAAAAGACCCGAATAGACCAATTGGTTCCTTCCTATTCTTAGGTCCAACAGGTGTAGGAAAAACGGAGCTTTCTAAAGCATTAGCAGAAGCTTTATTTGGAAATGAGGAAGCTTTGGTTCGTATAGATATGTCAGAATATATGGAACCACATTCTATTTCAAAATTAATAGGTTCACCTCCAGGTTATGTAGGCTATGAAGAGGCAGGACAACTAACAGAAAAAATAAGAAGACAACCATATTCTGTCATTTTGTTAGATGAAATAGAAAAGGCCCATCCAGATGTTATGAATATGCTATTGCAAATATTAGATGACGGAAGATTAACAGATAGTACAGGAAGAACAGTTAACTTTAAAAATACAGTAGTGATTATGACATCTAATGTTGGTGCAAGACTTATTACAGATAAGAAAACGCTAGGTTTCTCTGTAGATAGCGAAGAAAAGGTAAAGCAAGAACAAAAAGATTATGAAGATACTAAAAAAGAAGTTATGGCAGAACTAAAAAAACAATTTAGACCAGAATTTATTAATCGTATTGACGAAATTATTGTATTCCATAAACTACAAAAAGAAGAATTAAAACAAATTGTAGATATCATGTTACGTGAAGTACAAAATAGATTACAGGAAAATGGCATGAAAGTAGAAATTACCGACCAAGTAAAAGAAAAAGTACTAGAACAAGGTGTAGATGTAACCTATGGTGCACGTCCATTAAAAAGGGCAATTCAAAGCATGATAGAAGATAAAATTGCAGAAGCTATTTTAGATGGAAAAATAACCAAAGGAAAAACAGCTAAAATAATAGTCAATGATGAAAATGCTATTGAAATCAAAACAGAATAGAAGAGGGTTCATTTGAACCTTCTTTTGCTGTATTGATTACTAGTAACCCTTGTAGTAACCCTAAGGTAGCCTATGAAACAATCATACCCATATAAAAATATATCCCATAGGGTAGGTCATACGGATTTTCGTAGAAATACTAAGAAAATTTTGGTAGCGCCCTCAAAAAGATTTGAGATTCCCTACCAAAATTTTTCAAGAATTTCTAACTTTAATCCTACTCCATACCATATGCTTTCTATTTTTATATAGGTACGATTGATATATTAGGTAAATAGTGTAACACAAATGTAACCAAAATGTCATTAAAAAGTAATAGAATTAACTAAAAGGATAATATATAATAGAAGAAGTATAAATAGAACAAAAACGTGAAAACTAAAGGAAAAGAGGAGAGAAGGTAAACATGAAGCAAACAAAAAAAGAACAAGCCGTAACTTTAATAGCTTTAGTGGTGACAATTGTTATTTTAATTATTTTGGCAGCAGTTAGCATCAATATGGTATTAGGAGACCAAGGAATATTAAAAAAAGCACAAGAAGGTGCTAATAGTATGTATGATGCAGAAGTTAATACACAAATGGCATTTAATAGTATTACAGATGAAATGGATAAAATTATAGCAGGAACCAATACACAAAATCCAGAATTACGCCAAGATACACCAAATGCACCAGAGCAAATAGAAGGAATGACACCAATTAAATTCATCGAGCCAACAGATAACCAAATGGGAAGCTATGAAGAAACGAATTGGACAGATAGTAGTTGGTATAATTATCAAGAAAGTAAGTGGGCTAATACCAAAAGTGAAGATGGAAGTATGTGGGTATGGATACCCAGGTATGCATATAAAATAACATACAATAACCCAGAAAATAAATCAGAGGGAGGAACTATAGAGGTAAGATTCTTAGAAGGAACAACTGATAACTATTATGAAAACGGAGAAATAAAAACAGCCAAGAGGCAAACAAAAATAGATGAAACAGTAGATACAACAACCGACTTTTATGTACATCCTGCATTCACCAACGAAACAAACATTAACTTTGCAAACGGAGGATGGGACGAAGAACTTACCGGAATATATGTAGCCAAATTTGAAGCAGGATTTCCAGAAGGAAATAACAATACACCAAGTGTAAAAAGTTCGGTAAGTTATACACAAGATAAAAGTTGGGTAAAAGGAGTAGAAGTAGGAACAACAAACGTTTCAAATCAAGATGCGAGAAATTGGTTAGATGGCATATATGGAAGTGATTTTCCAAAAATTAGTTATCCCGTATTTCAACCATTAACATATAGTATGAATTATATAAATCCAAATGATACATATAATATTGCAAAGGCAATGAATGAAAAGGGAAATATCTATGGATTTACTTTGAATTCATCAGATACGCATTTAATGAAAAATAGTGAATGGGGTATGGTAAGTTATTTAAGTTATAGTCAATATCGGAACAAACGGACAAGAAATAGCTATCAACAATGCTAACTTAGATAGTGGAGGAACAAAAAGAACGGTAACAACAGGAAAAAATGGAGTAGATAGTGCATATGGAATCACAGGAATGACACAAGGGTTAACAGATGGAGCAGAAACAGTAGTTAAAATAGACGAAATCAAAACATTATCCGGAAATACACCTACAACAACGGGAAGTATGTATGCATGGAATCAAAAAGGAGGAATAACAGCCTCAAGTACAGGAAACATGACAGGAATATATGAATTATCAGGAGGGGTATGGGAAAGAACGGCAGCCTATGTAGCCAATGAGCATGAAAATTTACAAAAATATGGAGAATCAGTAGCATATACTGGAAATGTATTGAAAACAGCAAGTACAAAATACACTATGGTATATCCACATGATAGTAATGTAGATAACAGCAAACAAACAGATTTAGAAGTGGCAGGTAGTGCAAATTATGCAAAAAATGTCAAGATATATGGAGATGCAATAAAAGAAACATCTACTGCTGGAAATGGTACTAGCTCATGGAAATCTGACTACTCGAGGTTTGTTGGATTAAAAGATCCAATTTTTCTCAGAGGAGGAACTTTTGATAATGCAGTAAATGCAGGAATATTCCATTTTGGTCGAACCGGTACTAATGCTTATCAAGGAGGCTTTCGAGCAGTAATTGTACCTTTAACTTAATGCAATAATGCAAAAAATTTAAAATTATTCAAGAACAATCAAATTTGCTATCAATTCTTTAATAAGAAAAGATAGCAAATTTTTTACAACAAAAAAATGAATAGAAATGAAACAATAAAATAG
>CALXJP010000048.1 GCA_944388655.1 uncultured Clostridia bacterium | reverse complement strand
TTGATGGATTATTTACTAACGCTCTTGCTAATGCAACTCTTTGTTGCTCTCCTCCTGATAATTCATTAGGATACATTTTTGCCTTTCCACTTAATCCTACTAAGGAAAGTACCATAGGTACCTGTCTGCGAATGTGTTTTGGTGTTGCTCTTACAATATACATAGCAAAAGCTACATTATCATATACAGTTTTATCTGGTAATAATCTAAAGTCTTGGAATACTACTCCCATACTTCTTCTTAAATAAGGAACTCTTTTAGGTTTTAAGAATGTAGTATCTTTTCCATTAATAATAATATTTCCTGAGGTAGGATTTTCTTCTTTTAATATCATTTTGATTAATGTTGATTTTCCTGAACCTGAAGCACCTACTAAAAATGCAAATTCCCCTTTTTCTATTTTAAAATTGGCATTATGTACTGCTTCTGTACCAGTACTATATGTCTTACTTACATTTCTAAATTCTATCATTCTATTTTGCTCCTTGTTTTTCGTATAATTACACAATTTTATTTTCTTCCTTATCATAACAATAAATAGGGAGAATTGCAATAGTTTTTTTTGGAAAAAAATAAGTAATTTTATCCAATTTTGTTGATTTATAAACTTTTTTCTTCTTTTTCTCTTTTTTAAAAATTCACAAAAAATTTACAATACAAAAAAGAAGTGTAATTTTTTTTACACTCCTGTAACTTGCTGTACAATATCTTGACTTGTTATATGAAAATATTCCATTAATTTTTCTGCTTTTCCTGATTTTCCAAAAGTATCTGGTATACCCATTCTGATTACTTGGGTTGGGTAATTTTCAGCCAGAACTTCACATACACTACTTCCTAATCCACCTATAATACTATGATCTTCAATCGTTATGATTTTTTTGGTTGCTTTAGCACACTGGATAATTAATTCTTTATCTATTGGCTTAATGGTATGCATATCAACTACTCTTACGAAAATACCTTGTTTTTCTAATTCTTGTTTTGCCTTAATTGCTTCTATCACTGTTACCCCTGTTGCAATAATACTAGCATCTGTACCTTCTCCTATTTGTACTCCTTTTCCTATAGTAAAGTTTGCCTCTTGATATATGTTAGGTGTTTCTAATCTTGCCAATCTTACATATACTGGTCCATTCACTTTTGCTATTTCTTCTATTGCCCATTTGGTTTGTACATCATCTGAAGGCGAAATTACCGTCATATTGGGTAATGTTCTCATCATGCTAATATCTTCTAACATTTGATGGGTTGCTCCATCTTCTCCGACCGTAATTCCTGCATGTGTTGCACAAATTTTCACATTTAACTTTGGATAACATATACTATTACGAATTTGGTCATATGCCCTTCCAGCTGCAAACATAGCAAATGTACTAACATATGGGATTTTATTACATGTTGCAAAACCTGCAGCAGTTCCCATTAAATCTTGTTCAGAAATTCCTATATCAAAAAATCTTTCTGGAAAAGCTTTCGCGAAAAGGGAAGTTTTAGTTGCCCCTGAAAGGTCAGCATCTAATACAATAATATTTGGATTTTTCTCTCCTAGTGTTTTTAAGGCTTCACCATAGCTTTGCCTAGTAGCTTTTTTGTTTTCATCATTAATTTGTATATTCAATTTTCTTCCTCCTCTTCTCCTAGTTCCTTCATAGCAATATGATATTCTTCATCATTTGGTGCTTTTCCATGCCATGCTACATTATTTTCCATAAAAGATACACCTTTTCCTTTAACAGTTTTAGCAATAATGGCTGTTGGTTTTCCTTTTGTCATTTTTGCTGTTTCGAAAGCATCTATAATTTGTTGTATATCATGACCATTTATCACAATCGTATGAAAGCCAAAACTATTCCATTTTCCTTCGATATTTTCTAACCCTTTTACCTCTTGAATTGTGCCATCTATTTGTAATTGATTATTATCTATAATGACACATAAGTTATCCAAATGATATTTATTGGCTGTCATTGCAGCTTCCCATACTTGCCCTTCTTCTATTTCACCATCTCCTAATAGGCAATATACTCGGTAGCCATCATGATTCAGTTTAGAATTTAATGCCATCCCATTTGCTACGGATAAGCCTTGTCCTAAAGAACCTGTTGTCATATCCACTCCTGGAACTTTGGTCATATCGGGATGTCCTTGTAGTTTTCCCTCTATTGTTCGAAATGTTTCTAATTCTTTTTTATCTAAAAAGCCTCGTTCTGCAAGTACCGCATATAAAGCTGGAGAACAATGCCCTTTCGATAAAATAAATCTATCACGAAGTGGATTATTGGGTTCTTTTTCGTGAATGTTCATTTGATTAAAATATAATACTGCTAAAATATCTGCTATAGAAAGTGAACCTCCTGGATGTCCAGATTGTGCTTTATATACTTGCTTAATTGCTTGTATACGTATATGATTGGCTATTTGTTGTAACTGTTTGATGTCTTGTATTTTCAAAAAAATCCCTCCTTTTTTGTTTGCCTTTATTATATCGATACTTTTTCATAAATGCAATAATAAAGTAATACATTTTTGTACTACTTTATTTTACTATTTTTCTATTTAATTTAATGAATTGGTATAACTATTGTACGAAATCCATCATCATAATTATTATTTCCTGTAGCACGGGCAAAGCAAAATCTTCCTATTACTTCTGCATCACAATAACTTCCTCCTCTATACATACAAGTTCCAAACAATCCTGTATAAACGGAATAACTTCCTTCCCATGAAGTTGTACCTATACCATTTGAAGAAATTTCTCTAACAGCATCTCCATATATTTTCGTATTTTTTAAATAGTTTGCATGACTTGCTGTATCTAAATAGGTATCATCATTTCCTAGTCGTTCGTTATCTACATCTGCATCATAAGGATAAATGGTTGTGTATTGGGTACTATTCGTTTTTAGGATATCACCATCATAAGCTATAGATTGAGCATATTTTAATAAGTACTCATGGCCATTGGCTATATAACCTGTGGTTCTTTCCCATGCTCCTCCTACCATATCATACACTCCTGTCATATTGCCTGTACTTGAAGCGGTTGTTCCTCCTTTTTGATTCCATGCATATACACTTCCTTGTGCTGTTGGGGTATTTCCTGATAAAGCATTAATTTCTTCTATTTTGACGACCACTTCTTTTCCATTAATAACACCTTGTGTCATTCCTGTAATTGCATATACACTATCTACTCCATTTTTTCCTTTTGGTTCTGTTCTAGCTTGTCCTCCACTATTTAAATTGGCATTATTTATGGCTATGTTTTTCCCATTTGTTCCGATACTGACTATAGCTTAAGTAAGTTATCATTCCCCATTCACTATTTTTCATTAAATGTGTATCTGATGAGCTAGCAGTAAATCCATAAATGTTTCCACTTTCGTTCATTGCTTTGCATAAATAGTAAGCATCGTTTTCACTAATATAATTCATACTATAGGTTAATGGTTGAAATACGGGATAACTAATTTTAGGCATTTCTTCTCCATATATTCCATCTAACCAGTTTCTCGCTGTTATTGTTTCATTATTTGCTGAACCAGTCTCTGTTGCCATAACATATGAAGTATTTTGTGTATAACTTACAGAACTTTTTTTACTTGACGTATCGTTATTGCCTTCTGGAAATCCCGCTTCAAATTTGGCTACATACATTCCTGTAAGTTCTGTGTTCCAACCTCCATTGGCAAAATTAATACTTGTTTCATTGGTAAAGGCTGGATGTACATAGAAGTCACTTGTTGTATCTACTGTTTCATCTGCTGTTGTTTGTCTTTTCGCTGTTTTTAACTCTCCATTTTCATAGTAATTGTCACTTGTTCCCTCTAAAAATCTTACTTCTATGCTTCCTCCTTCTGATTTATTTTCTGGGTTGTTGTATGTGGTTTTATACGCATATCGTGGTATCCATACCCACATACTTCCATCTTGACTTTTTGTATTGGCCCATTTGCTTTGGCTATAATCATACCAAGAATTATCATCCCAAGTAGTTTCTTGGTAACTTCCCATTTGGCTATCTGTTGGCTCTGTAAATTTAATTGGCGTCATTCCTTCTACCTGTTCAGGAGTGTTTGGAATATCTTCACGTAATTCTGGATTTTGTGCATGATTTCCTGTTATCATTTTATCCATTTCATCTGTGATACTATTAAAACTTGCTTGTGTATTAATTTCAGCATCATGCATGCTATTAGCACCTTCTTGTACTTTTTTAAACATTCCTTGATCACCTATTACCATATTGATGCTAACTGCTGCAAGGATGATTAAAATTACAAGGGTTACAACTAATGCAATTAGGGTTACTGCTTGTTCTTTTTTAATTTGATTCATTTTTATCAACTCTCTCCTTTTCCTTTAGTTTTCGCTTTTTTTATCCTTTTATACTTTTTTATTATATATTATCCTTTTAGTTAATTCTATAACATTTTAGTTACAATTGCATTACAAAAATATTACATTTATTTACCTAATGTATAAATTTTGCAACCACCTTAATGGCTACTATCATTGACTTTTTGTATATTTTTTGATATATGTTATACAATAAAATAAAGAGGTGTTAATATGTTTCAATTTTTTAAACAAATTCGAGAGTTTTATAGAGAAAATAAAAAATCAACTTTTTGGGTATATATTACTTTAAGAGTTCTTGTTATTATATGCCTTGTATTACAGTTATTACAAGGAAACTGGGATAGTGTATTTTTATGTGTACTTACTTTAATTCTTTTTACCCTTCCTTATTTAATAGATAGAAGATTGCATATTTCATTACCCAATGTTTTAGAAGCCATTATTCTTTTATTTATATTTTCTGCAGAAATTTTAGGGGAAATTCAAAATTTTTATGGCATTTTTCATTATTGGGATACTATTTTGCATACTTTGAATGGCTTCTTATGTGCAGCCATTGGTTTTTCTATGATAGATATTTTAAATCAAAATGAAAAACTTTCTTTTCATTTATCGCCTATTTTTGTTGCCATTGTTGCATTTTGCTTTTCTATGACAATTGGTGTACTATGGGAATTTTTTGAGTTTGGTGCAGATACTCTTTTGCAAACAGATATGCAAAAAGATAGAATTGTAAGTTCTATTTCTTCTGTTGCTCTTAATCCGGATGAAAAAAATATACCGGTAAAAATAGAAGATATTGAAAAAACAATGATTTATGGAAATGATGCACAAGGAAATGCAATGGTAACTACCATTCAAAATGGTTATTTAGATATTGGCATTATTGATACGATGAAAGATTTATTAGTTAATTTTATAGGAGCTTTGGTATTTTCTATACTAGGATTATTCTATATTAAAAATCGTAATAAGTATAAATTTGCAGAAAATTTTATTCCTAAATTAAGGAGAAAAAAAGCATAACCTCTTCACTTTTTCGTTGATTTATCATATAATAACAATGTATATAGAATATAATTATATTCTATATTTTACTTTTCATTGCTATTTTTATAGCTGAAAGGATGAATATTATGAAAAATTACAAATTAGCCATAGTGGGAGCTACTGGCGTAGTTGGAAGGACAGCTCTGAAGGTATTAGAAGAAAAACAATTACCTATTGCAGAGTATGTTCTTTTTGCGTCTAAGAGGTCTAGTGGAAAGACCTTACCATTCATGGGAAAGGATTATGTTGTACGAGAATTAACGGAACATTCTTTTGATGAAGGCTTTGACTTTGCTATATTCTCAGCTGGTGGAGATATTGCTAAAAAATATGCGCCTATTGCTGCTTCTTGCGGGTGTATTGTTGTGGATAATAGTAGTGCCTTTCGTATGGATCCTACTGTTCCTCTAGTTGTACCAGAAGTGAATCCAGAAGAGATAGTCAATCATCATGGTATTATTGCTAATCCAAACTGTTCTACCATTCAGGCAGTAGTTGCTTTAAAACCTTTAGATGATGCCTACCATATTAAGAGAATTGTGTATTCTACGTACCAAGCTGTATCTGGTGCTGGTATCCGTGGTATTGAAGATTTAAGGCAAGGAATTGAGCAATATGTAAGTTCTCCTAAAAATACCAATACTTCCTATTTACAAAAGTTTCCTTACCCTATTTTCAATAATTGTTTGCCACACATAGATAGCTTTTTGGAAAACGGTTATACCAAAGAAGAAGAAAAAATGATCAATGAAACACGTAAAATCTTAAAACGTCCTGACTTAAAAATAACGGCAACTACTGTACGTGTACCTGTTTTTAATTGCCATAGTGAAGCAATTAATGTTGAATTTGAAAAAGATTTTGAATTACAGCAACTTATTCATACTTTAACAACCTCTCCTGGCGTTGTTGTTCAAAATACACAAGGAAATAGGAATATGCCATATCCTCTTGCCACTACTTGCGATGGTCATGATGAAGTTTTTGTTGGCAGAATTCGCCGTGATAGAAGCGTAGATTCTGGCGTTAATTTATGGGTAGTAGCAGATAATATACGAAAAGGTGCTGCAAGTAATGCTATTCAAATTGTAGAAAAAATGATGGAGGAAAATGTATGATGAAAAAAATATTATTTAAAGGCTGTGGAACTGCTATTGCTACTCCTTTTACAGATACAGGAGTAAATTTTAAAGAATTGGAAAAATTAATAGAAGAACAAATTGCCAACCATGTAGATGCTTTAATTATTTGTGGTACTACAGGAGAAAGTGCTACTATGACAGAGGAAGAAAGAAGAAAAACAATGCAATTTGCTGTTGATACTGTACATAAACGTGTTCCTGTTATTTTAGGTACAGGTAGCAATTGCACAGCAAATGTTATTTCTTTATCACAATATGCAGAAAGCATTGGCGCTGATGGAGTATTAATTGTCACTCCTTATTATAATAAAACAACACAAAAAGGATTGATTGCTCATTACGAAGCTATTAGTAAAAGTATTTCTATTCCTATTATTTTATATAATGTGCCTAGCAGAACAGGTGTCAATATTACCCCTGAAACTTGCTTGGAACTGTCTAAAATAGAAAATATTGTTGCTATAAAAGAAGCTTCTGGCAATATTTCTCAAGTTGCCGAAATTGCTGCACTATGTAAGGATAATTTAATGATTTATTCTGGTAATGATGATCAAATTGTTCCTATACTTTCTTTAGGAGGAATAGGAGTAATTTCTGTATTATCTAATATAGAGCCTCAATTTACCCATGACTTAGTGTATGACTTTTTAGAAGGAAGACTGCAAGATGCCAAAGAAAAACAATTGCATGCTTTGCCTCTTATTCAAGCACTCTTCTCTGAAGTAAATCCTATTCCGGTAAAAGCTGCATTGAATCATAAAGGCTATCATTTTGGAGAGCCACGTTTACCTTTAATTTCCATGAGTGCAGAAAAGGAAAAACAATTAATTGAAGAAATGAAAAAATTTTAGGATAAGAGCCTAAAAAGGCTCTTACCCATGGAGGTATAGTATGATACAAATTTTAGTTAGTGGTTGTAATGGAAAAATGGGACAAGAAGTAATTGAAACTATGGACCAATATAAAAATTGTTGTTTGTGGGGTGGCTTTGATAAAGAAAATACTGGTAAATTTCCTTTTGCGGTATATACCAGTGTAGAAGAATTAATCAAAAACTCTGAAAAACCAGATGTGATTATTGACTTTTCTATTCCTATTGCTACTTTTCAAATGTTAACCTATGCTAAGGAAAAACATATTCCTATAGTTATCGCTACTACAGGCTTTTCAGAAGAAGAAAAAAGTAAGATATTCGATTTTGCTAAGCAAATTCCTATATTTCAATCTGCCAACATGTCTTTTGATATTTTTCTTATGGGAAAACTTTTACAGTTAGCTGCTAAAAACTTACAAAATACAGATATTGAAATTATTGAATCCCATCATAATCGTAAAATTGATAGTCCTAGTGGAACTGCTTTATTATTAGCTGATGAAATGAATCAAGTACTCAATGTAAAACATACTTATGAATTTGCTCGTCATCAGAAAAAAGAAAAACGTTCTCCAAATGAAATTGGTTTTTCTTCTATTCGTGGAGGAAATATCGTAGGAGAACATTGTGTACAATTTATGGGAGAAAATGAAACTTTGTCCATTACTCATACTTCTTATTCGCGAAAAGTGTTTGCAGAAGGAGCTTTAAAGGCTGCTTCATTTCTAGTAGGACAACCTGATGGATTTTATTCCATGGAAGATATTCTCTCTTAATAGTAAGAAAAAATCTCTAATTTTAGAGATTTTTTCTTATAGGATAATACAAATTAATCCTCCGCTTCCTTCATTGACAATTCTTTCTAAAGTTTCTTGTAATTTCATTTGTGCATCTTCTGGCATTTTTGATAATTTATTTTGTAATCCTTCATTGACAAGCTCATGCAAACTTTTTCCAAAAATATTAGATTCCCAAATTTTTTGTGGATCTGTTTCAAATTCTGAAAGTAAGTAATTGACTAATTCTTCTGATTGTTTTTCACTTCCTACAATTGGTGATACTTCTGTTTCTACTTCTGTTTTGATTAAGTGAATGGATGGTGCTCTTGCTTTTAATTTTACTCCGAAGCGAGAACCTTGTTTTACCATTTCTGGTTCATCTAAAATTAATTCATCCATAGATGGCGTTACAATTCCATAGCCTTTGGCTTTTACTTCTTCTAAAGCATAGGCAATTTTATCATATTCTTTTTTACTTTTTGCTAACACATTCATAGTGGAGAATAAATCTCCTTCATTATGAATTTCTACTCCTGAAATTTCTGTTAATATTTGATAAAATAATTCTTCTTTTAATTCTACTGTTATATTGACACATCCTGTGCCTAATAAAATTTCTTCTACTCTTGTTTTTTCTATAATTTCTGTTTTTTGCACCTTTTGCACAGATGTTTCAATTTGTTTTAATAAACGAATATCGTAAAATGCTTCTTTTACTTCTTTGTATAATTCTTGTTTTAGCCAATGTGTTTCTTCTAATCCATTCGTCCATTTTGGGAAGTTAAAATTGATTCTTTCTATTGGGAATTCATATAAAATTTTGCTAAATATCATATGAATATCTTCTATAGTTAAAGTAGAGCAGTTAGTAGGTAATACCGATATTCCATACTTTTCTTCTAATTTTTTAGCTAATAATATGGTTTGTTCATCTTGTGGATTTTCTGAATTTAATAGCATAATGAATGGTTTATTTAAATTTTTTAATTCTCTTACTACTCTTTCTTCTGCTTCTATATAGTCTTCTCTTGGAATATCTGTAATACTTCCATCTGTTGTAATTAAAATGCCAATCGTAGAATGTTCTTCAATTACCTTTTTGGTACCTATTTCTGCTGCTTGCTCAAAAGGAATTTCTTCATCACTCCATGGTGTTTTTACCATTCTTGGCATATCATCTTCTAAATACCCTATGGCATTGTTTACCAAATACCCAACACAATCCACTAACCTTACTTTTAATTTCAAGTGTTCTCCCATGGTAATGTCTATGGCTTCATTAGGAATAAATTTTGGCTCTGTTGTCATAATAGTTCTTCCTGATGCACTTTGTGGTAATTCATCTAATGCTCTTTCTCTTTTATATTCATTCTCTATGTTGGGAATCACCAGCAAATCCATAAAACGCTTAATAAATGTAGATTTTCCTGTACGTACTGGTCCAACAACACCAACATATATATCACCTTCTGTTCGTTTTGCTATATCTTCATATAATTGTAAGTTCTCCTCCATTAAAATATATACCTCCTTCAAAAAAATTACCGGTTTGTCTGTTAAACTTTATTAATATATATTAAAGAAGTACAAAAATATGACTATTCTTTTTAAAGCAAAAAATAATCTACCTATTTTTCTATAAGTAGATTATTTTTGATTTTATTCAGTTCTTAATGCTTCTACTGGGTCTTTTTTGCTTGCCATTTTAGAAGGTATTAAACCTGCAATCATTGTTAAAAACATACTAATAATAACTAATACAATTCCTCCTACCACTGGTAAAGAAGCAACTCCTGTAATTCCTGTTAAGCTTTGAATAATGGCATTGATTGGTATTAGTAAAAGTAGGGTGATTCCTATTCCCAATAAACCAGCTACTAATCCTACAATAAATGTTTCTGCATTAAATACACGTGAAATATCTTTTTTAGATGCACCAATAGCACGTAATATACCAATTTCTTTTGTTCTTTCTAGTACCGAAATATAGGTAATAATTCCTATCATAATAGAAGAAACAATTAAGGAAATGGCTACAAAAGCAATTAATACATAACTTACTATATCTATAATGGAGCTTACAGAGTTCATCATAACGCCTACAATATCTGTATAATTGATTACATTTTCCTCTTTTCCGGCATTGGTTTGTTCTTGGTTATATGCTTCAATAGCATCTGCTAATTTTTCTTTGCTTTCAAAATCTTTTGCATATAAAGAAATACTGGTTGGCTCATCTAAATTAATTGCCCCTAACTTTTGTAAATTTTTTTCATAACTTGCATTTTTGTTTTCTGTATATGCTTCCATTAAAGAGGCAATTTCTTCACTACTTAAGGTTTGCATATATGCCTTTTGTTCTGTTGTTAAGGCATCATAGGTAAAGCTATTATTTTCTTCTTCTGTAGGAAAGTTCATATTGGTAAAAATATTGATTTCTGGATTCTCTTTTTGCTCTTTTACAATTTCTGCTTCATTGGATTGTTGAATAACATATTCTTTTAACTCTTTGGTATAGCCTATACCACTACTTAAAGAAGTAGCTACACTTTGTGTACTTGGTTTTACAATACCTACTACTTTTATGGTTGGTGCCTCTGCTATTTTTTGCTTCATATAGGCTTCTTCTTCGCTTTTATCTATCCACATACCATTTTGCTTTTGATAGTAGTCACTATTTAGTAATAATTTATACGATAAGTTTAGCAACTCCTCATAGGTGTAACTAGTTTGCTCATTTTCCTCAATTGGCTCATTATTTTCTATTTTTTGCATATTTTTTTCTATTTCATTTTGATCTTTTAAACCTAAGGTATACAAAGTGTAGTCATTCACTTCATTATTTTCATCAACAATGAGCACTACTTCATTATAACTTTCTGGCCACTTTCCCTGCAAAATTTCATATTGACTATGAACTAACTCTTCATTATCTAACATTTCTTGCCATACATTGGTAGAAGTAACCATCATACTACCAAAAGAAGATGAAGATTGCCTATTGGCCATTTCTCCCATTCCCATTTTTTCCATAACCGTACTAGGATTTACCTGCACAATTCCATTACTTGTATCTTCTTTATATAAGTTTAATTCTAAGTCATAACCATATTGTATAGCATTGGTATTTTCCTGAATAGGATTATTAGCTGATTCTATATATTTTTTAAATTCTTGTAAGTTGTTACTCTGTATTTTATTAGAAATGGTACTCATCATACCATTCATAATATCTCGTGAATAGATTTTTCCCTCTTCATGTTGTGTTTGTTCTTCTTCATCATTCACAAACATCTCCATCATGCTTGACATATCTATGGTTGATTTTTCTATCGTAATAGGATAAGAAGAAAGGGTATCTTCTTCTACTCTTTGTATGTAATTTTGTACACCGTTAGAAAGAGATAAAATTAAAGCAATTCCTATAATTCCTATACTTCCTGCAAAAGCGGTTAAAATCGTTCTTCCTTTTTTGGTAATTAAGTTATTTTTACTTAATGATAATGCTGTTAAAAAATTCATGGATGTTCTTTTCGTTACTTTCTCTTTTTTTGCTTTTTGCTCTATTTCGTAAGGATTAGAATCATCTGTAATTTGCCCATCTAATATTTTAATAACCCTTGAAGAATATTTTTCTGCCAAGTCTGGATTATGGGTAACCATAATAATTAGCTTTTCTTTAGAAATTTCTTTTAGTATTTCCATAATTTGCACACTTGTTTTAGTATCTAAAGCACCTGTTGGCTCATCAGCCAAAATAATATCTGGGTTATTTACTAAAGCTCTTGCAATAGCTACCCTTTGCATTTGCCCTCCAGA
The DNA here is from genome assembly GCA_944388655.1 of uncultured Clostridia bacterium. Taxonomy (GTDB): domain Bacteria; phylum Bacillota; class Clostridia; order TANB77; family CAG-508; genus UMGS1663. The sequence goes on along the minus strand of CALXJP010000048.1, from coordinate 17,471 downwards.
GAGTTGATTTGGCTTTTTATGTATTTGCTCTTCTAACCCTACATTTTTTAAAGCCTCTATGGCTCTTTTTCTTCTTTCTTCTTTAGAAACACCTGATAGAGTTAAAGCAAGTTCTACATTAGAAAGCACCGTTTGATGAGGTATTAAATTATAATTTTGAAATACAAAACCTATAGTATAATTACGGTATACATCCCAATCTCTATCTTGATATTCTTTGGTAGAAATTCCATTAATAATTAAATCTCCACTTGTATATCTATCTAAACCTCCAATAATGTTTAAAAGTGTGGTTTTTCCACATCCACTTTGTCCTAATATAGAAACAAATTCATTTTTTCTAAAGTTAATACTAATTCCTTTTAAAGCATGAACTACACTATCTCCTGATATATAGTCTTTTTTTATCTCTTTTAATTGTAACATAATGCCATCCTTTCATAAACAAAGGGAATAAGTTTCTTATCCTTGCGAAACAGTATTCCCCTTCATTTTCTTTTTTATGCTTCTACCCATTTTAATAAGTCTAAATTTTCATTATCTAAAATCATTTTATTTTTTGGTAATACTCTAAAGGTATAACCATATTCTCCGCCTGTTGTAAAATTGATGTTAGCTTCGTAAATAAATTCCCCTGCATCAGTTTCATATTGACTATCTGCTCTTAATCGTTCCATAGGAGTAACCGATATTTTTTCCATAACTCCATTTTCTTTTACTCTTCCAAAATATACCTGTACTTCTACATCTTCAGGCATTAACCCAGGGATTTTTACTTTACATCTTACTTGCATTGTATTTCCTGCATCAACGGTTAAGTTTTCTGGTTCTGCCAAGTTTTGTACTTTTACATTTGGCCAATTTCTATAAATTTCTTGTTTCCAAGCTTCCAATTCTGTTACTTTTTCTAAACTTGTATAATATGTTTTATAATTATCTGCCATTGGCATATATAATTTTTGAATATAGTCTATTACCATTCTTTGTGTACTAAATTTGCCTCCTGTTGTTTCAATAGAGTTTTTCATCATTTTCATCCACTCTTGGGAAACACCTTGCACATCTTGATTATAGTAAGTTGGAATAATTTTATTTTCCAATGTATCATATATACTCTGGCTATCAGCTTCATCTTGTTCATCATAATTTTGATATTCTTGATTTGTTCCAATTGACCAACCATTTTCTTGGTTATATCCTTCTGCCCACCATCCATCTAATATACTAAAGTTAATTACTCCATTAACTGATGCTTTTTGTCCACTCGTTCCTGAGGCTTCCATTGGTCTTCTTGGTGTATTAAGCCATACATCTACCCCACTGATTAAATATCTTGACATGGCAATGTTATAATTTTCTAATAAGAATATTTTTCCTTTGAATTGTGGTTTAAGTGATAATTCGTGAATATAGCGAATTAAGTTTTGTCCCTCTTGGTCTAATGGATGGGCTTTACCTGCAATAATTAATTGTACTGGTCTTTTTGGGTCATTCATAATTTGTGTTATTCTTTCTAAGTCTCTAAATAATAATGTTCCCCTTTTATATGTTGCAAATCTTCTTGCAAAACCTATGGTAAGAGCATTAGGATTTAGCCCTGATACTATTTGATTAATATCTTCATAGCGATAATTGCATCTTCGTAAACGGGCAATTGTACTTTGTTTTACAAATTCTAATAGCTTTTCTTTTCTTTGGCAATGTGCTTTCCACAATTTTTCATTGGGAATTTCTTCTATTCTATCCCATGTTTCCTCTTTATAAATACTATCTTGCCAATATGGTGTTAAATATTTGTTATATAAAGATTTCATCTCTGAAGAAAGCCATGAACAGGTATGAATTCCATTGGTTACATAAGTAATAGGAGATTCATCTGGTGGAATGTTCGGCCAAATGTTGGCAAATAATTCACTAGATACCTCTCTATGAAGTTTACTAACTCCATTTTTCTTTCCTGCTATTTTTAGTGCTAAAATTCCCATATTAAATCCATCTGTATCAGAATGTTTAGGATTCATTCCTAATTCTAAAAATTCTTCTCTTGTAATGCCTAAACGGTTCCAATAATCTTTAAAATATTTTTCTACAAGCTCTACTGGGAAAATATCATTTCCTGCTGGTACTGGGGTATGTGTTGTAAATACTGTTTTGGCTGATACAATATCTTTAGCTATTTTTAAAGAAACTTCTTTATCTTTCATAACATTTTTCATAAGTTCTATAGTTAAGAACGCAGAATGCCCCTCATTCATATGATATATAGTAGGTTCTAATCCTATTTTTCTTAGTAAACTTACTCCTGCCATACCTAATACGATTTCTTGTTGTATACGCATTTCTTGGTCTCCACCATATAAGGTAGTCGTAACATTTTTGTATTCATCTGCATTTTCTTCTATATCTGAATCTAATAAGTATAAGTTTACTCTACCTACATGTATTTGCCATACTTTTAAGTATAGTCTTCTTTTAGGGAATTTTACATAGATAATTAAGTCATTTCCCTCTTGGTCTTTTACTGGTGAAATAGGTAATGAAGTAATATCTATATTATGATATTCGGTTTGTTGATTCCCATGACCATCAATTTTTTGGTGGAAGTAGCCATTTTTATATAACAAGCCCACTCCTACTAGAGGTAAACCTAAGTCGCTTGCTGTTTTTAAATGGTCTCCAGATAAAATTCCTAACCCACCAGAATAAATTGGTAAAATTTGATCTAACCCATATTCTGCTGAGAAATAGGCTACTAGGTCATTTCTATTATTCGGATAATTCCTAGAAAACCAAGTATTTTTACTGTTCATATATCCATCAAAATTATCTACCATTCTATCATATTGTCTTAAAAATTCATTATTATTGGCAGCTTTTTCTAATTGTTCTTGTGATACCAATTTTAAAAATCTTACTGGATTTTTTTCTTGTTTTTCCCATAAATCTCTATCTATTTGTTTAAATAACCTTAAAAATTCAGTATTCCATGACCACCAAACATTATGAGCAATTTCTCCTAAACGATTAATTCTTTTAGGTAACTGTGGTTTTACTGTTATTTTATTAAATATAAACATTGATTAATTCCTCCTTAGTAACTTTTTTATTCCTTTTGTTTTCTTACGCTTATATTATCTATTAACTTTGTGCATTTGTCAAATGATTTTACAAAAAAAATTTTTTTACTTACAAAATCTATGATTTCCTATTGTTACTGTCATTGGTCTTGACCATATCCATTTATTGGTTGCTGTAGCTGGATTAAAATAATACACTGCTCCATAGGTTGGATCCCACCCATTTAAAGCATCTTGTGCTGCTTTTTTAGCCGTTGAGTTTGGTGTTAAATTAAATTGCCCATCTGATACAGCATCAAAAGCACCTTTTTGATAAATAACCCCTGAAATGGTATTCGGAAAACTAGAACTTTTTACTCTATTTAACACTACTGCAGCCACTGCAACTTGCCCTGTATATGGCTCTCCTCTTGCCTCTCCATATACAATTCTGGCAAGTAAATTTAAGTCATTTTGATAACTAGAAGAACTTCCACTAGAAGAATTACTACTATTCATAATTCCCATTGCTTCTAATGTATTTTTTCCAGCAATTCCATCTACTTGTAAGCCATTCTTTCTTTGAAAATATTTTACTGCTTCTAAGGTTTGACTACCATAAATGCCATCTATATTACCAAAATAGTATCCCCATCTTTTTAGTTTTGTTTGTATTTGCGTTACTTCTGCACCTCTTGAACCATATTTAGAAAGGGCAAAAATTTCTGTATTCCTAAAAAATATATGATATCCTATGAAAATAACGAACAAAATAGTTATACTGATGATTGCTTTTTTCTTATTCTTTTTCATAAAAAATTTCACCTCTTTGCGAAGTATTTTCTCCCAAAGAGATGAATTTATACCATTTTTATGAAATTTATATTTTTTTGATGTCTTTTATTGCTCGAATAAGACCTACAAAAAGTGGTGCTGGTTTATCTGGTCTTGACTTGAATTCTGGATGGAATTGCCCTGCTATAAAATATGGATGAGTTGGTATTTCTACAATTTCTACTAAAGTTCCATCTGGTGATAAACCTGTACAGATTAATCCTTTTTCTTCTAATTTTTGTTTATAATCATTGTTATATTCAAAACGGTGTCTATGCCTTTCTGTTATGTTTTCTTGCCCATAAAGTTTTCTTGCCAAACTCCCCTCTTTTAATACACATGGGTAACTTCCTAATCGCATAGTTCCCCCTTTTTTGGTAACATCTTTTTGCGAATTCATAATATGAATTACTGGATTTTCACATACTTCATCAAATTCTTCTGAATTGGCATCTTGTATACCTAATATATTTCTAGCAAATTCTACTACCGCCATTTGCATTCCTAAGCAAATACCTAAGAATGGTATGTTATTTTCTCTTACATAACGAATGGTATGGATTTTTCCTTCAATACCTCTATTTCCAAATCCTCCGGGAACAACTACACCATCGATTCCTGCTAATTTTTCTTGTACATTTTCTGGTGTAACTGTTTCTGAGTCAATTAATTTTACTTTTACCTGTATATTGTTTTCAAAGCCTGCATGTCTTAAGCTTTCTATAACAGAAAGGTACGAATCTTCTAATTTTACATACTTTCCTACTATTGCCACTGTAACACTTTTTTCTGGTATATTTTTTATTTTATCTACTAATTTTTCCCACTCTTCATTATGTGGCTTTGTATTTTCTAATTGTAGGTGCTTACAAGCAGATAAAGCAAGTCCTTCTTTTTCTAACATAAGTGGTACTTCATATAAACAAGATGCTGTACGATTAGCAATAACATCTTCTTTGCGTACATTACAAAATAGTGCTATTTTTTCTCTTACATTTTCTGGTATTTCAATTTCTGTTCTACATACTAATATATCTGGTTTTATTCCAAAAGATTGTAACTCTTTTACAGAATGTTGTGTTGGTTTTGATTTGATTTCGTTAGAACCACTAATGTATGGTAATAGTGTTACATGAATATATAAAACATCTTCTGGTGCATTTTCTAACCCTACTTGCCTAATAGCTTCAATGATAGAAAGACCTTCTATATCTCCTACAGTTCCTCCTAATTCTGTAATAACTACATCCACATCAGTGTTTTCAAATGCATAAATACGTTCTTTTATGGCATTAGTAATATGTGGTATGACTTGGACAGTTTTTCCTAAGTAATCTCCTCTTCTTTCTCTTTCTAAAACATTTTGATAAATTTTACCCATGGTAATGCTTGAATTTTTACTTAAATTCACATCTGTAAATCTTTCATAATGACCTAAGTCTAAATCTGTTTCTGCTCCATCTTCTGTAACAAATACTTCTCCATGTTCATAAGGACTCATTGTTCCCGGATCCACATTAATATATGGATCAAATTTTTGATTAACCACTTTATACCCTCTATTTTTTAACAAACGACCTAATGATGCTGCTGTAATTCCTTTTCCTAGTCCGGATACTACTCCTCCCGTTACAAATACATATTTTGTTTTCATATAAACTCCCTTTCAAACAAAAAATAGATTAAAAAATTGCTGACAAATTCAGTTTTTTTTTAATCTATTTTCTTAAATTTTCTTTTATTGTATACCAATATTTACATATTTGTCAATCATTTTCAATATTTTATATTAAATCTCTTTTTGTGTATTCTTCTGCCCTTTTTCCTACACGATTACGCATATATTCTAATACCCAAGTTACTAAAAGTAGCATAATACATCCTACTATAAGAAGAGCATACGAAATGTTTACATTTTCTAATATTGCTGAAAATGCAAATAGCAGTATAGCTACTACAAAATTTTCAAATAAATTATTAGCCGTGGTAATTTTTATTCGCTTTTCACTATTGGTAAAATTGTTCAAATATTGCCTGATTAATACATAATATGGTCCTTTCATGCTATATTGTATAATAAAGAATACCAGTATAATAGGTAATATGATATGTATATCTATTTTCCATAAAGTTGCAATTCCTAAAAATACTATAGAAACTGCCATAGGAATAGCTAAAAAAGCTAATGTACGATTTCTATACCTTTTATGAATTTTACCTTGTTCTTTTGCTGCAATTCCTGAAATAATTCCTAAAATAGCAAATAGAATTCCAAAGTATTGCTCTGGCAAGCCTATGGTTGTTAATACTGTATTTCTAGTAGTTTGGGTAAACCTAAGCATTGCTACAAAAATTACATTAAATAACAATAGGCTTCGCAAACGTTTAGATCGAAATACGTTTCTTAAAGAATAACGAATATTTTTTAATTCTTCTCTGATAGAATTCTTTTTTCTTACTTGTACTTCCTCAAATTGCAATGAAAAATAAAAAGCAATTATTAATACTATCATACATAAAATTAGCGGTATGTATGAATTAATGACAAAAGTAAAACTGGCAATGATTGCCGAAATGGCATCCATATAATAATAAATAGAATTGGCTCTACCATCAATTTTACTAAATATTATTCCTCTTTTTTCTCCATGCTCTAAAGAATCATATAACATATCTGTTTCACATACGGTTTTAATGTTAAAAGCAAAGGCACATAAAATTTGTGAAATCAGTAAGTCTATGAAATTTCTGGATGCCATAATAATAACTATATGTATAATGAGTATTACATTGGCAATAACAATACTTTTTCTTTTTCCTATTTTTTCTATAAGTAGTGTACAAGGAATTTGTAATATACTTTTAAATAATACATAAAAAGCATCAAATTGCAAGGCTTCAGCAGGTGTAAGCCCTTTTTCTATTGTTAAGAATAAATAAATAATGGAATAATAAAACAATAAATCCCAAGCAAACATTCTATAAATAGGATATTGCTTTATATTCTTTTGTTTTCTTTCATTCCATATTTTTTCTGCTTTTTCTTGCATAACTTTCATTTGTTCATTTTCTACCATTTTCCCCTCATTCCTTGTTTTGTATTATAACAAACATAAAAAATATTTGTCAAATACTACTGAGTATATCTTTTACATTGGTAACAGGCTTTGCTCCTTCTTGTATTAATAAGTTTGTCCCTTGTGAGTTGAGAGAAGTAATATTTCCTGGAACAGCAAAAACTTCTTTTCCTTGTTCTAAAGCAAAGTCTACGGTAATCATTGTTCCACTTTTCATTCGTGCTTCTATTACCACTACTGCTTCTACCATTCCACTAATTAATCGGTTTCTTGCTGGAAAATGTAACTTTTCTGGTTTTGTGTGTAGTGGATATTCTGAAAGAATGCATCCTCCATATTGTAAAATTTGTTCATACAATTTGGCATTTTCTTTTGGATAGATTACATCTACTCCACTTCCTAAAATGGCTATTGTTGGTGCTTTTGCATAAACAGCTCCTAAGTGTGCATAACTATCAATTCCTTTAGCTAGCCCACTAACAATTACTATACCTTGCTTAGCTAATTCATAAGAAAATTGTAAGGCAACATTTTTACCATAGTCAGAATTATTTCTACACCCTATAATAGCAATGCTTTTTTGATTACATATGTGTATATTCCCTATAGCATATATTGTTTTGGGTGGTTGATATATATTTTTTAATTGTTTAGGATAGTTCTCATTTTGCCAAGTTAATTCATATATTGTTTTGTTATATAACGGTACTTGATTCAAATTTTTTTCCTTTCTATGTAAATCATGTGTATTTACACATGATTATAATTTATTTAACAACATTTGTTTTTATTGCATACTAACATAATAATTCTTAAAATTAATAATAATACTAAAATGCTTGTTATAATGATAACAGGTTGTAATATTACCGTAAATGCAATTCCTATAATAGCTCCGATAGCAAAAGCTAATGCTGCTATTAGAATAGTTAGTATAACATCTATACAACATGTTTTTTCTCTACATTTCTTTGGTTGTTCGCACTCTTCTTGACAACAGAAATTATTATCTAACATATATATCACCCCTTTATACTATATTATATGTTAGACATGTTTTTTTGTTATTTAATCTGTTAATTTCTTGATATCTGTTAAACCTTTTATGTTCATATCTCCTGCTCTTTTAATTACTTCATAGCCATATTTGGATTTAATAGAATCTACGGTTTTATCTAACTTTTCTTGTTTTTGCGTATCGGTTGTTTGAGGAGCAAATAAGGACATTTGCATGTTTTCTCCTTTCGATAAATCATCTACTCGTATTCCTATTAATCTAACAGGTTGGGTTACTTTTAAGTCTCGTAATAATTTTTTAGCTTCTTGATATACATACTTAGTACTATTGGTATATTCTTGTAATTTTCGTTGATGAGAAAATGTTTTAAAGTCATTTGTTTTAATTTGAACATTTACTACTTTTGCTTTGAGTTGATTTTTACGTAGCCTATAGGTTACTTGTTCTACTAACATGAGCAATATTTCTTCTAATTTTTCTATTTGTGTATAGTCATATGGCAGAGTAATAGAATTTCCTATACACTTGGGGTCTTCTTTTTCATATTTTACTTCTGCTAAGTCTATACCATTGGCATATTCCCATATCATTTTTCCATATTTTCCAAAAACTCTTATCATTTGTTGTTGAGAGCTATGTGCTAAATCACCTATGGTTTTTATCCCCATTTTTTGTAGCTTAGGAATACTTTTTCTTCCTACCATAAATAACTCACCTACAGGCAATTTCCACATTTTTTCTGGAATTTCTTCTTCCCAAAGAGTATGTACTTTATTGGGTTTTTCAAAGTCTGAAGCCATTTTGGCTAGTAGCTTATTATGGGCTACACCTACATTTACCGTAAAACCTAATTCTTGATAAATTCTTTGATTAATTTCATAGGCTAATTGTAATAAATTTTTTCCTTTAGGAAGATAATTGGTTACATCTAGAAAGCATTCATCTATAGAAAATTGCTCTATTTTAGGTGTATATTCTAAAAAGATTTGGTGCATGGCATGAGAGTACTTTTTATACACAGTAAAGTTACTTGCATAAATTTGTATTTGTGGACATTTTTTTCTTGCAAAATAAATTGGTTCACCTGTTTGAATACCAAATTGTTTGGCAACATTGCTTTTAGCTAAAACAACTCCCTTTCTTTTTTCTTCATCTCCCCCTATAATAGCAGGGATAGTTCTAATATCTAATTTTTCGCCTTGTTTTAACCTTTCTACAGCTGTCCACGATAAAAATGCATTATTTACATCTATATGTAAAATTTGCCTTTTCATATAATCTCCTCTTTTTTTGCTAATTATATCAAACTATTGTTCGTGTGTCAAGTATAAGGATAAAGGATTTATATAATTTTCATTAACACGTATTCCTAAGTGTAAATGAGGTCCTGTAGTTGCTCCATTTGTTGGTCTTCCTGTTTCATCTTTATATGGATTTCCTTTTACCCCTTCAACATATTTTGGACCTACTTTAGCTATAACTTGCCCTTGCATAACTTTGTCACCTTCTTTTACTATATAATTGGGTGAAACATGACAGTAGGTAATTTTCATATTTTCATGTGTTAGCGTAATGGTATACCCTCCCCCTCCTAAAAAACCTGTAAAGGTAATGGTTCCCTCTATAATGGCAATAATATAACTCCCTTCTGTTGCTCCTATATCAATGCCTTTATGAAAATTACTTGCCCCTGCTGTTGGTGAAATTCTTTTGCCATAATAAGAAGTAATAGTAGTATAACCCGGTGTAGGCCAAGCATACCCTTGGCTACTAATGGTTAGCTTATGAAAAGGAATACATGCAATTTCTAATTCTTGCACAAAAAAAGGAGTAAAAAAAATGCAAATGATGGTAATAACTATAATGAATATAATAAAAAAACGATAAAAGGGTTGAAAAAAAGCCCTAGACATAAGATACCTCCTATATTCTAGTAGCCCCATATTATTTTTGTTTGAAAGTAAAAAATTTACTAATAAAAAAGTTTAATACAATGACAATAACTGTTATGATACATTTTGCTACTAACATTGGCATTGCACAAATAGTATATAATAAATAGAACCCAAGCATTTCTATTACCATGGTAAAAGCTCTTCCTAATATAAATTTTCCAAATTCTAATAAACGTGCTTGAAAGCCTTTTACCTTTGAATTGAATACCATTTTTCGGTTTGTTACATAGGCAAATAAGATAGATGCAATAATTCCTATAGTACTTGCTATATTTCCCTCTATATGTAAAAATTCGTTACCTATATATGAAACGACTATATTCACTAAGGTAGTTAATACGCCAAAAATGATATATAATATAACTTCTCTTGTACATACTTTTTTAATTAGTTCTTGTAATTTGTCCATTTTAATCCTCTTTTTATAGTAAATGATGTATAAAATAAAAACGAACTGATGCCCGTTTTTACTCTGCTTTGTTGGCAGGGGTAGTAGGATTCGAACCCACACAGGCGGTTTTGGAGACCGATGTGCTACCATTAACACTATACCCCTATTATTCTTACGACATGTATAATCTTACCACATTCTTATAGTATATGCAAGTATTTTTAGAAAAAAGAATAGATTTCTTGATTCAGAAATCTATTCTTTTTACATATCTTCATTTTCATCATTTGGTTCTTCATCATTCTCTTCTTTTTCTTGGTCATCACAACCTTCACAAGTTTGGCAGTGATGAGAGCAAGTTTCTTCATCATTCCAGTCTAGTTCAATGATGTTATGACATTCTGGGCATTGTACTTCTTTAAGAGTTTCATCTGCTAAATCAACTACAAATTGATGATTACAATATGGGCAAACAATTTCAAAGTCAAAATCATCTTCTTCATAAATATCAGATGTAATTTCATGAAGCTCACTACCCAGTTTTTTGATTTGTTCTTCCATTTGTGCAAGCTTATTTTCTAATTGATTCATTTTAGTATCTGATGTATTTGTTATTTTATCAATAATGCTAATGTACATCATAGATATTTCAGAAATTTTTTCTTCCACAAATTTTGCTTCTTCTGGCTTACTTATCTTATTTTTTATTTCTGATATGATTTTTTGATATTTTTCACCTAAATCAGCCATAATTTCCTCCATTTTTAACCAATTTTAAATTCTTTCCATATACTCTCCAGTTCTTGTGTCAATTCTAATGGTATCACCTATGTTAACAAATAAAGGAACAGATACTTCATATCCATTTTCTAATGTTGCTGGCTTTCCAGATGTTGTGGTTGTGTTTCCACTAAATCCTGGTTCTGTATATGTAACTTCTAATTCAACAAACATTGGAGGTTCTACAGAAAATACTTTTCCCTTATATGAAAGTATTTTTACATTCATATTTTCTTTGATAAATTTTAAAGCATCTCCAATTTGCTCTTTGTTTAAAGGCATTTGCTCATATGTTTCATTATCCATAAAATAATATAAATCTCCATCTGCATATAAATATTGCATTTCTCTTTTTTCTATTTCTGCTCCTGGAAATTTTTCTGTTGGGTTAAATGTTTTTTCTAAAACAGCTCCTGTAATTACATTTTTTAATTTTGTTCTAACAAAAGCAGACCCCTTTCCTGGTTTTACGTGTTGAAATTCTACTACTTTATATACATTTCCTTCCATTTCAAATGTTGTTCCATTTCTAAAATCTCCTGCCATATATACTTCTGCCATTTTGATAACCCCTTTCTCTTTTTTCAATTTTTGAATCATTTATTATAATACCATATAATTCCCTAAAAATCAATACTTATGCATGTTTTTTTATGTTGACTATTTTTGTACTTTATCTACTATAATATAATTTTTATCCGATTTTGTTAAATTTATACATCCATTTTTTGAAATTAATACGGTGTCTTCTATTCTTACCCCAAAGTTTTCCGGAATATATATTCCTGGTTCATTGGTCACTACCATATTTTCTTTTAAATAGAAGTCTTGATTAGAAATAAATGGATACTCATGAATATCTAATCCTAATCCATGTCCTAATGCATGAATTAAATCATAGCCATGTAATTCAAAGTCATTTTTGACTAATTTGGTAAGTACTTTTGCATTTGCCCCATCCTTCATTGCCATTTGTGTTTCTTTTTGATTGTGTAAAACTAAGTCATATACTTCTCTTATTTTTTCTGGTATGTAACCTGCAAAAACGGTTCTTGTCATATCTGAGCAATAACCTTCATATTTGCAACCAAAGTCTATGGTAATGACATCTCCTAATTCTATTTTTTTGTCTGTTGGCATAGCATGAGGTTTCGAAGAGTTTTTGCCAGAAGCTACAATAGTAGGAAAGGCTAAATCTTCAGCACCATGTAGTTGGAAATATCTTTGTATTTCTAGAGCAATTTCTTTTTCTGTTTGACCAATTTTAATCCATTGACATATATGTTCAAAACAGTTATCTGTTATTTCACAAGCTCTTGTTATTTTAGCAATTTCTTCTTCATCTTTTATCATTCGTTGTTTTTCAATAATGCCTTCTGTTTCTTGCATATTATTAATTTTATAACGGCGTATACATTCTTTATATTGTGCATAAGTCATATAATTTTCTTCAAAGCCTACATTTTCGCAAAACAAGAAAAAGTTTTCATATTCATCTGTGGTAAAGTCTTTAAATTCATGCACAATAATTTCATCATCTATTGTGAGAGTACTATTCACCTCTTCTATATATCTTGCATCTGTTAAATAAATATTTTCTTTTCTGGTAATAAGCAATATGCCTTCTGCTATAATACCTGTTAAGTATCGAATATTATTCGGGTTAGATATAATCATTCCCTCTAAATCTAGCATTTTCATTTTTTCTCTTAACCATTTAATATTTGCGTTCATAACTACTCCCACCTTACCACATGGATTATCCTTTATACATTCCTAATGTAAATATTTTAAATAATGCATACATGACCATTGAACTTGGTACTATCATTACTATAAATGCTGCTACTACTATAAACGGTCCAAACGGAATATATTCATTTGTTTTTCTTATTTTAGTAACTAATAAAATAATACTAATAATTGCTCCTAATAAGAAGGCAATGAGAGAAATCATAATCATATTGATCCAACCAAAGTATAAACCTAAGGCTCCCATTAATTTTACATCACCAAATCCCATGGCTTCTTTTCCTGCTATAAAGCCTCCTATGACAGTTATTAAAAAGAAGATTCCCGCACCCACTAGTGAACCTAGTAACATGTTAATGGCTACATTAATATTGAATATTCCTTGAATAACTGTTATGCCTAGTCCTACTTCAAACATGGTTAAGTTTAAACGGTTAGGAATAATTTGCAATTTCCAATCAATCATCAATGCACTAATCATCATAGGGCTTAATAACATGTATTTGATTAATTCTAACTTAGATAATATGCTATTTCCCCATCCTATAGTGGCTAACAATGTTACGTAAATTATTGCCATAATAAGCCATAAAAGATATTTTGGTTTTGTACTTTTTAAGTATTGTGAAAAAAATTCTTTACTAATTACTTTTTTATATTCTGGTAAACGTATATTGCACCAATCAATACATTGCCCTGCTACTATTCCTAATAATGCGACTAAAATATAATATATAATGTTGATTTCATTGATAAACATATGTTATTTTCCTTTCTTTTGTTTTGCTCTCCATTTTCTTATTAAATATTTTTCTAAAGGTCTTTTTAATCTAGTAATCCAGATATCTTTTTCTGCTATAGGTCTTACTAAAATAGGATATAAATGTAAACGATTTGCTCCTATAATATCGGTAAATATTTGATCTCCAACTGCTGCAATATTTTTATTGGTAATTTGTTTGTTTTCTCTTTGAATTTCTTGTATTGCCTTATTAAACCCTTTTTTTAGTGGTTTGGCCCCAAAATAGAAAAAGGGAAGTTCTAAAGTTTTGGCTACCATTTCTACTTTTTGCTTTTTATTGCTATTGGATAAAATACAGCAAACAATTCCTTTTTTCTTAATCTCTTGGCACCATTGTATGGTTTCTTTTGGTATATTTTTATCTAAATCAATTAATGTATTATCTACATCTAATATCAATGCTTGAATGTGATTTTCTTTTAAAAATTCATACGTAATATCTGAAATTTTTTCAAAATATTGTTTTGGATAAACTAACATTGTTTCCTCCTCTTATTTTTACACATTTATCTTATCAATATGCTTACCATTTGTCAAGAAATTTTGGCAAGCTTGTGTCTAAAAAATATAAGAGAACCAAACCATTTTAGTTTGATTCTACATAATATGCACATCCGTTCTTTTGGTGTAGCATTTTTTTGTTTCCTTACTTTTTCTAACATACATTTTCCATCATATTGATATTTACAATTAGCTGAACAATTAATGTTAGTCATGCTTCTCACCTCTTGCTTACTATTATAATTGTTTTTTATCTTTTTATGCTTGTTCTTGATAATATTTGCATTCTTTATTTAGCTTACATTCTTCACACTTTGGATTTCTTGCCGTGCAGGTGTTTCTTCCATGCCATATAAAAATATGATTAACTTCTTGGTAATATTTTTTTGGAATTAATTGCAATAAATCTTGTTCAATTTTTTCTGGCTCGGCTTTTTTCGAGAAACCTATTCGATTGGCAATTCTTTTACAATGTGTATCTACTGCTATGCCTTGTGGATTATGAAAAGCTTCTAACATAACCACATTGGCTGTTTTTCTTCCCACTCCCGGCAAACTTTGTAGTTCTTCCATAGTGTGTGGGACTTTTCCATGATACTTTTCTACTAATATATTTGCCATTGCCTTAATATTTTTAGCTTTATTATGATAAAATCCACAAGGATGCAAAAGTTCTTCTAATTTTTTTATATCTATATTAGCAAATTCTTCTGGTGTATGACATACTTTAAAGATAGTGGGTGTTGTTTTATTAACTCTTTCATCTGTGCATTGTGCTGATAAAATAACGGCTACTAATAATTCAAATTCATTTTGAAAGTCTAGACTGCACTTGGCATCTGGATACATTTTTATTAATTCTTCTACAATATGTGTTGCTTGTTTTTTGGTCATATTTTTTACTTCCTTTTTAATATTTTTATTGCTTCTTTCATATTTTCATGATGGATAATATAACTACCAGATACTAGAATATTGGCTCCTGCCTCAATAACTTTTTGTGCAGTTTTATCATTTATACCTCCATCTACTTCTATATCGATATCTATTCCATTTTCATAAGTAAATTTGTTTAATTCTTGTATTTTTTCTATTGTTTCTGGAATTAATTCTTGCCCACCTTCTCCTGGCTCTACTGTCATAATTAATACTCTATGTAGATATGGCAAGAATTCATATAGTTTTCCTACTGGCGTATTTGGTTTAATGCTCATTCCAATTTTACAGTTGCTTTCTTGCAATATGTGTAGCCACTTAATACGCTCTGCATCTGTTTTTGCTGATTCATAGTGAAAAATAATCATATGTGGTTCTAATGCTAAATAACTTTTAATATAGTTTTCTACATCTTCTACCATAAGATGTACTTCCATTGGTATGTTACTTACATTTTTTACGTATTCTGCGTATTTTCTCATTGTTTCAGAAGTATCTCGCTTAACTAGTTTTCCATCCATAACATCTATATGAAAATAATCTGTTCCTGCAACTTCTAAGTCATATATTTTTCTGATAACCTCTTCTTCTTTTACATTCAATAATGATGTTGCAATTTCTATCATAAAATCCCCCTTACCATTTATTTTCTTCTTTTTCTTTTAGTTCTTCATAAATCTTACTATAATTTTCATAACGTGATTTTGCTATTTTTCCTTCTTCTAGTGCTTTTTTTATTCCACATTCTTGTTCTTTGATGTGGCTACATCCTATATATTTGCAATCTGCTAAATATTCTTGAAATTCTTTAAAATAATGACATATTTCTTCTTTGGGTATTTCTGTTATATCAAATGTTGAAAATCCTGGTGTATCTGCTATATATGCCTTTTCTTCCAGTTTATATAATTTTACTTGTGTTGTTGTATTTTTTCCTTTTTTATTTTTTTGGCTAACCATTCCTTCTTCTGTAAGTTCAGATTGAAAAATAGCATTAATTAATGTAGATTTTCCTACTCCTGAATTACCAGAGAAAGCTGTTATTTGTTGTTTTAAACTTTCTATTATTATATGCAAAGTTTCTGGCTCTATGTTTTTGGCATTTGTTTTTATAACCGTATACCCTATATTTTTGTAGATATTTTCTATATATTCTGTGCTATTTTGTTGGTCTAAGTCAATTTTATTTAATATAATAACCGGTTTTACGCCTAACCATTCTGCAAAACATAATTGTTTATCTAACAAAAGTAAATCGGGTTTTGGCATTCGTAATGAAACTACAAACATAATTTGCGTTATATTGGCCATTTTGGGTCTTTTACAATAATTTTTTCTTGGCTGTATACTAGTAATAACTCCTTCTTGTTTTTCTTCTTCTGTAATTTCTATAACTACTATATCCCCTGCTACCGGTACTATTTCTTCTTGCTTAAATTTTCCTCTAGCAGTACACATATATGTTTTTTCTTCACATTCTACTTCATATAAATTTGAAGTATTTCCTACTATTAACCCTATTTTTTGCATATAATTTCCTCCGATTTATAGTATATCATACAAATAGAAGAAATGCTATATTTGTTTTGGGAAAAAATAAAACTCTAATAATTAGATTTTGTTATTAGAGTTTTTTTTTAAGTTACTACATTGTTATACTGGAACAACTACTGGACGAAAAGCACCATGGTAACTACTAATGCCTTCATTACGGTAAATAGAAAATCTTCCCACCTGGGATTTATCACAGAAATATCCTCCTTTTACTATAAATGCATAATTTAATCCAGGAAAGAATAAAAATCCGTCATTCCAAGCACTATTACTTGCCCCATCAGAAGAAGTTTCTCTTATTGCATCACCATATATTTTTGTATTTTTTAAGTAATTTGCACTACTTGCTGCATTTAAATTCTCTGTATTCTCCTCTTTTGTGTTATTATCTATATTACTATCATAAGGATATACCATAGTATATTTTGTACTTGTTGTTCTTAAAGTTTCTCCTTCGTATGTTACTGATTTTCCATATGTTAGCAAATTATCATGTCCATTGGCAATATATGATGCTGTAATTTCCCATGTTCCTCCTACTAAATCATATATTCCTGACATATTTCCTGTACTTGATGCTACTACTCCCCCTTTCTGATTCCATGCATACATATTACCGGTTGTTGTTGGTGTATTTCCTTGTAAATCTCTTATTTCTTCTATTTTAACAACTATTTCTTTTCCACCTATTGTTCCATCAGTCAAACCAGTAATACCATATGCACTATCTACTCCATTTTTTCCCGTATTTACTGTTCGTTTTTGTCCCCCACTATTTAAATTGGCATTATTAATAGCTATATCTTGTCCATTCG
>CALXJP010000047.1 GCA_944388655.1 uncultured Clostridia bacterium | reverse complement strand
AGAGAAAATAAGTTATTGTTACTTCAAAAGATAATAGTAAAACATATGTAATTCCATTTGGTTCTAAACTAAAAGTAAAAGAAGGAATGGAAGTAGAAGCAGGTCAACCACTAACAGAAGGTTCTATTAATCCAAATGAGCTACTTATGATTAAAGGACCTGAAGGAGTATATAACTATATTGTACAAGAGGTACAAAAAGTATATAGAAACCAAGGTGTTGATATTAATGATAAACATATTGAAGTAATTGGTAGACAAATGCTTAAGAGAGTAAGAGTAGAAGACCCAGGAGATACAAAATTCTTTGCCGGTTCATTAGTAGACATGTATGAATTTAAAGATGAAAATGAGCTAATGGAAAAAGAAGGAAAACGTCCAGCTACTGGAAAACGAGTACTATTGGGAATTACAAAAGCATCTCTTGCAACAGATAGCTTCTTATCTGCAGCATCTTTCCAAGAGACAACAAGAGTATTAACAGAAGCAGCAATTAAAGGAAAAGTAGATGAACTAATAGGATTAAAAGAAAATGTTATCATTGGTAAATTAATCCCTGCAGGAACAGGACTTGCAAAATATAAAAATACAAAAATACAAGTAGAAGGACAAGAAGAAACTTCTGAAGTATAAAAAAAAGTCGCAGTAATGCGGCTTTTTTTGATGCAAATATTTGTAGTAACCCTAAGTTAGCCTATGAAACAATCGTACCATATAAAAATACTTCACATAGATAGGTCATACGGATTTTCGTAGAAATGCTAAAAATTTTTGGTAGCACCCTCAAAAAGTTTTGAGATACCCTACCAAACTTTTTCAAGAATTTCTACCTCAATCCTATTCCATACCATATGTTTCCTATTTTTTAATGAGTACGATTGATATATAGTAAAAATGTGCTAACCTAAACGTAATAGAATCAACTAAAAGGATAATATATAATAGAAATAGTATAAAAGTAGTAAAAAAGAGAAAACTAAAGAAAAAGAGGGGAGAGATGCTGAAAAAGAATTAAATCTTTTTTTATTTATAATGAAAAATTATGTAATAAATGCTATAATATAAAAAATATTATACAAGGAAGGTCTTATATGATAGAAAATCAAAATATAGAATTCAAAGTTGTTTGGAAAGATGAATATTTGAAATGGATTTGTGGTATGGCAAATGCTAATGGTGGAATTATATATATTGGAAAAGATGATAAAGGAAATGTAATTGGTATAAATAATGCTGTTAAATTAGTAAAAGAAATTCCAAACAAAATAAAAGATACAATGGGAATTATACCAGAAGTAAAAGTGGAAGAAGAAAATGATTTACTATATATTGTTATAAAAGTAGACAATTATCCAATGCCTATAAGCTATCAAGGGAAATTCTATTTAAGAAGTGGAAGTAATAATCATGAAGTTACAGGTAGTGAACTTGACAAATTTATGCTAGATAGAATTGGAAAACGCTGGGAAGATTTGCCAGTTAAAAATGCTACTTTTGATGATTTGAATGAAGAAGCTTTTAAAGTGTTCAAAGAAAAAGCTATAAAAAGTGGACGTCTAAAAAGTGAAGATATAGAAATTGATAATGAAACATTGCTAAAAAATTTAGGATTATATGATGGGAAATATTTAAATAAAGCAGCTGTATTATTATTTGGCAAAGAACCAAATAAATGGGTTATTGGTTCCTATATAAAGATAGGATTTTTTGAAAATGATGATGCGGACTTGAGATATCAAGATGAGATACAGGGAGCTTTAATACTACAAGTAGATAAAGCTATAGACTTGATATATTTAAAATATTTAAAAGCATTTATACATTATGAAGGAATACAAAGAGTTGAAGAATACATGTTCCCTAGAGAACGGATTTAGAGAGATTTTATTAAATAGTGTTAATCATAAACAATATGAAGAGGGTAATCCAATTCAAGTAAGTATTTATGATGACAAAATATATGTATGGAATGATGGTAAATTTCCAAAAGAATTAGCTTCTCAAAATTTATTTGAAAAACATTATTCAAAACCATATAATCCACTGATTGCACAAACATTCTTTAAGGCAGGATTTATAGAATCTTGGGGAAGAGGTTTTGAAAAAATAAAGAAAGAATGTGAGCTATATAATACACCTATACCGGAAATTGAAATAAAAACAAGTGGAGTAATGGTAAAATGCAATGCTTCTTCAATTTATATGGACTTATTAGGAGGAATGGGAAGAAAAGATGTCCAAATAAATGACTATAAAAATGTCCAAATAAATGACCATGAAAAGTTAACGAAAATGGAAAAAGAAATATTGAAAATTATAATACAAAATCCAGAAATCACGCAAGTTAATATAGCAAATAAATTAGGAAGAGCACCTAAGACGGTACAAAGAGCAATTGCTACATTAAAAACAAAAGAAATAATAACAAGAGTAGGATCGAATAAGAAAGGATATTGGAAGATAAAGAAATAAAAAAGAAATATATGTCTTAGACTATTGATGAATTTGTCGATAGTCTTTTAATTATGTATAAAAAATAATTTTGTTCAAATTTTAACCGATTAAGATAAAGGATGTAATTTTTTGAAAGTATGTATCCTTTTTTTGAAAAGGTATGTTAATAGTAACCCTAAGCTAGCCTATGAAACAATCGTACTATATAAAAATACTTCACATAGGTAGGTCATACGGAATTTCGTAGAAATGCTAAAAAATTTTTGGCAGCACCCTCAAAAAGTTTTGAGATACCCTACCAAAATTTTTCAAGAATTTCTACCTCAATCCTATTCCATACCATATGTTTCCTATTTTTTAATGAGTATGATTGACACATTTGGTAAATAGTGTAATATAAATGTAACCAAAATGTAACTAAAACGTAATAGAATTAACTAAAGGGATAATATATAATAGAAGAAGTATAAATAGGAAAAAAACGTGAAAACTAAAGGAAAAGGAGAGAGATGGTAAACATGAAGCAAACCAAAAAAGAACAAGCCGTAACTTTAATAGCTTTAGTGGTGACAATTGTTATTTTAATCATACTAGCAGCAGTGAGTATCAATATGGTGTTAGGAGACCAAGGAATTTTTAAGAAAGCACAACAAGCAGCAAACAGTATGTATGATGCAGAAGTCAATACACAAATGGCATTTAATAGCATTACTGATGAAATGGATAAAATTATAGCAGGAAATGGTACACAAAATCCAGAATTACGTCAAGATATACCAAATGCTCCAGAACAAATAGACGGAATGACACCAATTAAATTCATAGAACCAACTGAAACAGAAATGGGTAGTGTACAAGAAACGGATTGGAATGATAATGCTTGGTATAACTATAGCCAAAGTAAATGGGCTAATACGAAAAGTGAAGATGGAAGTATGTGGGTATGGATACCACGTTATGCATACAAAATCACATATAATAACCCAGAAAATAAATCAGAAGGGGGAACCATAGAAGTAAGATTTCTAGAAGGAGCATCAGATAATTATTATGAAAATGGAGAACTAAAAACAGCGAAAAGACAAACAAGCCCAGATGAAACAATAGACACAACAACCGACTTCTATGTACATCCTGCATTCACCAATGAAACAAGCATTAATTTTGCTAACGGTGGGTGGGACACAGAACTTACAGGAATGTATGTGGCAAAATTTGAAGCAGGATTCCCAGAAGGAAATAATGATACAACAAGTGTAAAAAGTTCAGTAAGTTATAGCAAAGGTAAAGTATGGGTAAGAGCAGTAGAGGCGGGAACATCAGGGGATTCAACACAAGATGCAAGAAATTGGTTAGATGGCATATATGGGGAAACACCAACAAAAATTAGTTATCCTGTATTCCAACCATTAACTTATAGTATGAACTATATCAATGTAAATGATGCATATAACATCAGTAAAGCCATGAACGAAA
>CALXJP010000046.1 GCA_944388655.1 uncultured Clostridia bacterium | reverse complement strand
AGAAAATGATAGAAGAATTTTTAGAAAAAACACAACTAGAAGGAATTTTATGTAATGAGGTAGGTTCTGGCACGGAGATTTTAAAACGTTTTGGAGAAGAACATATAAAAACAGGAAAACCAATTATATATACTTCAGCAGATAGTGTATTTCAAATTGCAGCCCACGAAGAAGTAATACCATTAGAAAAATTATATGAAATTTGTAAAATAGCACGAAAAATCTTAGATAAGCCAGAATATAATGTGGGAACAGTTATTGCACGTCCTTTTATAGGAACTCATGCCAATAACTTTACTAGAACATATCACAGAAAAGACTTTGAATCACAAAATATTGGTAAAACCATGTTAGATGTTATCAAAGAAAATGGCAAAGAAGTGATTGCTATAGGAAAAATAACAGATTTATTTTCGGGAAGAGGCATTACTAAAAGTATTCCTACTCAAGGAAACCATGATGGAATTGAAAAAACAATAGAGGCAATCAAGCAAAATACAGAAGGACTAATATTTACCAATTTAGTAGACTTTGATATGCTATATGGACATAGAAATAATATTGATGGATATGCTAGAGCTTTAGAACATTTTGATAGTAAAATTCCAGAAATCATAGATGCTATGCAAGAAGAAGATATGTTAATTATTACTGCAGACCATGGAAATGATCCATCTACTCCAAGTACAGATCACTCCAGAGAATATATACCAATACTTGTGTATACGAAACAAAGTAAAGGAAGTGCGGATTTAGGAATAAGAAATACCTTTGCAGATATAGGAGAAACTGTTTTAGCATATTTACAACTTCCCCCATTACAAACAGGAGAAAGTTTTTTAAAAGACATATAAGGGAGGCACAACATGGAGGTATTAGAGGAATATACAAAAGAAAGTGTAATGGAGCATGAAAAGGATAAACAATACTTATTAGCAATGGTGCAAAAAAGACCATATACTTTATTGATTGATTTTGCAAGTGCAGAAATGAAAGATGATAAAGAATTGATGTTGCAAGCTGTAAAAACAGTAGGTGGTGCTTTAGAATTTGCAAGTGATAGGCTAAAAGATGATTATGAAGTAGTTTTAGAAGCTGTGAAAAAAGAAGGATGGGTTATTTGCTATGCAAGTGAAAGATTAAGAAATGAAAAAGAAATTGTTCTAACGGCAGTAAAAAGTGATGGACAAGGACTATATTATGCAAGTCAGTCATTACGAGATGATGAAGAAGTTGTTCTTACAGCAGTACAAAATAAAGGATTAATTTTTAAGTATGCTAGTAGACGCATTCGAGGAATGAAAGAAATTGCCTTAGCAGCAATAAAAAATGATATACGCGCTAAAAGCTATGTAGATGAATTTTTACAAGATGATGAAGAGATTAAAAATTTTGGAAAAACAGAATAAAAAAAGAATTAGCCCTCTAACAATATTTTTGCTAGAGGACTAATTGGCTACAGATGAGAAAGTGTTGTTAGCTAGGAAAGAAATTTGGTGTCTGCTTTTAATAAGACCGGAATTTTTAATAGTACTTCTAAATCACGAAGCCGGGGACTGGTTTTAGGAAGTCCCAAATAGGTTTTAAAAATTTTTTTCTTTTCTGCATAAAATTCTACATTATTCTCTTCGAAAATGGGAAGAAGCTCCTCATAGGTAATCCCTGTTTCCTGGACAGAAATGAGTAACATCTTCTGAACGAATATATCAACATCTTCTTCTGACACAAAAAACTGGTGCCATTTGTTTTCGAGAGTGTCAGAAAGTTTATTCCAGTCTGTGACAGCCTCCCAAGTTATACTCCTTATAGCATCTTTTTCCATATGTGCTCCTCCTTTATCATAGATTTTTTATAATTTGGAGGTAGCACACAACATAACCTCCAAACTATGGAAGGTTATTGTATAACAACCATTCTTCTAGTTAGTATAATATAAATAGGAGAAACTGTCAAGGACAAACGACTATACGCAGCGATAAAGATTAAATTTTCTTTTTTGCTTAGAATTTACTTTATATTAGAAATCTTTTTGATTTTACTATATTTTGGTAAATAAAATCTTTTTTTACACAAAATACCCCTTACCCCAAAATTTTGAGGTTTTCTATTGATTTATTTTATTTTTATTGTATAATTAATTTAAGTTCAAACCTTAACTGAATTTTATTATGCTTAGTTAAGTTTGATATTGTATGAGTAAGTGTTTGTGTGATAGCGGCACTTACTTCTTTTTTGTCCATTTTTAACTCTTTTATATACTTTAATCCTTTTTCTAATAACTGTCTTATTGTATGGGCAAATTGTATAAAGAAGTAATGTGCCTTCATTGCATTGTAATTCTTAGAATATATATGCTCTATATCAAATGTTCCATTTTTTTGCTCATTAAATCCTTCGTTTTCTATTTTCCATCGTTGCCTTCCATAATATACTAATTCTTCTTTATTTTTTTCTGTTATATTAAATGATGTAATCCACATAAATCCTATTGCTTTTTCTCCTTTTTCTTCATTATATTTTATGACATTTGCTTGCTTTTCGAATTCTACTTCTCCATATTTTATATTATTCCAATATATTATTTTTTTATTTCCTTTCTCTACTTTCTCTAATCCTTTTATCTCTTCTCCTAGCAATTTTAATCGTTCCTCTTTTAGTCTTAATATATATCCCCATTTATTTTCTTTACACGTTTGTATTACTGGCTCACATGCATAAAGTGCATCACCTGTTATCATAATTGGTAGCTTCGGATATTCTTCTTTTATTCTTTTTGCCATTCTGTAAAATGCTCTTAGCTCACAATCTTACTTTTCTACATTCTCGTTTTCATTTTCTACAAACTCACTATCTATGCTTATTACTATATCTCCTACTATTAATTTTGCTTCTAATACATAATGGTAATATATACTATATTCGTCTTTCTCTCCTTTATTATATGTATTCTTTAGACAATTACTACAATGCCTTTCTTTAAATCTTACTATTCCTGTTCCATCTACTACTATCTGGTAATATCTACCTTTATATCTATATTTGTCAAACATTTTACTTCGTATTAATTTTTGTACCATATATTTCTGTATCTTTCTTAGTTCTTCTATTTCAAGATTCTCAAATACTTCATTTATGGTATCGTAATGTGGTATCTCTTCTAATTCTATCTCTAGTAAATTTGCTATATTTTGAATCGTTTCTTCTGTGTTAAACACTTTGGTTGTTTCTCTCATACTTTTTATTCCACACAGAAGTCCTAAAAGTCTCGTCACTGTTATTGTTGCCATTGTATATTCTACATAACTTTGATGTCTTGTATCTGTTAATTTATCCAACTTTTCTATTAAGAATGGGAAATATTGCTTTATCAGGGTTACTACATTTGAAAACATTTCAATTTCTTTTCTTATTTTCCTTTTTTCTTTTCTGTTCATTAAAATCACCATCCTTTGTTACAAACTTTTTTCTTTATTGTATCAAATGATGGTGTCATTGGCTATATTTTCTTCTTTTTTATTGCAAAAAATTTTTACTCTTCATTGCTGGACTATACGAAACTCGTAGAAGGAAATTTGGTAATATAGAAAAAAGTTAACACTCTATATAATGGATATTTATCCAAAATGTAATGCTTTTGTAATAAAATTGTAACCAAAATGATATAGAATTAACTGAAAGGATAATATATAATATAAACAGTATAAAAGGATGAAAAAAGAGAAAACTAAAGTAAAAGAAGGAGAAATGTAAGTATGAGAGATATAAAAAAAGAACGAGGTATAACTTTAATAGCTTTGGTGGTAACCCTAGTAATCTTAATTATTTTGGCGGCAGTTAGTATCAACATGGTACTAGGAGAACAAGGGATATTTAGAAAGGCACAGCAAGCAGCCAATAGCATGTACGAAGCAGAAGTCAATACACAGATTGCGTTTAATAGTATAACAGATGAAATGAATAAAGTTATACAAGGAAATAACAATGCAGAAGAAATAAAAGAAGAAAAACCAAATGCCCCAGAGAAAATAGAGGGAATGACACCAATTAAATTTACAGAGCCAACAGATACACAAATGGGAAGTGTACAGGAAACTACTTGGGACGACAGTTCTTGGTATGACTATAGCCAAAGTAAATGGGCAAATACCAAAAGTGAGGACGGAAGTATGTGGGTATGGATACCAAGATATGCGTATAAAATTACCTATACAAATCCAGAAAATAAATCAGAGGGTGGAACAATAGAAGTAAAATTCTTAATAGGAACATCAGATAACTATTATGATGAGTCAACTGGAGAAATAAAAACAGCCAAAAGACAAACAACAGCAGAAGAAACAGTAGATACAACAACAGACTTCTATGTACACCCAGCATTTACAAATGAAACGAGTATCAATTTTGCAAATGGAGGATGGGATAGTGAACTTACAGGGATATATGTAGCAAAATTTGAAGCAGGATTTCCAGAAGGAAATAACACAACAACAAGCAAGAAAAGTTCAGTAAGTTATACGCAAACAGAAGTATGGGTAAGCGTAGTAGAATCAGGAGCGACAGAAGACTCAAACCAACCAGCACGAAACTGGTTAGATGGAATATATGATGAAACACCAACCAAAATCAGTTACCCCGTATTCCAACCATTAACATATAGTATGAACTATATTAATCATAATGATGCATATAATATATGCAAAGCAATGAATGAAAACGGAAATGTATATGGATTTACTACAAGTTCATCAGATATCCATTTAATGAAAAATAGTGAATGGGGAATGATAAGCTATTTAAGTTATAGCAAATATGGAACAAACGGACGAGATATAGCGATAAATAATGCTAACTTAAATAGCGGAGGAACAGCAAGAACGAATCCAGCAGGAAAAAGTGAAGTAGATAGTGTATATGGAATAACAGGGATGACTCAAGGATTAACAGATGGAGCAGAAACGGTTGTTAAAATAGACGAAATAATAGCATTATCAGGAAATACTTCAACAGCAACTGGAAGTATGTATGCATGGAATCAAAAAGGAGGAGTTAGTGCATCAAGTACAGGAAATATGACAGGAGTATATGACTTATCAGGAGGAGAATGGGAAAGAACAGCATCATATGTAGCTAATGGTCATGATAATTTACTAACATATGGTGCATCAATAGCATATATTGGAGATGTGTTAAAAACAACAAATACGAAATATACCATGGTATATCCATATGATAGTAGCGTAGATAATAGTACAAAAACAGATAATACAACTAATGTAAATGCAGCAAGTAACGCAAATTATGCAAAAAATACAAAAATATATGGAGATGCTATAAGAGAGACATCTACAGCCGGAACCAATACTAACTCATGGCAAGATGACTACTCGTACTTTGCCGGCTTGAACGCTCCGTTCATGATGAGAGGAGGCGGCTTATGGACTGGCTCGCACGCAGGCAGGTTCTCCTTCAATCGTCACAATGGCGATAGCAATTATCTTGCTGGGTTCCGTCCAGTGGTCGTACCTATGTCTTAGTACTTGTAAATTTATAAAAGTGTGTTAAATTTAACACTTTTAAAAAATTATGTAAATAATATTTAAATAGTTTGCCACCAGTTCTTGTAAGAAAAAGAGCTGGTGGCAAAAAATTGACATATAAGTCAACATAAAATAAAACAAAGAAATAGAAAAATTACTCTCTATTTTACATATAAAATTCAAAAAATACTTGACAAATGAACAAAAATAGTGTAAAGTATATTAGCATTACAAAAGAGGTGGTAATTATGGAAAAGAAAGTAGAAGTTAGTATGTTATGCCAAATATATGGAAAACTATTAACGAAAAAACAGCTTGAAATATTAGAAGACTATTATAATAATGACCTATCTCTTTCCGAAATTGCAGAAAATAATCAAATTACAAGGCAAGCTGTTCGAGATATTATCAAGAAGGGAGAGAATAAACTTTTCGATTTGGAAGAAAAGCTATCGTTTATGAAAAAGACAATGGAACAAGAAAAAAAATTACAAGATATCATGACCGAGTTAAGCAAAATAGAACCTAACATATCAGACAAAAAAGTAGAAAAAATCTTAGAACATGTAAGAAAAGAATTAAGCTGTTTAGCATAAAGTAAAAACAGAAAAACAAATGAGTTTCTAAAGGAGGAAAAAAGATGGCATTTGAAGGATTATCCTCAAAATTACAAGATATTACTAGAAAATTAAGAGGTAAAGCAAGAATTACAGAATCAGACTTAAAAGAAATGCTTAGAGAAGTAAAACTTGCCTTACTAGAAGCAGATGTTAACTATAAAATTGTCAAAGATTTTATAGCTACCATTCAAGAAAATGCTTTAGGGCAAGATGTACTAAAATCTTTAACTCCTGGTCAACAAGTCATCAAAATTGTGAAAGATGAGCTTGTGGAACTCTTAGGTGGGCAAGATAGTAAAGTAAACTTTACTCCAAACCCTCCAACCATTATAATGTTAGTAGGTTTGCAAGGTTCTGGAAAAACTACAACTGCAGGAAAATTAGCTAATTTATTTAGAAAACAAGGTAAAAAGCCATTACTAGTAGCATGTGATATATATAGGCCAGCGGCAATTAAACAATTACAAGTAGTTGGGGCACAATTAAATATACCTGTGTATAGTAATGAAAATTCAAAAGATGTAGTACAAATTAGCAAACAAGCCATTAGTCATGCAATAAGTAAATTAAATGATGTTGTCATTTTAGATACTGCGGGTAGACTTCATATTGATGAAGCTTTAATGCAAGAGCTAAAAAATGTAAAGCAAGGGGTAAAACCACATGAAATTCTACTTGTTGTAGATAGTATGACAGGTCAAGATGCAGTAAATGTAGCACAAAGTTTTAATGAAGCTTTAGGAATTGATGGAATTGTACTTACCAAGTTAGATGGTGATACTCGTGGTGGTGCAGCTTTATCCGTAAAAAAAGTAACAGGAAGACCAATTAAATTTGCAGCTACTGGTGAAAAATTAAGTGATATTGAAGAATTTCATCCAGATAGAATGGCTTCTAGAATTTTAGGAATGGGCGATGTTCTTTCTATTATTGAAAAAGCAGAAGAAAGCTTTGATGAAGAAGAAGCAAAAAAACTAGAACAGCAATTAAGAAAAAAAGAATTTGATTTAGATGATTATTTAGCACAATTAAAACAAGTCAAAAAAATGGGATCTTTTTCTTCACTATTAAAAATGATACCAGGAATGGCGAATATAAAAGATTTAAAAGTAGATGATAAGGAATTTGTAAGAATAGAGTCGATGATACAATCTATGACAAAAGAAGAAAGAAGAAATCCAAAAATTTTAAATGGTAGTAGACGTGTTAGAATTGCTAAAGGAAGCGGAACAACAGTACAACAAATCAATCAATTTATGAAAACTTTTGAAGTAACACAAAAAATGATGAAAAAAATGCAAGACGGAAAAAATATGAAAAAAATGTTAAAAAACTTCAATCAAAATGATTTAAAGAATTTAATGAAATAATATTAAATTTTTAAATATATACAGAATTTGTGGGAGGTGAATTTTATGGTAAAAATCAGATTAAAAAGAGTAGGTGCAAAAAAAGCTCCATTCTATCATATTGTTGTTGCAGACTCTAGAAGCCCTAGAGATGGAAAAATTATTGAACAACTTGGAACATATGATCCAATGACAAATCCAGCTACTATAGTAGTAAATAAAGAAAAAGTAGAAAAATGGATTAAAAACGGTGCAAAACCAACAGATACAGTAAAAGCTTTAATTGAAAAAGCATAAGGCAAAGGAGTGAAAACTAAGCCGTGAAAGAAATGTTAAACACAATATTACAAAACCTAGTTGAAAATCCAGAAGCAATACAAATAACAGAAAAAGAAGAAGAAAAAGAAATCTTTTTTGATGTAAAAGTTGCTGATGAAGATATGGGGAAAGTAATAGGAAAACAAGGAAAAGTAGCAAAAGCTATTCGTACAGTAATGAAAGCTATTGCAGGAAAAGAACATAAAAAAGTAACCATTCATTTTCTAGAAGAAAAATAAGAAAGGAAATGACATGCAAGAATATTTTGAAGTAGGACAAATTGTTAATACATTTGGTGTAAAAGGAATGGTAAAAGTAATGCCTTTTACAGATGAAATACAGCGTTTTGAAGATTTAAAAGAAGTATATATTTGTAAAAAAGAAGGAATGCAAACTAAAAAAATAGAGCAAGTAAAATATCATAAAAATATGGTTCTTTTAAAATTAGAAGGAATAGAAGATTTAACCGAGGCAGAAAAATTAAAAGGATGTTATTTGAAAATTGATAGAAAACATGCCAAAAAGCTTCCTAAGGATACATACTTTATAGCTGACTTGATAGGACTTCCTGTATATACAGATGAAGGAAAATGGCTAGGAAAAGTAGAAGATATTTACGAAACAGGAGCAAATTATATTTATGATATCAAAAATGAGGAAGGAAAACAAATTTTACTTCCGAATATTCCTGATGTAATTCTAAAAATCGATTTAGAAAATGAAAAAATCATAGTTCACCTTTTAAAAGGGTTAGTTGATGAAAAATAGGAGGGAAATATGCAATTTCATGTACTAACACTTTTTCCAGAAATGTTTGTACCATTAGAAACGAGTATTATTGGAAGAGCAAGAAAAAATAATGTGATACAAATACAATTAACCAATATAAGAGATTTTTCTTGTGATAAACATAAGAAAGTAGATGACACACCTTATGGTGGTGGTGCAGGTATGGTTATGCGTGCAGATGTAGTATATAATGCTTATCAGTATGCAAATAAGCAAACAGAAGGAAAAGATAAAAAAGTAATTTATTTATCTCCACAAGGAAAAAAACTAACTCAACAAAAGGTAGTAGAACTAAGTAAAAAAGAAGCATTAATTCTCATTTGTGGACATTATGAAGGAATTGACCAAAGAGCTATAGATATTATGCAAGAAGAGACAGATTTTGAAGAAATTTCTATTGGGGACTATGTATTAACCGGAGGAGAATTACCAGCAATGGTGGTTATAGATGCCGTTAGTCGATACGTAGAAGGCGTTCTTACAGAAGATTCTACTAAAGAAGAATCTTTTGCACAGAATCAATTAGAATATCCTCAATATACAAGACCGGAAGAATTTATGGGACATAAAGTTCCAGAGGTATTATTATCGGGACATCATGAAAATATTCGCAAATGGAGAGAAGAAAAGGCTTTAGCAATAACAAAATTAAAAAGACCAGATATATTAAAATAAAAGAAAGGAGAATATCAATGGATATTATAAAATCAATAGAACATGAACAATTGAAAAATAAAATTCCAGACCTTCATGTTGGTGATACTGTAAAAGTTCATCAAAGAATTAAAGAAGGAAATAGAGAAAGAATCCAAGTATTCGAAGGAATTATTATTAAAAAACAAGGTGGAGGAGTAAATGCTACATTTACAGTAAGAAGAGTTGCTTATGGTGTAGGTGTAGAAAAAACATTTTTAGTACATTCTCCAATGGTAGAAAAAGTAGAAGTAGTAAGAGTAGGAAAAGCAAGAAGAGCAAAATTATACTATTTAAGAGATAGAGTAGGAAAAGCTGCTAAAACTAAGGAAAATTTAGGAGCTAGAATTGAAGATAAAGAAATCAGCATCAAAGAAGATGTAGAAGATGTTGTAGAAGAAGCTGCAGTTACTACTGAAGAACCAGTTGTTCAAGAAACTATGGACACAGTTAAAGAAGAAAATGTAGATACAGTAAAAGAATAATGTAATCAAAAATACCTAAGCTATAAATGGCTTAGGTATTTTTTGATGGAGTACTTAGGATGCAATCTTGAATTGCTATGTCAGGTTAAGTTCTTATTTGTGCCGCTTTGGCATATTTTTTTAATTTTTCATATACTAAGGCATTAATACTACCGGCAGGGAAATCTCCAGAAGCATCAGGAGTTCCAGCAGGCACACCTGTTAAAATTTCAATTCCTTCATCAATGTTAGCAATAGCATAAATATGAAATAATTTATTTTTTACGGCATCAATTACTTCATCAGATAAACTTAAATTATTAACATTTTGAATAGGAATCATAACGCCATGTGAGCCATTTAATCCACGAAGTTTACAAATTTGGAAAAAACCTTCTATTTTGTCATTTACTCCGCCTATAGGTTGGATTTCACCTTTTTGATTAACAGAGCCAGTTACTGCAATTGATTGATTAATAGGAATTCCCGATAAACTAGATAAAATGGCATATAATTCTGTACTAGAGGCACTATCACCATCTACACCATTATATAATTGTTCAAAACAGATGCTAGCAGTTAAGGATAAAGGAAAATCTTGTGCAAATTTTTCCCCTAAATATCCAGAAAGAATAAGAACACCTTTAGAATGAGAAGAACCAGAAAGGGCAACTTCTCGTTCCACGTTGATGACACCATTTTTACCTACATACGTATTAGCAGTAATTTTCACAGGCTTTCCAAAAGTATAATCTCCAATGGTCATAACAGTAAGGCCATTAATTTCACCAACTAAAAAGCCAGAAGTGTTAATTAGCAAAGTATTATCTTTAATCATTTCTAAATAACGAGTATCATATTTTTTAACTCTTTCTATTCTTTCTTGTAATGCTAAATCTACAAATTCGGCTGTTACTACTTTTTTTCTATGCATTAAAGCCCATGTAGCGGCTTCTGCAACTACTTGCGAAAGGTCATTAAATTTGGTTGAAATTTTATCATGAGATTCAGCTAATTTGCAAGAATAATCTACAACTTTTGCCACAGCTCCTTTATCAAGAGGAGGAAGTTCTTCTTGTTCACAAAAACCATGAATAAATCTGGCAATTTTATTCAAGTTTTCTGTATTTCTAGGAGCATCATCTTCAAATTCTACTTTTACTTTAAATAGTTTTCTAAAATCTTGATCCATCATAAGAAGTGTTTGGTAAATATTTTCACTTCCTATCAAAATTACTTTTACTTGTAAAGGAATAGGTTCTGGCTTTAAGGAAACCATAACCATAGAAGAACGTTGGTCTACAGCATTTTCAATTCCTATTTCTTCAACACGTAAAGCCTTTTTTAAAGCTTCATAGCAAATACCATTAGAAATTAAATCATCTGCTTGAAAAATAATATAACCACCATTTGCCATTTGCAGTAAGCCAGGTTTTAACATGGTATGGTCTGTTTTTAATGCACCATAATAATTTTCATATTCTAACATACCAAATATATTATGATAAGAGTAGCTAGAATCCATAATAACAGGAGCACCCTCTAATTTGCTATTATCTATAAATAAATTTACTCGATAGTTAAGCCAAGGTTTGTGTTGTTCATGAGGACCATTGTTGCTATTTTGACTTTTTCCGTCAGAGATAAAATAAGGAATATTTTTTAAAATATCGGTTTTAATATCATTTAAGAATTTATTTACCTTTTTATTTCGTTTATATTTAGCTTTAATAGCATTAATATGAGTATTAACAGTAAGCAAGGCAATGTTAGATTGCCACTCGGCTATTTTTTTATCAGAAGCTTTTTCGATTTCTTTAATTTGGCTAATTACTTCCATAATTTGCTGTTGTACAATATTCGATTTATCTTCGTATTCTTGTTTTACTTGTGGGTCAAGTTTATCAAATTCTTCTTCTTCCAAAGGTTTTCCATTCATAATGGGCATCATATAAATACCATTCTGGGCAGATTTTACTTGAAAACCATATTTGGTAGATTCTTCATTCAATTTGGCTAATAATAAAGTTCTTTTTTCTTCAAACTCTTGTTTAATAATAGTTTTCTCTTTTTCAAAATCTTCATTATTAAAGGTTTTGATAATATCTGAACGAATATCTTTAATAAAATCATCCATTAATTCTTTAAATTCTCTACCTTGTCCAGCAGGGAAGGAAACGGCAATTGGCTCATTAGGTACATCAAAATTATAAATATAACACCAATCAGAAGGAACTTTTTTCTTTTTTGCATAATCTGTTAAGTAGTTTTTGGCATACATGGTTTTTCCAACACCACTAGGACCTTCTAAATATATGTTATATCCTTTTACATTAACATTAATACCAAATTCAAAAGCCTTAATTCCTCTGTCTTGTCCAATTCCTGTATTAATAGATTCAATTTCAGAAGTATCTTCAAATTTAAAAATATCTGGGTTACAGGTTACTTTTAAATCTTTTATATTTAATTCATAATTATTTCTTTTCATTGGTAGCTCCTTTCCATTTATGTAAGTGTTTTTGTCATAAGTATGGCATCATCTGTGCCATGATAATATTTTTTTCTCTTACCAATTATTTGAAAGTTTTGTTTTTTATATAAACCAATAGCGGGAAGATTATTTTCATTGACTTCTAAGGTAATAGATGTACAACCTTTTTCGACACAAACCTTACACAATGCTTCTAATAGTTTAGTAGCAATACCTAAATTTCTCATATCTTTTCTTACAACCACGTTCATTATATTAGCTTCATCTATAATTGGTTTAAAACCAGCAAATCCAACAATATGAGTTTTTTCAGTAAGGTGAGGAAAAGAATCATCTAATTTTGCTACTAAATAACTAGAAGTAGTATTGACAATTTCTTCAAAAAATATTTGATAATTCCAAAAATCATCAAACATTTCTGTCAAATGTTCTTTCAAGTTTTGTACATCTTGTAAATTCATAGAAGAGATAGTTATATGTTCTAGCATATTCATTATTTTTCACCATCCAAAGCACGTTCTGCTTGTGATTTTCGTAAATATAAAGGATGTAAAGGGTATTCTTTATTTGGGTTTTCTTGGTAAAGCAGATAAGCAATTTTACCAATAGAAATACTACTTTGTAAATTTAAAGCTTCTGCTACAAATTCTGTTTTATCCAAATTTTCTAAAATGGCATAACGATGAGCAGTAGCCCCATCACCTATAAAATAAATTTTTTGATTATCATATTTTTCTTTTAATAAAGTAATAATATCATGAATATTTTGACAAGATAAATCTTCTAAAGTTTGCAAAACACCATTTTTTTCTTTTTTAAATAGACCAAAATATACATTATCATTTTTGGCATCAATTAAGGAACAAATATAGGAAGTATTTTGCAAATCTTGTGATTCTAAAATATTATAGGCTAACCCTTGTAAAGAACTTACACCTATTACCTTTTTATGGGTAACATCTACAAATGCTTGCACGGTAGAAACACCAATACGAACACCAGTAAAAGAACCAGGCCCAATATCACAAGCAAATAAATCTATATCAGAAAGTTCTAATCGAAATTGAGAAAGTAATTCGTGAATTAAAGGCATAAGTTGTTGAGAATGAGTTTTTTCGTTAGTTCTATGTAACTCCTGTACTACTACATCATTTTGTAATAAACATACGGAACAATTAGTAGAAGAAGTATGAATTGCTAAAATTTTCAAAATCAAAACTCCTTTTTTATTTAATATTCGAGTATATTCTATATGAATTCAAACATTTTGTAAATAAGTTTAAGAGAAAAAATAGAAAAAAGTCAAAACTTGACAATATTTACATAAAATGTTAAAATAAATATGATTGAGAAAAAACTGGAGGGGGTTCCTATGGAGAAAAAAATAAGAAATAAAATTATAGCTTTATCAGGGCAACCTGTTACAGGAAAAGGAACAAATGTAAAAGCTATGATTCAGAAATTAGAAGAAAGAGGATATAAAAGTGAAAATATTCACTTAATAGCAACAGGAGACCAATTTAGAGAATTTTCTAATGAAATCATAGAATTAATACGTAATACGGAAAATCCAGAAGTATTAGAAAAATTATCAGAACGAGCAGGGTTACAAAAGATACTTTCTCATGCAGATTACCGTGCTACATTAATTCATACTATATCCATATTAAAGCAAAATCAGATAGACTTAACAAAATTTACGATAGATGATGCTAATAATATGCCAGAATTTAAAGACATACGAGCTATAATAGATACAATTATAGATGAAGGAATTGCAAAACTAGGAAAAGAAATCAATCAAGAAGAAAGAAAAGATGAAATTTGGATTATAGATTCTCGTTTAGCTTTTCATAACATTCCAGAAGCTTTTTCCGTACGTTTAACTTCAACACCTGAAGTTGCAGGAGAAAGATTATTTCATGACAAAAAGAGAGGAAAAGAAGATCAATATAAAACAGTAGAAGAAGCAAAAGAAGCTAGAGAAAATAGAAGAATAGGAGAAGTAAAGCGTTATAAAGAAAGATATGGTGTAGATTTAGAAGATAAAAATAACTATGATTTAATTATAGATACATCATTTTCATCAGTAGATGATATTTCTGATACCATATTACAAGGAGCAGAATATTATTTTACCAATAAAGCTTTTGCCAAAGAATGGACTAGTCCAAAAACTTTATTGCCATTACAAGAAGAAAGACAAACCTTAGGAACAGCAAAATATTCTTTTGAAGAAATGCTAGAAAGTATAAAAGAACATGGATATTTTCCAAGTGAAATTATAGATGTAGTAGAAGTAGAAGGCATAAAATATATTGTAGAAGGACATCATAGAAATTTTAGTGCAGGGTATTTAGGAAAAACCTTAATTCCTTATGAGGTGATAGCCAAAGATGATGAAAAAGTACCGGGAACAAAAGTTACAGCAAAAGAATATGCTGAGGCATTTAATAGAAGATATAAAAGTGGACATGAGTGGATGATACAAGAAAAAGACCCTAATTTTAAATATGAACAAGTGTATCCGAATATTAATGAAATAATACAAAAAAATGAAAAGAGAGCACCAGATACAGATGATCAAGAAAGATAATGCAATTCTTTAAGAGTTGCATTTTTTATGGAAATCCAAACAATTGACATATACATATTTTCGTCATATAATAGGGAATATACAAAATAGCATATATAAGAAAGGAAGAGGCAAAATGAATCCATATAGAAACCACACTTGTGGAGAATTAACCATAAAAAATGTAGGACAAGAAGTAAAATTGGCTGGATGGGTACAAAGAATTAGAAATTTAGGAGCAATGAAATTTATAGATTTAAGAGATCAATTTGGTATTACACAATTAGTGATAGGCGATAAAAATATAAGTTTAGTAGAACAAGCAAATGAATTGGTAACCGAGTGTGTTATTTCTATAGAAGGAAAGGTAGTAGAACGTTCTAATAAAAATACAAAAATTCCAACAGGAGAAATAGAAATAGAGGTTGAGAAACTAGCAGTATTAGGAAAATGTAAAAATGTTTTACCTTTTGAAATTAATTCTGAAAAGGTAGATATATCTTCTGTGAAAGAAGATTTACGATTAGAATATCGATTTTTAGATTTAAGAAATGAGAGAGTACATAATAACATATTACTACGTTCAGAAGTATTAAGGGCTTTGCGTGAACAAATGTATGAATTAGGATTTGCAGAAATTCAAACACCAATACTAGCTAACTCTTCACCAGAAGGAGCAAGGGACTTTTTAGTACCAAGTAGACTTCACCCAGGTGAATTTTACGCATTACCACAAGCTCCTCAACAATTTAAGCAACTTCTAATGGTTTCTGGATTTGATAAATACTTTCAAATAGCTCCATGTTTTAGAGATGAAGATCCAAGAGCAGATAGAGCACCAGGAGAATTCTATCAATTAGACTTTGAAATGAGTTTTGGAACACAAGAAGAAGTTTTAGAGGTTTTAGAAAAAATCTTTACGAATATTTTTACTAAATTTACTAACTGGGAAGTATCAAAAGCACCGTTTGTACGTATTCCTTATCGTGAAGCTATGGAGAAATATGGTATAGATAAACCAGATTTAAGAAATCCACTCATTATACAAGATGCCACTTCTATATTTGTTCATACAGATTTCAATGCATTTAAAGGAAAAACTATAAAAGCCATTGTAGTAGAAAAGGGAGCAGAGCAAGGAAGAAAATTCTTCGATAATATGACAACATTTGCTACACAAGAGGCAGGAGCAAAAGGTCTTGCTTGGGTAAAAGTAGAAAAAGAAGGACTAACTGGCGGAATTAGTAAATTTATAACAGAAGAGCAACGAAATGAGTTACAAGAAAAATTAGGAGCAAAAGAAAATAGTGCTATATTCTTTATTGCAGATGAACTAACAAAAGCTCAAAAAATTGCAGGACTTGTTAGAATAGAATTAGGAAAGCGTTTAGATTTATTAGAAAAAGATGCCTACCGTTTCTGCTTTATAGTAGATTTTCCTATGTATGAATTATCTGATGAAGGAACAATTGATTTTAATCATAATCCATTTTCAATGCCTCAAGGGGGAATGGAAGCATTACAAACAAAAAATCCATTAGATATTTTAGCATATCAATATGATGTGGTTTGCAATGGATATGAAATGGCATCAGGAGCAGTTAGAAATCATGACCCAGAATTAATGGTAAAAGCATTTGCAATAGCAGGATATAGTGAAGAAGAAGTAGAAAGAAAATTTGGTGCATTATATAATGCTTTTCAATATGGCACACCTCCTCATGCAGGGGCTGCCCCAGGAATAGATAGAATGATTATGCTATTAACCAATGGAGAAAATTTAAGAGAAATTATTGCTTTCCCTAAGAATAAGAAAGCAAGAGATGTTCTAATGGGAGCACCAAGTAGAGTAACAGAAGAACAATTAAAAGATGTTCATATTGAGGTAATAAAGGAGTAATACATGAATACAACTAAAAAGAAGGTATTATTAGGAATGAGCGGAGGAGTAGATAGTAGCACCTCTGCTATTCTATTAAAGAAGCAAGGATATGAAGTTATTGGACTTACTATGCTTTTATGTAAAGAAAATGAAGATGCCATAAAAGATGCTAAAAAAGTTTGTGAACAGTTACAAATTGAACATCAAGTTTTAGATGTAAGAGATGAATTTCAAAAAAGGGTAGTTCAAAACTTTGTACAATGTTATACAGAATGTAGAACACCTAATCCATGTGTGGAATGTAATCAATATATAAAATTTGGAGCTTTTTATCAAAAAGCTTTAGAACTACAATGTGACTATATAGCAACAGGGCATTATGCTAAAGTGGAATATTCTGAAAAGTATCAGCAAGTAGTATTAAAAAAATCGAAAGAAACGAAAAAAGACCAAACTTACTTTTTATATGGTATAGAAAAACAAGTTT
>CALXJP010000045.1 GCA_944388655.1 uncultured Clostridia bacterium | reverse complement strand
GTGTATCAAGGCTTTGAAGGTTCTTCATGTTCTTAGCTCTCCCTTTTATTTTTCCTTTGTTTTTATTTTACAATATTTCGGAATATTTTTCCATTACAATTGTTTTTCTTTTTCATTACATTTTTATTACAAATATGCATTATGGTTCTATAGTGTCCACTTTTCTATAGCCACTCCTACTCCATCATGATTATTATCTTCTGTAATATCATTAGCAAACTCTTTGATATATGGGGCACTGTTTCCCATGGCTACACCTAGACCTGCTTTTTCCATCATCATTTTATCATTTACATTATCTCCAATTGCCATTATTTCTTGACTAGTTATGTTTAATTTTTCTGCTAATTTTTCTAGTGCAAACCACTTATCCACGTTTTTACTTGAAATTTCTGTATAGTAATATTTTAGTTCTACTTCATCTGTTCCATCTCGAATAATTTTTTTAGACATATGAGATACATCTAAAACTTCTATATCTTTTATTTCTTTTATTTTTCTCATAATGCTATTAAAAATAATTTTATCTTCTTCGCATATGGTAATTTTCAAATATTGATTGTCTGTATTATTGTGAATATATTCATACATATTTTCTACAATTTCTATATTTGTTTTTTTACTATCTTCTCGGTTGGCATTTTCTTGCTGATAAAACATAACATTATAGTTTAAACTTTTTGTTAATACTCTATCTTCTTTATATATATTATAGTAAATACTATTTTTTTCGCATATATCCATTATCTGTAAAACTTTGTTTATATCTAAAAAATTTTCATAAATTATGCTTTCTTGTGTTAAATCATATAGCATAGCACCATTTCCACAAATCATATAATGATTTGCACCTAGCTCATTTGCTAAATTTCTAACAGAGTCTACTGGTCTTCCTGAAGCTAGTACAACTTCTATATTTCTTGCAACTGCTTTTTTTATCATTTCTTTATTTTTTAATGAAACTTCTCCATAAGAGTTTAATAAAGTTCCATCTAAGTCAATCGCTATTAATTTATACATTTTTTGTTTTGTTGAAAAATTTTCAACTTCCTCCTCTCTTTTTCGTTCTCTTTAACTTATGTATTATATCGGTTGTAACAAAAAAATACAATATTTTTCATAAAATTACCAGTGTATTTTTTTATTTTTTGCACAATCTAATATTGAAATTACTTATCTTAAGTTTTTTCAAATTGTTTTTAGGAGGTGAACTATCAATGACAAATTCTAATTACAAAGTAGTTCCAGAAGCTACAGAAGCTTTAAATAAATTCAAATATGAAGTTGCTAGCGAAGTTGGAGTTAACTTAAAAGATGGATACAATGGTGATTTATCTTCAAGAGATGCTGGTAGAATCGGTGGAAATATGGTTAAAAAATTAATTGAACAAGCTGAAAGACAAATGGCTGGAAAATAGTTTTTTAATAGATAGTATTTCATGTTATTATGATTTTTATACTAATTTATTTTAGATAAAAATTATAATAACATTTTTTATTTTCCTAAAATTTCCTGTTTATTTTTTTACATATTGAGCAATATATTTAATGAAAAGTAATATTTTCAAACTTACATTGCAGGAGGTGAATTAGAAATGACAAATTCTAATTACAAAGTAGTTCCAGAGGCTAAAGAAGCTTTAAACAAATTCAAATATGAAGTTGCTAGCGAAGTTGGCGTTAATTTAAAAGAAGGATATAATGGAAATATATCTTCAAGAGACGCTGGTAGAATTGGTGGAAATATGGTTAGAAAGCTTATTGAGCAAGCTGAAAGACAAATGAAATAGTGCTGATTACTCAATTTTATAGAAAAAAGAGCCTAATTTGGTAAAATATGATTTACATATTTTATGGTTTTAGACTCTTTTTCTTTATTCTTTTACTTTTTAAGCTTCTGGTTCTACTAATCCGAAGTTTTTTCCGTCTTTTAAACGATAAATAACATTTACTTTTTCTGTATCTATATTAATAAATACTAGGAACATATGATGTGGTGTATCTTGTAAAACTAATTTTGCATCTTCTGGTGACATTGGTTTTATGTCATAATACATAACTTTTAATATTTCGTCTGTTATTTCAGGTTTTTCTTCTACTGAAAATCCATTTTCTATTTTTCGAATAGAATCTGTTTTATTTTGTTTATCATTTTTAGTTTTCATTTTTCTTACTTGACCTTCTAATATGTCAATATCTTTATCTATTGATGCATATAAGTCTTTATGTTCTGCTTCTGCTCTAAAGTTTTCTCCATTTGCTTTTACCTGCAATTCTGCTATTTGAACATTACCTTCAATTTTGATTGTTGCTAATACATCAATATCTTCTCCAAAATATTTTTCTAATCTTGATAATTTTTCTTCTAAGTAATTCTTGATAGCTTCTGTTGCCTTTAGTTCCTTTCCTGTTATTTTTATGTTCATAAAAATCGCTCCTTTCATTTTGTTCTTTTGTAATGCCTTTGTTGTATTTTTATTATAC
The DNA here is from genome assembly GCA_944388655.1 of uncultured Clostridia bacterium. Lineage (GTDB taxonomy): Bacteria > Bacillota > Clostridia > TANB77 > CAG-508 > UMGS1663. The sequence continues at coordinate 18,573 of CALXJP010000045.1, read as the reverse complement.
CTTGTTTTTTAGCATTTTTCAAATATTTTCACATTTTTTTCATATTTTTTTTGAAATACTTGCTAATTCAGGGATTTTATGCTAGAATATTATATGCATATTTTAAATACTTATAGGGAGGTGCAAAAATGCCAAATATTAAATCAGCTATAAAACGTGTTAACGTTATTGAAAAGAAAACTCTTCAAAATAATATGATTAAGTCAAGCTATAAATCAGCTATTAAAAATTTTGAAAAAGCTGTAGAAGCTGGTAATAAAGAAGAAGCTACTAAGTTATTCTCTTTTGCTACTAAAAAAATTGATCAAGCTTGTACAAAAGGAGTAATTGTTAAAAATACAGCTGCAAGAAAAAAATCTAATTTAGCTAAAAAATTAAATGCCATTGCTAAATAATGTATAATGAAAAATTGTGCACAGTTTTTTATGAATTACTTTGTAATGGTTGAAAAAAGTACACTGTTATGTGTGCTTTTTTTTAGCAAAAATTACCTTTGTTTTTCTTTTTACTTTATGTTACTATTACAATAGTAGTGTAATTGTAAGGAGGATATAATATGATTTATCATTTAATACATACCTTTAAAAAGTTAGATAAAAAAATTGTTTCTTTAATGAAATTCAGTTGGCTATTTTGTTTTGTGATAGCTATTTTAGCTACTTCATTTTTAATTAGTTATCATTTTTATCCATTACCTATTTTATTTACCATTGGTTTTTCTATAGTAAAAACAACATTATTTTTTGCTGTTACTATTTTAATTTGCGGTATAGGATTTGATACAATTTTAAAAGAGAAACATACATAAATAAGAAGTGAGCCTTTAGGTTTCACTTCTTATTATATTTATTATTTAATTTTTCTATATTGTATATAGGCATATATTGCTACTACATTACCTGTTGCTATTACTGCCCATATTAATATGGTTTCTCCTGTTTGTGGTAGTATGCCTGGAGCTATATTTTCATTTTGAGAAGGTTGTTGTGTATTGCTTGAAGGTTGTTCATTTGGTTTTTGTTCGTTACCTTGTGATGGATTTTCAGGTTGTTCACTTGGATTTGTTCCTTCTTGTGGTTTTTCATCTTCATTTGGCTTATTATTCTCATTTGGCTTGTTATCTTCATTTGGCTTGTCATCTTCACTTGGCCTGTTATCTTCATTTGGATTATTGTCCTCATTTGGTTGGTCACCTTCATTTGGATTTTCTGGTGCTTCTTCTTGTATTTGCGTAATTTGTATTGTTTTTATGTTTGCATTATTTTGCGCATCTTTAGCATAAATGGTGTATGTACCATTTTCTAATAAATAGAACATTGCATTAGCTTCTTTTTCTGTAATTTCTAATGGTAATTCCTGTCCTTGTGTTTCAAAATATGCTAGTGTTTGATTTCCCATTGCAATTTTTGCTTGTGCAATTGATGATTTTTCATCCTGTATATGTACATTTACTTCTACCTTATTTTCTGCTCTTCTATAAATATAACTTAAGTTAATGGTTGGTGGTACTTTATCTTCTTCTGGTGTTGGTTCAGGTTCTGGAGATGGATTTTGGTTTAATGTAGTTACTTGTACAGTTTGCACAGTTTCATTTCCAGCAACGTCTTTTGCATAAACAGTATATGTTCCGTTTTCTGTTACTAAAAATATGCCTGTTTTAGTGGTAGTTCCCTCCATAGGAATTTGTTGCCCTTGGTTAATAAAATATTCTATATTTTGTTTTCCTACAGCTACTTTTAGAGTTTCTACTCCTGATAAATTATCACTTATTGTTACATTTACTGTTACTTTTCCTTCTAGTGGCTGATTCTGCACAATTTTCATATTAGGTGCCATTTTATCTATCATAAAGTTCACTATCGTTTCATTTCCTGATTCATCTCTAGCTATTAATGTATAGTTTCCCTCTTCTGTAATACTGCTTCCGTTTTGATAATTGTTTACTATGATTCCTTCTTTTTGCAATATTACTTCTTTTAAGTGTTCATCTGTAGCTTTAGGTGTTACTGCTTGCGTATATATTTTATTATTTTCAATACCTGTAATAACTGGTTTTGTTGTATCTGCTTCTGGTTTTTCCTCTATATTTGTGATGGTTATGGTTTTTATCGTTTTTTGTCCATCATTGTCTTCAGCATATACCGTATAGGTTCCTATAGCATCTATAGTGAAATTGGTTTTTATTAATTTACCTGCTAGGTCACTACCTATTGCCGTTCCTTGATTTGCAAAGTAGGAAACATTTTGACTTCCTTTTGCCCATTTGATTCTTCTAATATAGGAATCTACATCTCTTACTATAACATCTATTTGATTTGGTTTATTAACATTTTGTGATAATTCTATAGTTGGTGGTAATAGTTCTGGCTCTTCTATTCCTGTTATTGCTTTTTTATACATATAGGAATATCCTTGTTCATCTTTTATATATACGTTGATGGTAGTATTGGTGCTTAGTTTATAGTTTACTCGTACCACTTGGGAAGGTGTAATGCTTAATACTTCTCCATTTTCTTTAAAATAGTCTATGTTGACATTGGTTCCTAAAGCTATTTTCATTTCTTGAATTTTGCATAAACTATTTCTAGCTTCAATAGTTAATTGTTGTGGATTATTCTTATCTTGTTGTATGGTAATTTCCATTGGTTGCTCTGTAGTAATTCTTTTTTCTACCATTTTTTTATAACCCATTTCATCTTCAAAGTAGAATACATAGGTATCATCTTTGGTAGCTATATATGATAATACAATGTCATTGCCTTTTGTAAAGTTTAAGCTTGTTCCCTTATATTGAAAATCATCAAAACTACTAATTTCACTTTTAGGGGCTACTTTTATTTTGGTTATATCACAAGCTGCATCTGTTACATGGATAGCCAACGCCCTTTCTCCTTTTTCTTCTATTTGTACTGTGATTGGCGTTGTTTTTTCTGATACATATAAAGTGTATCTACTGCTATTGTTTTGTTCATCTGCAGTATAAATTTCATATATTCCAGCTTCTGTAATTTGACTATATTCTACATTTACTTGATTACTAGGAATAAATTCTATATTCGTTCCCTGTGTTGTAAAGTCGATAGTTTCATCTTGAGTTTGTTTTTTGGCTATTTTTAGCGTTTTAATTTGTGAACTTTTACTCATTACTTGTATATGTAGTGTGAATGGCTTTTCTTCATCCTGTGTAACAGTTAAGTCTGGCGCATCACCTGGGTCATGTATGGTAATTCTGCTTAAGAATCTATCTCCATTCTCATTTTTGGCATATACTGTATATGTTCCATAGTTAGTCATTTTAAAGCTTCTTGTAATAGTTCTTGCTGGTTGTATAGAAAATGTGATAACATCCTCATTGTTTTGCTCAAAATAACTAATGTTAGAAGTTTCTATTCTTTTGTTTACATATTTTAGTTCTGTAATGTTATACTTACTATCTGTTGCCGTTATATTGATGGTATCTGACTGAACGGTATCTCTTTTTAAAATAACATCTAAACTAATTTCATCATTAGCTAGTTTTTCTACTTGATAAGCCCATACATTAGCTTGAGGTAAAACTAGTTGTAAAAGAACGAATAATATGGTTATCATAGCAAATGCTTTTTTCTTGTTCATCTATTTCACTCTCCTTTTCATTAACAAGAAAATTATATCATTTTTACTGTATATTTACAATGTTTTTATATGCAAAAAAAAATCTGTGATTTTCTCACAAATTTTCTACTATATTTTTTATTTTTTGAATAATGATTTGACTTTCTTTTTTAATTCTTTCTTGCACTATTATTCTATTTTGTTTTGTGTCTATTCCCCACTTTTCTAAGTATGAATATAGCATAGTATATACGGTAAGTGCATCTTCTAAATTTTTTAATAATTTTACTATAGATTTTGTATGTGTTAAAGTATTTTCTCCATGATTATATAAATATAAAATTTTATCTGTAAAAACAATATTTTCTACTTGAGAAAAAATTTTCAAATTGGTTAATAAATCTTCTCCATAACTAATATTGGTATTTTGCAAGTCTATTTTCTCTAAAATTTCTCTTTTTACGCAGTTATTCCATATAGCATTTAACATAGGTGTTTCTAAAATGATAGGATAAAGTCTATTAGAAAATTCAGCTTTAAAAATTTGCTTTTCTTTCTCTTCTATATAACATGGTTGCACATAACTATCATCATCTTTTTTATAGCGAAAACGAATTAAATCTGGAAAATGATATTTTTCTATTATATGTGTAATAGCATGTATTGTTTCTTGTTCATAAGCATCATCAGAATCTAAGAACATAACATATGTCCCTTTTGCATGATGAATTCCTACTTTTCTAGCTATAAATACTCCCTGATTTTCTTGGTATATGACTTTTATTTCTTTTCTTTTTTCTGCTAATTTCTGGCAAATGTTTAAAGTATTATCGGTTGCCCCATCAACAACTATAATGATTTCCATTTCATTTCCTACAACTGAATTAACTGCTCTTTCAATAGTATTTTGTGCATTATAGGCTGGTATAACTACACTAATCTTTGGTTGCATAAAATTCACTCTCTTTCTTTTTAAAACTTATGATATTGTCTAGCTTTCTTTACAATAGCTTGAATAATTTCTGTAGACATTTTTCTCATACTTTCAGTAGTTTTAATTAGGTGTGACATATTTTCTATTTTTCCTATATTTACTTCTGCTATTTTAGCTCCTAATTTTGTCATATCTATTACTATACCAATATCTACACCATAGTCTTTTTCAAATACTATTTTTTCTAACCATTCTTTCTTTGCTGCTATCATTCCACTTAAAGGTTCTTGAAAAGAATATACTTCTGGAAATACAATTTCTAATAATGGTTTTGTAGCAATTTCTGTTACCATACCTCCTTTTGTTCTCTCAAAAGAAGATTTTACAAAGTCAATATTTTTTGTTTGTATTGGTTCTACAAGCATTTGAATTAAATTTTGGTTATAGTCTAAAATATCTGCATCAAGAAATACTACAATTTCATTAGAAGCATGCTTGAGACCTTCTTCCATTGCATAACCTTTTCCCTTTTTATCTGCATATACTAATTTTACTTCCTTTTGTTTTGCTACTTTATCAGTGTTATCTGTACAGCAGTTATCAACAACAATTATTTCACAATCTTTATTATTTTGTTTTATTAGATCTATTACCTGTCCAATTGTTTTTTCTTCATTATATGCTGGTATTATAATACTTACATTTTCCATTTTATTCCCCCTATTTACTTGATTTAAATTACATTTCTCTATTTTCTCCCTATGTTAAAAAGTGGTTAACAATTACCTTCATTTTTGTTCTTTCTTGACAAGCAAAAAAATTCCCTCTATAATTATATCAAACTTTTTCATATTTTTCAATATAGGAGGAAAGAATGAATTTTTACCTTATAAGACATGGAGAAACATCTTGGAATATTGAAGGGAGATTTCAAGGTTGTACTAATAACCGTTTAAATTTTACTGGTATTGAACAATCTTGTGTTGCATCACGCAAGTTAAAGAATACTCCCATCCATTGTTTTTATTCTTCTCCACTTCAAAGATGTTATGAAACATGTCAAATTTTAAATATTTTTCATCGTGTTCCTATTTATATTGATAATCGTTTGCAAGAAAGAAGTTTAGGAGTTCTTGAAGGAAAGTTTTATAAAGATTATTTGCCTTCCCCTTTCCTTACTCAAATGTGGGATATGTCAATTCCTGATTTTACTGTATATCATATAGAAACTTTATCTCACCTACTTGATAGAACTCATCAATTTTTAGAAGATGTATTTTGTCAGTATAGTCACTTAGACGTCAATATTGGCATTGTAGCTCATGGAGCATTAAATCGTGCTTTACTTATGTGCTTAGGAGAGCAAAGTTTAGCTAATACGCCTATTGAAAATGGGCAAATCACATATATTCCTAATCCAAAAATAGAAAACCTTTTATAAGGTTTTCCTATTTTTGATTACATCTTTACTTATCTTTCGTGTTCTTTATCTATTGGCTTGCTAGTTTCTTTTTTAAGCTATTGGCAAGACATTCTTCCCATTTATCTATTTCATTCACATATGTAAAGCCAGCTAAATTTTCTTTTAATTTACTTTTTTCTTGTAACATTCTTTGTACAATATTCTCGTAATTTTCTGCTTCTCTTTTTACTATTATTCCATTTTCTCCATCTTGTATTTGCTCTTTAGCTGACGGAAAATCTGTTACTACACATGGTACTTGCAAAGCTTTTGCTTCTGTCATAACATTTCCCCATGATTCATAATCGCTTAATTGAACTAAGTAATCTGCATTTTTAATATAGCAATAAGGATTATCTTGATATCCCTCAAATTCTACTCCTTTATATTTTTCTAGATTATTACGTATTTCTTGTTCTTTTGCTCTTCCTTTTCCTACTATTTTTAGTTTATAAGGAGTTTGTAATTGTTCTAAAGCTTGTACTAATAATTCTACCCTTTCAAAGCCTTTTCCTGTGGACAACCTAGATACTATAATTAATTTTAAAATATCATCACTTATATTTTTAAATGGATTTCTTTCATTGGCTAATTCTTGTATATTTTGGTTAATAAAATTATGAATTACACAAGCTCTATCATCATTTATCTGTAATTCTTCTTTTACTTCTTGTGATACGCAAATAAATTTATTAATTCTATCTACTATTTTTTTATTGTCTAACACACAATTTGGCATTTCTCTTGGTTTACTATGTATCCACAAAAAATATTGATTTGCTTTAATTTGCTCCATTATTTTTTCATCAAAATATATATTGCAAAATACGCATATATCACACTGTATCTGTTTTTCTTCTAATAGTGTTATTTTAGCATATTGTTGTAGAATTTTTACTATATGCTCATCTAATTTATCTGCGTGTGAAAAAACAATTTCTATTTCATTATTTTGATATAAATATTGTGATAATAGTTCAATACACTTTTCTATTCCTCCACTCATAAGAGTACGGTTAAAGAATACAATTTTCATAAATAATTCCCTTCTTGCTATAAAAATTTATATCATTTTTTTATTTCATCATCTCTTTGAACATTTGATTTAACATTTGTGGGTTTGCTTTTCCTTTTGTTGCTTTCATAGCTTGCCCTACTAAAAATCCTAAAGCTCTATCTTTTCCTGCTTTATAATCTGCTACAGATTGAGGGTTTTCTTGTAATATCTTTTCTACTATTTCTTGTATAACCTTTTCATCAGAAATTTGCACCCAACCTTTTTCTTCTATTATTTGCTTTGGACTTCTAGGATTTATAAATAATTCCTCTAACACTTTTTTTCCCATGGAAGAACTAATAGTTCCTTTTTCTATTAATTCTATCATTTCTGCTAATTGCTCTGCTGTAAACGGAATGTTGTCTGGCTCTTGCTCTTTTTCATTTAATATCCTAGAAACATCTGATAGTAACCAATTGGCTACTGCTTTTGCGTTGTGACAAATTGATTGTGCTTTTTCAAACATATCTGATAAATATTTAGAAGAAGTTAATAATCTACTATCTTTTTCTGATAACTTAAATTCTTCTAAATATCTTTTTCTTCTGCTTTCTGGTAGTTCTGGTAATGTTTTTCTTATATTTTCTATATATTCTTCTGATAGACGAATAGCTACTAAGTCTGGTTCTGGAAAATAACGATAGTCTTGTGCATTTTCTTTTCCTCTCATGGCAAAGGTTCTTCCTGATACATCATCCCATCTTAAAGTAGTTTGTACTATTGTTCCTCCATTTTCTAGCTCTTCTATTTGTCTTTGTGATTCGTATTCTATTGCTCTTGTAATGGATTTAAAAGAGTTCATGTTTTTCATTTCTGTACGTGTTCCTAATTTTTCACTATTCTTTTTCTTAACAGAAACATTAACATCTGCTCTAAATGAGCCTTCTTGCATTTTACAATCAGATACTTCTATATATTCTAAAATGGATTTTAGTTTTCTTAAATAGGCTTCTGCTTCTTGAGCATTAGCAATATCTGGTTCTGAAACAATCTCTATTAATGGAACTCCTGCTCTATTTAAATCTACTAAACTTCCTGCCCCAAATTCATTATGGTTTAATTTTCCCGCATCTTCTTCTATATGGATTCTCGTTAAACCAATTTTCTTTTTTCCTGTTTCAGTTTCAATTTCTACGTAACCATGCTCGCAAAGTGGTTTATCAAATTGAGATATTTGATAAGATTTTGGAAGATCTGGGTAAAAATAATTTTTTCTATCATTTTTACTGTCTCTTGAAATTTCGCAATTTGTTGCAAGCCCTGCTTTTACTGCATATTCTACTACTTTTTCGTTCAATACTGGTAAAGCTCCTGGAAGTGCCATACATACAGGGCATATATGCGTATTTGGCTTAGCTCCAAATTCTGTAGGGCATGAACAAAATATTTTTGTTTTTGTAGAAAGTTCTGCATGCACTTCTAATCCTATTACTATTTCATAATCTTCTCTTGCCATTTCTCTCCTCCTATTCTTTAAATTTTGGACTATATGTTTCTCTAAATTTAATTGTTTGTTCAAATGTATATGCTGTTTGTAAGATAGTTTCTTCTGCAAATGGTTTTCCTATTAGTTGCATACCTACAGGCATTTGGTTACTATCTACCCCACAAGGAATAGATATTGCTGGAAGACCTGCAATATTAATTGATACTGTACAAATATCTGCTAAGTACATTTCTAATGGATTATTACATTTTGAATTAATTGCAAAAGCTACTGTTGGTGATGTTGGTGTTAAAATAACATCATACTTTTCAAAGGCTTTATTAAATTCATTTTTAACATATGTACGTACTTTTTGTGCTTTTTTATAATACGCATCATAGTATCCAGAAGATAACACATAAGTTCCTAAAATGATTCTTCTTTTTACTTCTGGTCCAAAACCTTCACTTCTTGAATTTTTAAATAGTTCTTCTAAATCTGTATAATTTTTTGTTCTATAGCCGTAACGTATTCCATCAAATCTTCCTAGGTTAGAGCTTGCTTCTGCACAGGCAATAATGTAATAGGCTGCCAATGAATATTTGGCTATATCTAGTGAAAATTCTTCTATTTCGGCTCCTAAATTTTTATATATTTCTATAGCTTCTTCTAATTTTTCTTTTACTTCTGTATTAATTCCTTCTCCAAAAAATTCTTTAGGTACTCCTATTTTCATTCCTTTTACATCTTGTTTTAATGCTTTTGTATAATCCTTTTTTTCTACTTCTGCTGAAGTAGAGTCTTTTTCATCATGCCCTGCTAAAAGGTTAAGTAATATAGCACTATCTGTTACATCTTTAGTAATCGGTCCAATTTGGTCTAAAGATGAGGCAAATGCTACTAAACCATAACGAGAAACTAGACCATAAGTTGGCTTTAGTCCTACCACTCCGCAAAATGCTGCTGGTTCCCTTATAGATCCTCCTGTATCAGAGCCTAATGCCCAAGGCACCATATCTGCTGCTACTGCTGCTGCAGAACCACCTGATGAACCACCTGGTACTGTATGCAAATTCCATGGATTTTTGGTAATTTGAAAAGCAGAATTTTCTGTAGAACCACCCATAGCAAATTCATCCATATTTAATTTTCCTAAAGAAATCAACTTTTCTTTTTTTAGATTTTCTATCACAGTGGCATCATAAGGCGATATAAAGTTTTCTAACATTTTAGATGCACATGTTGTTTTTTCTCCTTTAGTACAAATATTATCTTTAATTCCAATAGGTATTCCTGCTAGTGATGTACTTCTTCCTTCTTCCTCTATTTTTTTTGCTTCTTCTAAAGCTTCTTCCGTATTTATAGAAAGAAATGCTTGTACCTTCTCTTCTTTTTCTTCTATTCGGTTGGCATATGCTTGTACAATTTGTGTAACTGTTAATTCTTTCTTTTCTAATTTTTCTTGTAACTCGTGAACAGTTAATTTTGTGATGTCCATTGTTTTTCCTCCTATCCTACAACTTTTGGCACTTTAAACATATTTTGTTCTTTTTCTGGTGCATTTGCCATTATTTGCTCTTTATTTTCAAATTCATGTATTTCGTCTTTTCGCATTACATTACATTTATTTTCTTCCCCTATAGTTTCTTGCAAAGTTTCTACATCTACCTGATTTACTACTTCTGCAAATTGTAAAATTTCTTGTAAATTTTCTCTATATTGTTCTATTTCTTCCTCTTTTATATTTAAACTTGCTAAGTTAGCTATATGTAAAATCTCTTCTTTACTTACTTTAACGTCCATTTGCTTTTCCTCACTTTCTTCACGTTTTTACATGCATTTTATTATAACTTCTTTTTTTGAAAATTACAAGTGTTTTATGTTAACTTGTTGATTACTTTTAATATTTTACCTTTCTATATTTTTCCATAATTTAAGAGATAGAATTTTCTATCTCCTATTGGCTTTCTATAATTATATTATGTTCTTTACTATACATCAGTTCTATTTTGGAGTTGTTGTAGTTGTTCCACAATTTTTAAACATATCATTCTTATCTTCAACCTTTGATAAATCCCAATTGTCTCCTACATAAATTGTAGTTAAGTTATTACAATAAGCAAACATGCTACTAGCATTATTTAAGCTGTTTGTATCAAAACTACTTAAGTCTAAAGTAGTTAAACTTGTACAATAGGCAAACATGGCTCCTGTACTTTCTACTTTACTAGTATTAAAGTTTTCCAGTCCTATAATTTCACTTAAATTAGTACATTTTTCAAACATATGCGTCATATATACTACATTACTTGTATCAAAATTGCTTAAATCTAAAGTAGTTAAACTTGTACAATAAGCAAACATAGATCTCATACTATTTACTTTGCTTGTATTAAAAGTTTCTAACCCTAAAATTTCAGTCAGATTGTCACAATTATCAAACATGTTATTCATTTTACTTACAGAACTTGTATCAAAGCTGAGTAAATCTAAAGTAGTTAAATCTCTGCAACCATAAAACATATATTCCATATTTTCAACTTTGCTTGTGTTAAAACTACTTAAATTTAAACTTGTCAAACTATTGCAATTATCAAACATATGTTGCATAGCTATTACATTTGTTGTATCAAAGTTACTCAAATCTAAAGTTGTTAAACTATGACAATTATAAAACATAGATTCCATTTTTTCAGCCTGACTAGTGTTAAAATTACTTAAGTTTAAATTATCTAATTTTTCACAAAGATAAAACATGGACCCCATATTTTTCACATTTCCAGTATTCCAGTTTTCTAAGCCCAAAATTTGAGTTAGATTATTACAATGGGCAAACATAGCTCCCATATCTGTAACATTACTTGTATCAAAACTACTTAAATCTATCGTTTGTAAATTTGTACAAGTATCAAATAGCCAGCTCATACTTTTTACTTGACTTGTATCTATATTTTCTATATTTTCAATTTCTGTTAAGTTAATGCAACTATCAAACCAACTTGCCATACTTATAGGGACAATCTTATCTACAATACTAACTTTTGCTATGGATGCAGAATCGCTAAACCATGGTGTATCACTCATTCTACTATCATCTTCTTCCATCCAACTAGAATATTCTTGTCCTCTAATATTCCCATATTCTTTTTGTATAGTTTTTCCTTCTACTGGTTCATTTTTTGTTCCTAAAGTTAACGTTCCATCATCATATAGAAATACATAAATATCACTTTCTTTTTCTTCTCCTTGCAAAGTTTGCTCAATTTCAGCTGTAATACTATTAAAACTTGCCTGTGTATTTACTTCTGCTTCGTACAGCATATTGGCTGCTTGTTTTGCTTTGGTAAATATGCCTTGGTCTCCTAGTACCATATTCATACTAACTGCTGCTAATATGATTAGAATTACAAGGGTTACCACCAACGCTATTAAGGTTATACCTTGTTTATTTTTTACTGAAAACATATATTTTCAACTCTCCTTTTGCCTTAGTTTTCTCTTTTTTCATGCTTTTATACTGCTTTTATTATATATTATTCTCTTGGTTAATTCTATTACTTTTTGGTTACAATTACATTACAAAAATATTACGTTTTATTTACCTAATGTATAAATCGTGCCAATATTAACTATTAGCACGATTATTTTACTTTATAATTGTTTAATTCTTTCTGCAATTTCCTTGGTTATTCCTTTTACTTGCATTAATTCTTCTATACTTGCTTTTTTTATTTTTTCTACACTTCCTAAAGTTTGAAGAAGTGTTTTTTTCTTTACAGGTCCAATTCCTTCTATTTCATCTAACTCTGATTGTGTCATACTTTTATTACGTAATTTTTTATGATAACTAATAGCTGTATCATGCACAGTATCTTGAAAAAGTGTTATCTTTTTCATTAATTCCTCAGATATTGTTAATTCCTCTCTTTTATCATTCATTAATGCTCTTGTTTGGTGCTTATCATTTTTTACCATTCCCAATACTGGTATATGAATCGCATAACTTGCAATTGCTTCTTGTGCTGCATGAATTTGTGTAATTCCTCCATCTACTAATATTACATCTGGTAGTTTTCCAAAACCTCCATTTTCATTTTCTATAGAATGACGTATTCTTCTTGTAATAACTTCTTTCATACATTGTGGGTCATCTTGTTGAAATACTGTTTTTATGCGGAATGTTCTGGATAAATTCTTTTTTATAACTCCATCTAGCATTACACACATACCTGCTACCATATATGTTCCTGAAATATTAGAAATATCGTAACATTCTATCTTTCTTGGCATTTTATCTAATGCTAATACTTCTTTTAACTCTGCTAAGGTATCATATTTATTTTGCTCCTTATTCTTTAAAGTTATCATAGCGTTGTTTTCTGCCATTTCTACTAAACGCAACTTTTCCCCTTTTTGAGGAGTTTTTATTTGCACCTTCCTTCCTGCCTCTTTTGTAAGCCATTCTTCTATAATTTCTTTATCTTCTATTTCTTCTCTCATCATAATTTTGTTAGGAAGCACATTATTTCCTACATAATATTGCTTTACAAATTCTGATAGAATTTGGCTATCTTCTTCATCTACCAAATCATTAAAAAAGTAATGTTCTCTTCCCAACATTTTACTTTTTCTTATAAAAAATATTTCTATACATACTTCAAATTGTGTTTTAGCAATTCCTATAACATCTATATCATTTTCTGTAATGTTAGAAACTTTTTGCCTTTCCGATATTTTTTCTATTGCCATTTTTTTATCTCGCAAATATGCTGCTTTTTCATATTGTCTATTTTCGGCTGCTTCTTTCATTTCCTTCTCTATTTGCTTTTCTATTTTATCTGTTTTTCCTTCTAATATTTCTATTACTTCTTGCACTTGTTTATGATAGTCTTCTTTAGAGATATATCCCATACAAGGTGCAAAACATTTCTTTATATGATAATTCAAACAAGGTCTATCTCTATATTTAAACGTTCTACATTGTCTAATTTTAAACTTTTCTTTGATAAAATCTATCATCTCTTTAGCAGCACCAGCATTAGCATATGGTCCAAAATACTTTGCTCCATCATTTAAAATTTTCCTTGTGATATACACTGATGGGAAGTCATCTTTTACATTAATTTTTATATAGGGATAGGTTTTGTCATCTTTTAATAATACATTAAACTTTGGTCTATTTTTTTTTATTAAATTACACTCTAAAATTAAAGCTTCTGCTTCATTATCTACCACGATATATTCAAAATGATCAATTAAAGCTACCATATTTTGAATTCTTTTGGTTTTATTGTTTTTTCTAAAATATTGTCTTACTCTATTTCGTAAAGAAATAGCTTTTCCTACATAAATAATATTGTCATCTTTATCGTGCATGATATATACGCCTGGCTTTGCAGGCAACTTTTTTAGTTCTTCTTCTATATGAAACATTTTCTTTTTCTCCTTATATGTTATTGTAACTTGTTTTTTTTACTTGTGCAAGAGTTTATTTATATTTTTGTATTGACAATTGTGTCGAAAAATGTAACAATAATGGTAATAGGTTTGAAAAGGGAGGGGATTTTTATGTATTCAACACCATATTATTATGACTACTCTTATGATTTTGATGCAAGTAATGCTGCATTTGCTATGTTTGGTGGAATGCTTGCAGGAATGTTGATATTCATCATGTTAATTGTTTTAGTAATAGCAATTATTCAAATTATTGCTATGTGGAGAATTTTCTCTAAAGCAGGAGAAAAAGGATGGAAATCATTAATTCCTATTTATAACTTAGTAGTTTTATTCCAAATTTCAGGGGTATCTCCTTGGTTGATTTTACTTTACTTAGCTAGTTGGGTACCATTTATTGGCTGGATAATTCCTTTGGCTTTAACTATTTACTTAGATTGCAAACTAGCTAAAGCCTTTGGACAGAGTTCTGGCTTTACAGTAGGATTAATTTTATTACCATCTATTTTCTATCTCATCTTGGCATTTGGAAAATCACAATATGTTGGACCTCAAGAAAACTAAAAACGTGGTACCCCCACGTTTTTTTATGGCTATTTATTTAGACGATTGGATAATTTGTTGCAAAGGACTTGCAACTTTTTTTATTTTATTGTAATATAATACATTAAGAAAGGTAAACATATATGATTAATAGCGCCTGGACAATGTTTTTATATTGTTGACGAGGAAGAAACTTATCGAAATATTCGGCGGATGGTTTCTTGGTATGTTACTACCACAAGTATTATGGCAAAACCTAATAGTGATATTAGAACAAATCCATATACAGGTAACTTTGTTTATCCTTTTTAAGTTATGCATTTTTTATGCAAAATTTTAAGGAGGTTTTTTTATTATGTGCGGAATCGTAGGTTACGTGGGAGAGAAAAAGGCCACTCCTATCTTAATTAATGGCCTTTTAAGATTAGAATATCGTGGTTATGACTCAGCAGGAATTGCTGTGTTAGAAAAAGACCACATCGATGTAAGAAAGGATATTGGTAGAGTTAAAAACTTACAAGAAAATAACCATGTGGAAGAATTATCAGGAACAACAGGTATTGCTCATACTAGATGGGCTACTCATGGGAAACCATCTAAGGAGAATTCTCATCCTCATTTAGATAATAGCAAAAATTTTGCAGTTGTTCATAATGGAATTATTGAAAATTATAGTGAATTAAGAGAATTTTTAACCAAACAAGGATATACTTTTTATTCACAAACCGATACAGAAGTAATTCCTAACTTAATTCATTATTACTATCATAAAAATGGAGATACTTCTTTAGTAAATGGATTTTTAAGAGCAGTAACTGATACTTGTAAAGTTTTAAAGGGAAGTTATGCTATTGAAGTTTTAAATAAAGATTTTCCTAATACTGTAATTGTGGTTCGTAAAGATAGCCCTTTAGTTATTGCGAAGGGTGATAAAGAAAACTATATTGCTTCTGATATTCCAGCAATATTATCCTATAGTAAAGATTTTTATTTATTAGAGGATAATGAATTTGCTATTATTACTACAGATGAAATACATTTTTATGATGCTGATTTACACGAACATGAAAAACACGTTAAAAGTATTGAATGGGATGCTTCTGCCTCTGAAAAAGATGGATATGAAGATTACATGCTAAAAGAAATTTTTGAACAACCAAAGGCTATTCGTGAAACTATTGGTACAAGATTTCAAGATTATATTTGTCGTTTTGAAGAGTTACCTTTTACGAAAGAATATTTACAAAGTTTAACGCAAATATATATTGTTGCTTGTGGTACTGCTATGCATGCTGGTTTAGTTGCTAAAAATATGATAGAGAAATTGTGTCATATACCTGTTACTGTAGATATTGCTTCTGAATTTCGTTATCGCAACCCGCTTATTACTTCTCATACTTTATGTATTTACATTAGTCAATCTGGCGAAACAGCTGATACAATTGCTGCTTTAAAATTGGCTAAAGCACAAGGTGCAAAAACTCTTGCTATTTCTAATGTAATTGGTAGTTCTATTACTAGGGAAGCAGATTATTCTATATATACTCATGCAGGTCCAGAAATTGCAGTTGCTTCTACGAAAGCCTATACTGCTCAAGTTACTCTTTTAAGCTTACTTGGTATTTATTTTGCACAATTATTGGAAACGAGTACAAAGGAAGATTTAAGTGTTTTACAAAATGCTATTTTAGCTCTTCCTAATCAAATTGCAGAAGTTTTAAAAGAGGAAAACTTACACATATTACAAAATATTGCCAAAAAAATCTATCAAGAAAAAGATATGTTTTTCTTAGGTAGAGGTGTAGATTACTGTGTTGCTTTAGAAGGTTCTTTAAAATTAAAAGAAATTTCTTATATTCATTCAGAAGCTTATGCTGCAGGTGAGTTAAAACATGGACCTATTGCTTTAATTGAAAGTGGTGTTACCGTCATTTCTATTTTGACAGATAAAGCATTGACCCCTAAAACAGTAAGTAATATTCAAGAAGTCATTACTCGTGGTGCTAAAACAGTGGTTATTACCAACGATGAAGAGAATATAGATATGAATCATTATGATTTTGTAGTTACTATTCCTAAAACTTCTAGTTATGTTTCTCCTATTCTTTCTGTTATTCCTATGCAATTACTTTCTTATTATATTGCTAAGGAAAAGGGATTAGATGTAGATAAACCTAGAAACCTTGCTAAATCTGTAACAGTTGAATAATGGATAAAAAGAAGATTGCTTCAATGTATGAAGCAGTCTTCTTTCATATAATCATCATTTTGATAACAATTAATAAAATAGCCCCTGGTATACCTAATATGCCTACTATAATAGCTGTAATATAGTTTACCCCTATATGAAATCCAAAAATTCCTCCAATTAGGTTGATAAAAAATAGCAAAATTCCTCCAAGTAAAGAATTTAAAATGAGCTTGCCTATTGTTTTAAGTGGCCATATTAAAAACCTTCCTATTACAAATAAAAAAATTACACATCCTAAAAATATCATTACACTATTTGCTTCCACTTGCCAATCCCCCTCATCTTGCTTTTATTGTATGAGGCAAATGGGACAAATATGTCTACGTTTTATATAGCTTCATGAAATTTTAAAGCAATTTGTTCTATCATGTTTAGCTGAATACCTGCTTCTTTTGCTTCTTTCATTAAATAATTCAATTTGGCACGATTTGCTTTTATTTGATAAGCATAACAATCAATTAACTCCCCTTCTGCATATTCATAATTTTTAGCAAGCTCGTCCAATTCCTTCTTTGTTTTTAAAATATGAATTAACATATCTTTTTGTTTTTCCTCTTCACTTTTTTCAATAATTTTGGTTTCTCTCATATATTCTTCTCTCATATACATTTCTTCCTTTCTTTTTTACATAGTATATTCCATTTTTAGGAAAATATACTATATATTACAATGCCTACACTTTGAATGATAAATAAATTTAATAAATTGGAAATGAATAAATTATTACTTGCCTCAATTACCCCTAGCTCTTTTTCTTCTTGTTGGTAATGTTTTTGTGCTTCAAAAAATGTCATGAGCTCAGGTATACTTGTAATAAATCCTAGTATCATTCCTAAAATACTTTCTGGTATAGCAAAAACTATTCCTAAATTATTTAAAACTATGCTAAGCTCATTTCCTACTATATATAATGTTACACTTGTTATTAGTAGATATATAGCATATTTGGTTATTGTTCCTATTTGCCCACGTACTTTTACCTCTTCTTGTTCTATTTTTTCTTCTAACTTTTTATCATTTTTTTGTAAATATTGATGATGTGTTTTAGCATTTATTTTATAAAATAGGATAAATGCTATTAAGAATACAGGAACCATATATAGATTTATTGGTATAGAAAATATTTCCATAGCTATAGGAATAACAATGGTTGCCATGACTAGTACTAAACATATTTGTATTCCTTTATTTTTTAATATGTTTTGATTTTTACTAAAGAATATAGATGCTATATATTGTACCAAATTAATGATATTGGAGCTGAGAATATTAAAAATACTTGTTTGTAATAAACCTGTGCTTGCAGAAAAACATACAGTTAGCAGTTCTGGAACGGAAGTAGCGACTCCCGCTATATTTCCTACCATTTTAGGGGATAAGCCTATTGTTTCTGCTAAATTTCTTAATACTTTTACTAAAATATATTTGGCTATTAGCACAATTCCTATAGCATATATGATTAACTTTACAAACTCTATAATCATTTTTTTACTCCTTTTTCTTTAGTATTCCTATTTTTTTACTTTTTAATCCAAAAAACTGTATAGAATAATTACTATACAGCATTTGGTTTATCCAACATTTTTCTTTTCTTTTAAATGGTCATATTTTAATTTTGTTGCCATTCCTCCTCTTATATGTCTTTCTGCTTTATTTTCATCTAATATTGCCCTTACTTGTATTGCCAAAACAGGATTTATCTTTAATATACGTTCACTTAAGTCTTTATGTACCGTTGTTACTTTTCGTAACGGTAGAATTTATATCATCAAAATTCGTAATTACTGTAGGCTGACTTCCAATTTCATTTAATAATTTTAATCTTACTTCTACATTTCCTTCGCTATCT
>CALXJP010000044.1 GCA_944388655.1 uncultured Clostridia bacterium | reverse complement strand
CCTGTAATTGACATTGTAACTAACTCATAGCCATTTTCTAACATTTCATTTGCTTTTTCTTCTACTTTTTGTGCCATATTATCTGCTTTTGGCGAATAATCTATAACAACTGTTTTATACATTTTTTACCTCCTTTCTTTTCTATATAATCATTTATTTTTTTCATTCTTTGAAATATATAGTACTAATAATATTATTCCTGTTAGATTAATTCCTATTGATAAACCTAATAACAAACCCGAACTAAATTCACTAAATGGTGTAACTTCATTCCCCCAAAAGAAGGTATAAGCTAAGTACAATATATTTCCTAATATTATTAATAATATTCCAGTTTTTTCTTTATGCATATGCAATCCTCACTTTCAAATTACTATTTAACTTTTAATGTTTTCATTTAATACCTCACATTTTATATTTCAAAACAAGTATATCATAAAAACTTAAATTTCACTATAATATTTGTAAATTTTTGAAAAGGGAGAGTAACAATTGTCACTCTCCCATAAAATCACACAAATTTTAAATTAATGTCTTGTTGTCCTGTTATCATTGTATCATGATTAAACTATCTTTGCTCCAAAAGGTGCAAGTGAAAGTTTTGCTATTTTGAAAAACTGCAAGCCGAATGGTATTCCTACTATGGTTATGCACCATATACAACCAAAAATCAAGTTTTCAAGTGCCATAGGAATACCAAAGAAGATAATCCATATTACATTTGCAAGTAATGATGGAACACCACCACCATATTCGATTTCTTTTCCAAATGGAGCAAATGACATTGATGCAAACTTAAAGCATTGCCTACCATAAGGTATTCCAACAATAGTAACACACCAAATTACTCCAGAAAGTATCCAAGAAAGTCCACTAAACAAACCTCCAAAGATAAACCATAAAATATTTCCTAATAAGCTCATTCTTCAATCTCCTTTTCTAAACATGAATTAATCTTTGTGTGACCTTTTGCATAGTTATTAAACTTTTTGCTAAAAATTTATATAGTTTTATTAACTATTACCTAATTTAAAATATTACTTTTAAAGTATTTTCTATATTATATCAATTTTTTATTTTCATTGCTATTATTTATTCTTACAATTTTATTACATTTTTGTAATTTACAGGTGTCAACAAATTAAATTCTTCAAAATTGATAATCTTATCTGTAAATTCTAATATAAAAAGAAGTGTCCCTCTCTTTATTTAAGTTACACTTCTTTGATTTTAAGCTTTTATAAATTTTTTATTTAAGTTTTGGTGACAACCTAATTTTGTCACCAAAGTTTTAGATTTTTGTAAAACGTTTTAAACACAGGTGTTATGCGTTCTTCCCACAACAATTCTTATACTTCTTTCCCGAACCGCAAGGACATGGATCATTTCTTCCTATTTTAGGCTCTTGATTAACAACTGTCTTATTCATACCGCCTTCTTTTGGAGTATATTTTCCATCTACTAAGTTAATAGCTGTATCCTCTAAACTAGCATCTGTAATTTTAGCTGTTTCTTCTCTAGCTATTCCTGTTTCTTTCTTTCTCGCATTTAATAATAAAGTAACTACATCATTCTTAATAGAGTCTACCATATCGTCAAACATATCTGCTCCCTCTATTCTATATTGAACAACAGGGTCTTTTTGACCATATGCACGTAAACCTATACCATTTTTTAATTCATCCATAGCATCTATGTGATCCATCCATTTTTGATCTACAATTTTTAACATAACTACACGTTCTAATTCTCTTAACTTATCAGCTCCAAATTCAGCCTCTTTTGCTTCATATATAGCATGTGTTTTTTGTATTAATTCATTTTTTACATCTTCTGCATGAATTTTAGATGCTTTTAAACTTTCTAATTCATCAATGCCAAAAGTTACATGAACATCTTGAATAAATGCTTCTGTATTAGTGTTGTTTTCTTGTAAATAAGTATCTACTATTTCATCTATTAGAGAATCCATCATGTTTAGTACATTATCTTTTAAGTTTTCTCCATCTAAAACTTGACGTCTTTCTTTATAAATAATTTCTCTTTGTGCATTCATAACATCATCATAACTTAATACATTCTTTCTAATGCTAAAGTTTCTACCTTCTACTTTCTTTTGGGCAGATTCTACAGAACGCGTAATCATTTTAGATTCAATTGGCATATTTTCGTCTGCACCTAACATGTTGAATACTTTTGTAACGGCATCTCCACCAAAAATTTTCATTAAATCGTCATCAAGTCCAATATAAAATCTAGATTCTCCTGGATCTCCTTGACGACCACTACGTCCACGAAGCTGATTATCAATTCTTCTGGATTCATGTCTTTCTGTTCCTATAATTTTTAATCCACCTGCATCAATTACCTTTTGCTTTTCTTCTTTAATTTCTTGCTCATATTTTTCTTGTAAGTCTTTATATTTTTTTCTAATATCTAAAATTTCTTGATTATCTGTTTCATTATAAGCAGAAGCCTCTTCAATCATTTCTTCTGGATATTTTTGTCTACGTAGTTCTTGTTTTGCTAAATATTCACTATTTCCACCAAGCATAATATCGGTACCACGTCCTGCCATGTTAGTGGCAATAGTAACTGCACCATATTTTCCTGCTTGTGCTATGATTTCGGCTTCTTTCTCATGGAATTTTGCGTTTAATACTTCATGTGGAATTTTTTCTTTATTTAACATACTACTTAATTTTTCAGATTTACTGATAGAAACTGTACCTACTAGTACTGGTTGACCTTTTTCATGGCTTTGCTTAATATCTCTAATTACAGCTCTAAATTTTGCATCTTCATTTTTATAAATGATATCTGGATGGTCATCTCTAATAACAGGTTTATTGGTTGGAATTTCGATAACATCTAATTTATATATTTCTTGGAATTCGTTTTCTTCTGTCATGGCAGTACCTGTCATACCAGATAATTTTTCATACATTCTAAAATAGTTTTGGAAAGTAATTGTTGCTAATGTTTTAGATTCATCTGCTATTTTTACTCTTTCTTTTGCTTCAATTGCTTGATGCAATCCATTATTATATCTTCTTCCGTACATAATACGTCCTGTAAATTCGTCAACAATTAAAACTTCTCCATCTTTTACAATGTAGTCTACATCTTTTTTCATAATTCCATAAGCACGAAGGGCTTGGTTAACATTATGTACTAACTCAGAATTTTCAATATCATTAAAATTCTCTAAATGAAATTCTTCTTCTGCCTTCTTGATACCTTTTTGTGTTAAGGTTGCTGATTTTGCTTTTAAGTCTACAATATAATCATACTTTTCATTATCTTCTGCTTGTGCTTCATCTTTTACATCTTCTTCAATAATTACTTTTGGCGTTAATTTTCTAACAAAGCTATCTGCTTTTCTATATAAATCAGAAGATTTATTGGCTCTACCAGAAATAATTAATGGAGTACGCGCTTCGTCAATTAAAATACTATCAATCTCATCTACAATAGCATATTTTAGTTTTCTTTGTACTAATTGTTCTTTGTAGATAACCATATTATCTCTTAAATAATCAAATCCAAATTCATTATTGGTACCATAAGTAACATCACATGCATAAGCTTCTTGCTTTTCTTTTGGGTTCATTCCTGCAATGACTAATCCTACAGTTAGACCTAGAAAACGATAAACTTTTCCCATCCATTCACTATCTCTTTTGGCTAAGTAATCGTTGACTGTTATAACGTGAACGCCTTCTCCTGTTAGTGCATTCAAATATACAGGAAGAGTTGCTACTAATGTTTTTCCTTCACCTGTTTTCATTTCAGCAATTCTACCTTGATGTAAAATAATACCACCAATTAATTGTACATCAAAATGTCTCATACCTAAAACTCTTTTAGATGCTTCTCTTACTACAGCAAAAGCTTCTGGTAATAAACTGTCTAAACTTTCTCCTTCTTGGAATCTTTTTTTGAATTCATC
>CALXJP010000043.1 GCA_944388655.1 uncultured Clostridia bacterium | reverse complement strand
ATTAAAACTGCAAAAGTAGGTATATCTGTTAATGAAATAGAAAGAGAAATTACAGAATCAGAATACAATAATCTTCCTATTAATAGCAATTATAATACCATAGAAAAAGAGAGGTATATAATTCCTTATGAAAATTATAAAATTGAATTAGATGTTTTTACAGGAGTTTATACTGGACTAGTCTTTGCAGAGATAGAATTTCCTTCTGAAGCTGAAGCATTTAATTTAAAACTTCCTAATTGGTTTGATACAGAAATAAGTTCTAATGTAACTAATTCAGATATGGCTGTTGGTCCTGTTAATAAAATATTTGAAACTATAATGTAGAGTTAATCTGCATTATTTTTTATTATGTGTGCTACTTTCAAAAAACTGCCATTTTTGCCATTTTTATAAAAATACATATTAAGATATTTCCATCAGTCTTGTTAGCAAAATATTTAAAATTTATTTACATTATTTTTTTATGTGTGCTACCTTTAAAAAACTGCCATTTTTGTCATTTTTTATTTTTAAAAATATAATAAAAAAAATTACGATATTTTTACGATATAAAATGTATTTATTTGTATTTTAATAGCTTTATTTGTATTTTATCTAAAAATAGTCAATTTATTTTTTCAATAAAAAAAGATATAAAGAATAATTTTCCTTATATCATTTTTTGGCGGAGACGAGAGGATTTGAACCTCCGCAGCCCTTACGAACTCTAAGTGTTTAGCAAACACTCCCCTTCAACCACTTGGGTACGTCTCCATATATTTTTATTCAATTTTCAATGTTTGGAAGTAGGAAATAATTTGTTAAATTTTATCTTAGTGAGATTTTAGCAAACTGCCCCCTTCAACCACTTGGGTACGCCTCCAAATTTTGGCGGAGAGGGTGGGATTCGAACCCACGGTAGGCTATTCACCTACGCCAATTTTCAAGACTGGTGCCATAAACCAACTCGACCACCTCTCCAAATTTTATTACTTTTTATCTGTGACAGTATTTATATTACCATATATTTTCTATATTTGTCAATAGATTTATTAAATTATTCAAAACAAAAATGGCTCTCTATTTTGAATTTTAAGCCATTTTATTTTTTATTTAATATACTTTATTATATTTTTTATTTTAATGCTTTATTTTTGATTTATAGCCTTTTTTATTGCTTCTTTCTCTTCTACAGATAATACATATGGCGATATTCCGTTTTCTACTGGTTTTGCATATATATTGGAGTTTTCCCTTGCATATATTCCATTTAATACATAACCATTATTGTGGTTATCTAATATAGCTAAAGCAAAGCTTAAATCACTCCCTACATCATCAAAAGCATTATATCTTACAACACCTACTTTTTGTAAGCAATTTTGCATATGATTTTCTAAATCTTTTGTATATGCTAATAATTCTTGATTTTGTTTTTCTACAGTTTCTGTTTTATTGATAAATTGTTGTATATTTTCTGCTATATTTTCGCCTTTTCCCAATCTTTCCATAAAAGATTTATAACTCTTTCTCAGTTTCATCAATTTAATATTATTGGCTATATACAATATAATTAATATTGCATTCATAATGCATAATATTATAGAAAATAAATTTTCTTGTATAAAATCAGTCATTTTCTCATCCTTTCTTATTTTTCTAATAATTGCATTATTCTTTCTAAATCTTCATTAGAAGAATATTTGATAATAATTTTTCCACTTTTTACTCCTGCATCTAATTTTACTTTTGTTCCAAAAAATCCTTGAAATCTATCTTCAATGTCTTTATATATAGCTTCATATTTTCTTTTTTCTTCTTTTGTATTTTTTGCTACGTTTTTAGTATTTTTAACTTTTCTTTCTATATCCCTTACAGATTCTCCTTTTTCAATAATATTTAATGCTGCTCTATATTGAACATCACCATCTGTAAAGTTCATCAACGATCTACAATGTCCCTCTGTTAGTTTACCCGCAATTGCTAAATCTATAACTCTTGGATCTAAATTTAATATACGAACACTATTAGCTAAAGAACTCCTATTAATTCCCATGATATCTGCTAATTGTTGTTGTGTTAATCCATATTCATCCATTAATTGCTTAAAACCTCTTGCTTTTTCTATTGGATTTAAATCTTCTCTTTGTATATTTTCTATTAATGCTATTTCTCTATTTTTTCTCTCATCAAAATTTCTTACAATACATGGCATTTCTGAAAGACCTGCTTTTTTTGCAGCTCTCCATCTTCTTTCTCCTGCAACAATTTCGTAATAATCTTCTTTTTTGGTTACTATAATTGGTTGTATAACTCCATAAATTTTTATAGAATCAGCTAGTTCTTCAATAGCTTCTTCATCAAATGTTTTTCTTGGTTGTTTGCGATTTGGCTCAATTTCTATTACTTTAATGTTTTCTACTACTTCTCCGTCTTGTTTTTCTTCCTTTTTCATTTCTTCCATTATATTACTGTCTCCAAATAAAGCATCTAATCCTTTTCCTAATCCTGTCTTTTTTACCATTGATTATCCTTCCTTTCTTTATTTCATATGTTTTGATTTTTGCTCTTCTTCATTTTTTTTCATTAGCTCTTTTGCAAATTTTTCGTATGACCTTGCCCCTTTAGACTTAGGATCATATAAAGTTATTGGCATGCCAAAACTTGGTGCTTCACTTAATCTAACATTTCTGGGTATGACCGTTTTATATACCCTATCGTCAAAATATTTTTTTACTTCCTTTACTACTTGGTTGGATAAGTTTGTCCTAATGTCAAACATTGTTAGTAAAGCTCCTTCTATTTCTAAGTTTTTATTTAAATGTTTTTTAACTAAATTAATCGTATTCATTAATTGTCCTAATCCCTCTAATGCGTAATATTCACACTGTACGGGAATTAAAACACTGTCTGATGCTGTAAAAGCATTTAAAGTAATGAGGCCAAGTGAAGGAGGACAATCTATAATAATATAATGATATTTGTCTTTTTGTTTATCTAATTTTTCTTTTAATCTTTGTTCTCGTGACATCATAGAAACTAGTTCTACTTCTGCACCTGCTAAATTCATATTAGATGGACATAAATCTAAATTTTTTATTGGTGTTTGTTGTAATGTATTTTCTATTTCCACATCATTAATTAATACATCATATACAGAGAAATTTACATTTTTATCTACTCCTAATCCACTTGTTGCATTTCCTTGTGGATCTGCATCAATTAATAATACCTTTTTACCTTTTTTTGCTAAGATTGTACTTAAATTAATAGATGTTGTAGTTTTTCCTACTCCACCTTTCTGGTTTGCAATTGCTATAATTTTTCCCAAATTTTTCTACCTCCATCCTAAGTTTTATCTATATAATCATATATAATTATCTAACATATGTCAATGAATTTTATAAAATTTTCAAAAAAAAGCTAACATATAAAATGTTAGTTTTTTTCCTTTTATAAAGGCTTTTTTGTTGGTATTCCGGCTTTTCTCGGATATATGTTCGGTGTATTCTTTATTTTTTTTATGACTATAATTGTTCGACTAATATTACTTTCTGGTAATTTAAATTGTTCTACTGTTTCTAATTTTCCACCTAAAATTTCAATAGCTTTTTTAGCATTTACTATTTCTTGTTCAATTTGCGATCCTTTCATACAAATAGCTACCCCTCCAATTTGTAGCATTGGCAACATATATTCTACCAATATATTCAAGCTAGCAACTGCTCTTGCAATTACGACTTGATATTTTTCTCTTTTTTCGTTATTTCTTGCATAATCTTCTGCTCTTGCATGTACTACTTCTATGTCTTCTAGTCTCAATTCTTTTATTACTTCTTGTAAAAATGTAATTCTCTTATTTAAAGAATCCATTAATGTATATGAATTATTATTTACTATTTTTAAAGGAATACCTGGAAATCCTGCTCCTGTTCCTATATCTAAAACATTACTTTTTTCAGGAATATATGGTAAAGCCGTTAAACTATCTATAAAATGTTTTAAAATGATTTCATGTGGATCAGTTATTGCCGTTAAATTGATTTTTTCATTCCATTCTAACAATAATTCCATATATTGATAATATAAATGTGCTTTTTCCTCAGAAAGACGAATTCCTAATTGAGAAGCTTTTCTTATCAAATCTTCTAAAAATTCCTTTTCCTCCATATTTTTCCCTCCTATATCGTTTCCAAATAAATTAATAATACCGATATATCTGCTGGTGAAACCCCTGATATTCTAGACGCTTGGCCAACAGAGTTTGGTTTTATTTGATTTAATTTTTGCCTTGCTTCTAATCTTAATCCCTTTATTTCTTCGTAATTAATTTCTTTTGGTAATTTCTTTTCCTCTAATTTTTTAAATTTTTCTACTTGAGCTTCTTGCAACTTGATATATCCTTCATATTTTATCATAATTCCGACTTCTTCTTGTACTTGCTTACTCAATTCAGGTCTGTTTTTATCAATTTCCTTTAATTTTTCGTAATTTAGCTCTGTTCTTTTTATTAAATCTGTTAATTTTACACCTGTTGTTATCATTGTAGAATTATTTCTTTCTAAAAATTGATTAACTTCTTCGCTTGGTTTTACCACTATTTTAGATATTCTATCTATTTCTTCCTCTATTGCTTGCTTCTTTTTTAAGAAATTTTTTTCTCTTTCTTCTGAAATTAACCCTATTTCATATCCTATTTGTGTTAATCTTAAGTCAGCATTATCCTGCCTTAAAAGTAGTCTATATTCTGCTCTTGAAGTCATCATTCTATATGGCTCATTTGTTCCCTTTGTAACAATATCATCTATTAAAACTCCTATATAGGCTTGTGATCTATCTAAAATAAGAGGTTCTTTTCCTTTTATTTTCTGTGCAGCATTGATTCCTGCTATTAATCCTTGACATGCTGCTTCTTCATATCCCGATGTTCCATTGATTTGTCCAGCAAAGAATAGCCCTTCTATATTCTTATATTCTAAGCTTAATTTCAAAGAGTTAGGGTGAATGCAATCATATTCAATAGCATAAGCAGGTCTTGTAAATTCCGCATTTTCTAGTCCTGCAACGGTTCGATACATCGCAATTTGTACATCTTCTGGTAAAGATGAACTCATTCCTTGAATATACATTTCTTCTGTATCTCTTCCTACTGGTTCTACAAAAATTTGATGTCTTTCTTTATCTGCAAAACGAACTACTTTGTCTTCAATAGAAGGACAATACCTTGGTCCTGTACCCTCTATTTTTCCTCCATATAGAGGAGAGCGATGTAAATTTTGCCTAATAATTTCATGTGTTTTTTCATTTGTATATGTCAAATAACATGGTAATTGTTCTATATCAGAAGAGATTTCATCTTCAAAAGAAAATGCTTCTGGATTTTCATCTCCTTTTTGTATTTCCATTTTTGAAAAGTCTATACTGTTTCTATTTATTCTTGCAGGAGTTCCCGTTTTAAATCTAACAAGTTCTATTCCTTCTCTTTTTAATGCATCTGACAATCTGTTTGCTGGAAAAACACCGTCTGGTCCACTTTCAAATGAATTTTCTCCTATAAAAATTTTACCTTTTAAATATGTTCCCGTACAAAAAATAATTGCACTAACATCATATATTGCTCCTACATTCGTTTCTACAGATTTTACTTTTCCTTCTTCTACTACAAAATCTACAATTTCTGCTTGTTTTAAGTATAAATTTTTCTGCTTTTCTAACGTATGTTTCATTTCTTGTTGATATTTTTTTCTATCTGCTTGTGCTCTCAAAGAATACACAGCTGGTCCTTTTGAGGTATTAAGCATTCTTAATTGTGTAAATGTTTTATCTATATTTTTTCCCATTTCGCCACCTAAGCAATCGATTTCTCTTACTAGATGTCCCTTTGAGCTTCCTCCTATATGAGGATTACAAGGCATATTTGCTACAGCTTCTAGGCTTATAGAAAATAGCAATGTTCTTAATCCTAAACGTGCACAAGCTAAAGCTGCTTCACAACCTGCATGTCCTGCTCCTATAACTGCTACATCATATTTTCCTGCTTGATATTTCATTTTCTTATCCTTTCTTTTACATCTTTTTGAAGGTTGAGCTATAAGTTAAATTTTTTTATTGGTAAATGTGAAACAAAAAAGAATGTTTTCTAGACTTATTGTAAAAATATTTATTTATTTTTTATTGATATATAAATGTTTTTTGTTGTTATTTTGTCTTTTTGTAAAACTATATATTTATATTTGTTTCCTTTTTTGTTTGTTTTTTACCTCTTTTATTTAACTTATAACTTCAAGTTCTTTTATTCTTTTCAAATTAAGTTGTAATGCTTTTTTTCTTTTTTTTTTATAATTTCATTTGTTTTTATAAAAAATGCCTTATTTTTAATTTTCATGCTTTTCTTTACCATTACTTTCCTAGGCAGAATTTTGAAAAAATTTCATTGATAATATCTTCTGATACATTTTCTCCTGTGATTTTTCCTAATTCTTCTAAACATTGCCTCATTGGTATAGCAATCATGTCTATTGGATATTTACTTGTAACAGCCTCAATAGCTTCTCCTATACATTTTTTAGCTAAAGCAATTTGATTTTTATGTCTCATATTGGTAATAATAATTTCTTTATTAGAATCAATTTCATTCAATTGAAACATTTTTTCTATTTCATCATATAGCTCATCAATTCCTATTCCCTTTTGTGCAGAAATATGAATTATTTTTTTATTTGTTTCTATTACTTCTTTGTTGTTTTGTAAATTATCTTTTTGAATATCTATTTTATTAATTAGAATAATGGCTTTTTTATCTGTTAATTTTTTTAGAATTTGCTTATCTTCTTCATCTAACTTTCTAGTATTATCAAAAATAGCCAAAATCAAATCTGCATCTTCCATTATTTTTAAAGCTTTATTTACTCCCATTTCTTCAATTTTATCTGTTGTTTTTCGAATACCTGCTGTATCAATAATTTTCAAAGGAATTCCTTTTATCGTTATCATTTCTTCTATGGTGTCTCTAGTAGTTCCTTCTATATCACTAACAATAGCTCTATCTTCTTCTAAAATATAATTTAATAAAGATGATTTTCCAACATTTGGTTTTCCTATAATTGCTGTATTAATACCTTCTTTTAGTATTTTTCCGTTTTTAAAACTATTTTCTAATTGATTTAATTGTTCTTTAATATTGAATAATGTTTGTAAAGCTTTTTCATTAGTTACTTCTTCTATATCGTATTCTGGGTAATCTATAGAAGCTTCTATATCTGCCATTTGATCTAATATTTGTTTTTGTATTTCTTTAATTTTCTTTGATAAATTTCCTTCTAACTGTTTTACAGATGCTTCTACTTCCTTTTCTGATTTTGCTTGAATAATATCTATAACCGATTCTGCCTGTGATAAATCTATTCTTCCATTTAGGAAAGCTCTTTTAGTAAATTCTCCAGGTTGTGCAAGTTCTGCACCATTATTTAAACATTCTTCTAATATTCTTTTGACAACCACTATTCCCCCATGTGTATTTATTTCACACATATCTTCTCTTGTGTAACTTTTTGGACCTCTAAAAAAAGATACTAAAACTTCATCAATTACTTCTTTTGTGTTATTATGAATGATATATCCATATTTAATCGTATATCCTTTTATATTTTTGATATCTATTTCTTTCATCTTGGCATCCATAAAAATCTTTTTCAAAATAGTAAAACTTTCTTTTCCACTCATTCTCACAATTCCTATTCCGCCTTCTCCCATAGCTGTTGAAATAGCTGCTATTGTTTCCATATTCTCCCTCCTGTTATTATAAAAAGTCAAAGTCTGAATCAGTTTAATGTGGTTAAACTAAAATCCGAACTTTGACTTCCGATTTTTTATTTTTTTAAAGAAACTACTACCCTTCTTGATTCATTCTCACCTATACTATGTGTTGTTACTTTTGTATTTGACTGTAGTGCACTATGAATAATTTTTCTCTCGTATGGTGACATAGGTTCTAAGGTAACAGACTTTCCTGTTTTTTGTACTGTTTTAGAAATTTTAATGGCAAGTTCTTGTAATGTCTTTTCTCTTTTTGCTTTATAACCTTCAATATCTAAAGATACACAAATTTTTTTAGATGATTTTTGATTTGCTATAGCTGAAACAATACTTTGCATAGCATTTAAAGTTTCTCCCCTATAACCAATTAAAGTTCCTGCGTCTTTTCCCAAAATGCGTATTGAAATTATATCATTTTCTATTCTAATGGTATATTGTAAATCTCCTACTTGGTTTAAAAATTCTTTTAAGAATTTCTTTACTCTTTCTTTTGCTTCTTCTATTTCTTCTTTATTATGATTATATTCTCTTTCTACTTTTTTTACTTCTTTTTGTTTTTCTTTTACTGTTAATTCCACTTTTACTACCCTTGGTGCCAAAATACTAAAAAAACTCTTTTTTTCTTTATTTTCTAAAACTTTAATTTCTACATCTTCTTTAGAAACTTGTAATTGCTTCAAACCATTTTCAATAGCTTCATTTGTTGTTTTTCCTTCCGCAATAATTGTTTTTTCCATACTTCAATCTCCTTAACCTAAGAATTTTTTTGTTTTTTATTTGCCTTTACATTTTCTATTTTTTCCACTTTTACTTCTTTAGCTTCTGTTATTCTTTTTGGTTCTTCTTTTTCCTTCTTCTCTTCTACTTTTTTCATTACTGCATTAATAATTAGTCTTTCGAAAATCATCAATATATTACTTACTAACCAATATAAAGCTAAACCTAAAGGCGCTATAACAGCAATTGTAATAGACATAATTGGCATCATATACATCATACTATTTGACATTTGCTGCATATTTTCCATAGGGTCTGGTTCATTTCCTTCATTATCTGCTGGTTCTTTCTTATTCTTAGCCATCATATCTTTTTGTTGTTTTGTTGTCATTTTAATAGAAATAAAAGACGTTATGACATATAGTCCAGGAATTACATAAACTTTCCAATCATTTAAGCTTTGTGTTGGAACTTTGCTTAAATCTAATCCTAAAAATTCCATATTAATATGAACTCTTTCATCTTGTGCACCTTTTTTTTCTATAATAGCAATTTCTGGATAGGCTATTTGTTGTCCATTATTTTCTTCTACTACTTGTTTTTTATATTCTTCTATAACTGAAGGATCTACTTTCTTCATATATGTTAATGGTTGGCTAACTAACCAAAAAACAGAAAGAATAATAATTAACTGTAAAATTGAACTTAAACATCCTGAAAAAGGACTCGTTTTTTCTCTTTTATATAAGTCCATCATTTCTTGATTCATCTTTTCTGGATTGTTCTTATATTTAAACTGTATTTTCTTCATTTCTGCTTGCATTTCTGAAGATTTTCTTAGCGTTTTTTGTTGTTTTATAGTAATTGGTATTAATATTAATTTTAATAAAACTGAAAATAATATAATAGCAATACCATAATTATTGATTAGTTCATATAAAAAATTCAGAACATATCCAAATAAACTTGAAATAAATCCCATATTTTCACTCCTTTATTTTAAGGGGTCATACCCTCCTCTTGAAAAAGGATTGCATTTCAGTATTCTTTTTAATCCCAAAAAACATCCTTTTATGCATCCATACTTTTCAATTGCCTGTTTTGTATATTCAGAACAGGAAGGATAATATTTACAATGAATTCCTATCTGTCCTAATTTAGGTGATATATATTTTTTATAAATTTGTATTACTTTTAATAGCATTTTTTTCATAATAACACCTTTGCTCTTACTAATATGTTTTTCATATCTTGACTTACTGAAAAATAATTCTTACTTTCTATATCCACATTTTTATTCCAAATAAAAACCAAAGAATATCCTTTTTTTAAATCATCTTTTAAAAGTCTATAACTTTCTCTGATTAACCTTTTTGCTCTATTTCGTTTTACAGCTTTACCTAGCTTTTTACTTACGCCTATACCGATTACATTTTCTTGTATAGTATTTTTTATTATATACATGGTAAGAATATTGCCTTGATAAAACTTCCCTTTTGTTAAAACTTTTTTAAATTCATAATTCTTCTTTAAAGTTTTCATTTTTCTCAATTGATTCACCTAAATTCATTATGCTTTCATGTTAAAAAAGACCACATATTTTCTTATACGTGGCCTTAATCTTATGCACTAATTTTTTTTCTTCCTTTTTCACGTCTTGCTTTTAGTACGTTTCTACCTGCTCTTGTTTTCATTCTTTTTCTAAATCCATGTTCTTTTTGCTCTTGTCTTTTTTTAGGTTGAAAAGTTCTTTTCATTTTGTTGCACCTCCTACATTAACTTGTCTATCTAACCGTTATACGGATTTCTCACTTTAATAATAAGCCTTATGATTATATCTTATATTACTATTTATGTCAATAGTTTTGTTAAATTTTAATTATTTTTTTTTATAGTATTGACTATTCCAGCTATATTTTGATATTATATAAAAACAATAGAAAAAAGTTTTTGGTGTATCGAAAATTTGTTTATTTTTCAATGCTTGGACAAGTTATCCACATATGTGGATAATATTGTGGATAACTTGTTTTTTCAACATGATTTATGTTCATAAATATGTTATTTCCCTAAAAAAATAATATATTTATGAACATGAGATAAAATTTTTAAATTACATGAGAGATTTATATTTTTGGGAAGGACTGAAAATAATGCAACAAAAAGAATTAAACGAACTTCTAACAAAAGCAAAAGAACTATTAAAAGATGAAACTACAAAAATTTCTTTTGAAACTTGGATAAAAGATTTAGAAATCGAAAGCTTTGATAATGGTAATGTTGTCCTTTCCATTTCTACTACTTTTAAACGAGATTCTATAGAGTCTCGTTACCATGATTTATTAGTCAATACTTTTAATTTTCTTACTAATAAGGAATGTAGTGTTTCTATTTTATCTAAAGAAGAACAAAGTAAAGAGCAAAATAATACTAGTTATGCTAGTATTGATTTAGATGCAAATGTGGGTTATGCCAATCCTACATTAAATCCTAAATACACTTTTGATACTTTTGTAGTAGGAAATAATAACCGTTTTGCACACGCAGCAGCTCTAGCAGTTGCAGAATCTCCTGCAACTTCTTATAATCCACTTTTTATATATGGTGGAGTAGGACTTGGAAAAACCCACTTAATGCATGCCATAGGAAATGAAATATTACGAAATAACAGAAGTGCAAATATTTTATATGTAACTTCTGAAAAATTTACCAATCAATTAATCAATGCCATTAAAGACAATAAAAATGAACAATTTAGGTCAAAATATAGAAATATTGATGTATTATTAATTGACGATATTCAATTTATTGCTGGAAAAGAAAGAATCCAAGAAGAATTTTTTCATACATTTAATACCTTGCATGAAAGTGGAAAACAAATTATTCTTTCTAGTGATAGACCTCCAAAAGATATTAATTTATTAGAAGATAGATTAAAATCTCGTTTTGAATGGGGTTTAATTGCTGATATTTCTAATGCTGATTATGAAACACGTTTAGCAATTTTAAGAAAAAAAGCTCAATTAGATAACATTATTATAGATGATGCTATTTTAGCTAATATTGCTAATCGCATTGATACTAACATTAGAGAATTGGAAGGTGCACTAAATAAATTAATAGCAAGAGCATCTTTAATTAATAGTCCTATTACTATGGAAATGTCTGAATGGGCTATTAATGAAATAGTAACTTCACAAGACACGGTAATTTCATCTAGTTTTATTATTGATACTGTTGCTAAATATTTTAATGTTAGCCCTAAGGATTTAGTAGGTTCAAAAAGATCTAACGATATTGTTTTTCCAAGACAGATTGCTATGTATTTATGTAGAAGTGTACCTCAACTTTCTTTACCTCAAATAGGAAAAGATTTTGGCAACAGAGATCATACGACTGTAATGCATGCCTGTACAAAAATAGAACAAGAGATAAAAACAAATTCCAATACCAAGTTAATTGTGGAAAGTGTGAAAAACTTATTACTAAAAGATAAATAGTTTATATATAAACAAAAGAAATACTTTTTTAAAATTTATGTTTGGAAAAATTTATGTTTGGAAAAGGTAGGGCAAGTTCTTCTTACGGAAAAGCTAGCTAGGATATCCACAAGGGGGTGTGAAAAACTTGTTGAAAACCTGTGAATAACTATCATTTCCACATTTAAATTTTTGGCTTGTGGATAACTTTATGAGTTTTCCACATAGTTATCAACAGATAAAAGTATTAGGGAATAGGGTTATACACATAGTTATCCACATTATCCACAGGACCTAATACTACTACTACTAAATATATTTATATTATTTATAAAGGAGTAAGGGAAAAATGAAAATCATTTGTGAAAAAGATACAATTATTAAAGCAATTAATTCTGTAACAAAAGCTGTAGCATCAAAAACTACTATGCCTATATTAGAAGGTATATTAATACAAACAAATGATAATGAAGTAAAATTAACTACATATGATTTAGAAATAGGAATAGAATATATTATAGATGCACAAGTAGAAGAACAAGGAGCAACTGTTGTTAATGCTATCATGTTTAGTGAAATTATACGTAAATTACCAGATACAGAAATACATATATCTTTAAATGAAAAAAATTTATTAGTTATTGAATGTGAAGGTTCTTTATATAAATTAGCAACAATGAATCCAGAAGAATTTCCAGAACTACCACAAATTAATGTAGAAAATTCAATTGAAGTAGAACAAAATGTATTAAAAGAAATGATTAGAAAAACCATATTTGCTGTTAGCACAGAAGAAAATAGACCAATTTTTACAGGTTGTTTATTTGAAATAAAGAATAATAAATTAAATGTAGTTGCGGTAGATGGATTTAGACTTGCTTGGAAAAGTAAATATTTACAACAAAGTGTAAATGATTTTACGGCTGTTATTCCGGGAAGAACATTAAATGAAGTAAATAAAATTATTTTAGATTCTTTCGATATCATAAAAATAGGAATAGCTAAAAATCAAGCTTTATTTGAAATGGAAAATTGTAAATTAGTAACAAGATTATTAGATGGAGAATTTTTAAATTATTCTAGTGTTATTCCAGAAAATTGGGAAACTAGAATTCGTGTCAATAAAACAAATTTACAAAATTGTTTTGAAAGAATTAGTTTAATTTCTTCTTCCAGCATAGAAAAAGAGAAAAAGTATCCTGTAAAAATGGCTATCGATATAGGAAAAGTAACAATTTCTTGTACAAACCAAACAGGAGATGCCAAAGAAGAAATGTATGTTTCTACAGAGGGACAAAATTTAGAAGCAGGATTTAATCCAAAATATTTTTTAGATGCTCTAAGAGCAATTGATGATGAAGAAATCTATGTAGATTTTGGAACAAGTATTTCTCCTTGTATTATTAGACCAGTAGATGAAGGAGACTATATTTATATGATATTACCAATAAGATTGAGTTAAAAGAAAAGTTATCCACATTTTTTGCATAAATTGTGGATAACTAAAAAGGGAAAAGTAACATGTACATAAAAAAAATCAAACTAGAAAATTTTCGTAATTATGAGAAACAAGAAATTCTTTTATCTCCGAATATTAATGTGTTTTATGGAGATAATGCACAAGGAAAAACAAATATTATAGAATGTATATTTTTGTGTTCTATAGGCAAATCTTTTCGAACTTCCAAAGAAAAGGAAATGATACAATTTGGAAAAGAATTTGCGAATATAGAAATAGAATATGAAAAAAAAGATAGAAGTGGAAAAGTAAAAATACAGTTACAAGAAAAGAAAAATATTTATTTAAATGAAGTCAAATTACAAAAATTAAGTGAATTATTAGGGAATATTCACACAGTTATTTTTACACCAGATGATATTCACATTTTAAAAGATGGTCCACAAAAAAGAAGACGATTTTTAGATATCATGATAGGACAATTAAGACCTAACTATATATATATATTAAATCGATATAATAAAATATTAGAACAAAGAAATAACTAGTTAAAGCAAATCAAAACAGAAGGAAAAAAAGAAGAACTTTTATGGATGTGGGATGAAAAATTAGCAGAATATGGAGAAAAGATTTTTTCTTATAGAAAAGAATTTACAGAAAAAATATTTCAAGAAATGTTTCCTATTCATAAAAATATTACTAATGAAGGGGAAGAAATTAAGTTAATTTATCAATCAGATTGTGAGAATAAGCAGAATTTTATAGAAAATCTACAAAAAACAAAAAAAATAGATATCATGAAAGGTTTTACAACAAAGGGAATTCATAGAGATGATTTTAATATTTTCATTAATGGAAAATTAGTTAATATTTATGGTTCACAAGGACAAAATAGAACAGTAATTCTTTCTTTAAAGCTAGCAGAATTACAAGTAATTTATAAAGAAATAGGGGAGTATCCTATTTTATTGTTAGATGATTTTATGTCAGAATTAGATGAAAAAAGAAGGAATAATTTTTTATCTTATACAAAAGATACACAAGTTATTATTACTTGTACAGATAGAATTGCGTTAGTATCGAAAAATGATAGAGTATATCAAGTAGAAAAAGGACAAACTAAATTAGCTATTGCAAATGATGAAAAAAAGATATAAGATAAAGAAGAAATACGAAAGGAATGAAATAAATGGAAAAATATGAGCATGAATATAAAGCAGAGCAGATACAAGTATTAGAAGGATTAGAGGCAGTAAGAAAAAGACCAGGTATGTATATAGGAAGTGTATCTATTAGAGGATTACATCATTTAGTATACGAGATAGTAGATAACTGTGTAGATGAGGCACTTGCAGGATATTGTACACATATTCATATTACTATTGAACCGGGCAATATTATTTGTGTAGAAGATGACGGTAGAGGAATCCCTGTAGATATACATCCAAAAACAAAAATTTCTGCTGCAGAGACAGTTTATACAGTATTACATGCAGGAGGAAAATTTGGAGGAGACAGTGGCTATAAAGTTTCAGGAGGATTACATGGAGTAGGAGCATCTGTTGTTAATGCTTTATCTACATGGACAGAAGTGACTATTCAAAGAGATGGTGGAATTTTTTATATGAAATTCGAAAAGGGAAAAACTGTTCAACCATTGAAAAGAATAGGGAATTCTAATAAAACAGGAACAAAAGTTAGATTTTTAGCAGATGATACTATATTTGAAACCTTAGAATATGACTACGAAACTTTAGAAGATAGATTTAGAGAAATGGCTTTTTTGACTAAAGGATTAAAAATTAGCATAGAAGATTTAAGAGAAGATCCTAAAAAACAAGCTGAATTTTGTTTTGAAGGAGGACTTGTTTCTTTTGTAGAATTTTTAAATAAAAATAAAGAAAAATTACATAAAGAGCCAATATATATAGAAAAAGATGGGGAAGTTCCTGTTGAAATTGCTTTCCAATATACAACTGCTTATTCGGAGAATATTTATACATTTGTTAATAATATTAATACAATAGAAGGGGGAACCCATTTAGAAGGATTTAAAAGAGCTTTAACAAAAACTTTTAATGATTATGCTAGAAGTCATAATTTAATTAAAGAAAAAGATGCTAATCTTCAAGGAGAAGATATAAGAGAAGGAATTACAGCAGTTGTTTCTGTAAAAGTAAAGGAGCCTCAATTTGAAGGACAAACCAAAACAAAACTAGGAAATAGTAATGTAACAGGTATTGTTCAAAGTATGGTGAATGAAGCTTTAGGAAACTTTTTAGAAGAAAATCCAACAGTAGCCAAAGCAATATTAGAAAAATGCATTAGTGCTTCAAGAGCAAGATAAGCAGCAAGAAAAGCAAGAGAATTAGTAAGAAGAAAAAGTGCTTTAGAAACAACTACATTACCAGGAAAATTAGCTGATTGTAGTGAAAAGGATGCTTCTCAATGCGAAGTATATATTGTGGAGGGAGATTCTGCAGGAGGTAGTGCAAAACAGGGAAGAGATAGAAGATTCCAAGCTATTTTACCATTATGGGGAAAAATGTTAAATGTTGAAAAAGCAAGGGCAGATAAAATCTATAATAATGATAAATTACAACCAGTTATTTTAGCAGTAGGTGCGGGAATAGGTGCTGATTTTGATATTACCAAAATTCGTTATGGAAAGGTAATTATAATGGCAGATGCTGATGTAGATGGAGCTCATATTAGAACCTTATTATTAACATTTTTCTTTAGATATATGAGACCTTTAATTGAAAATGGAAATGTATATTTAGCTCAACCACCATTATATAAATTATCAAAGAAAGGTTTTCAAGATGTATATTGTTATACAGATGAAGAGATGACAAAACATTTAGAAGAAATGGGAAGAGAAAATGTAAATATACAAAGATATAAAGGTCTAGGAGAAATGAACCCAGAACAGTTATGGGAAACAACCATGAATCCTGAATCTCGAATATTAGTAAAAGTAGAGATGGAAGATGCTATTAAAGCAGATGAAATCTTTACCATATTAATGGGAGATGAGATTGGACCAAGAAGAGAATTTATTGAAAAAAATGCAAAATATGTAAAAAATTTGGATATATAATTTATAAGAGCTAGTAGTAACAAATAAACTACTAGCTCTTATTCTATAAGGCTAATAAGAATCTTCAGCTAAAACTAAAATATATCATTTTTCATCTAGAATACATTACTGTATTCGTAAACAATACATCACATATTTTAATCCTTTGCTCGACTAAAAATATACAACGAAAGACCATATTCATCCCAGAGGGACTAGTAACAATCCTTATATCATATAAGTTTAATCTTAACCCCAATATATCATTTATACTACAACCGTATAAAAATACAAAATATAAATAATAAGTATAAACATTTTGTAAAGATACAGTTTGCCTATAAATAACATACTCTTCGACTCCGACATAATATAATATTAGTGCTTACTAACATTATATTATCTCTTTGTTCGAATAATAAAGAGCCTTTATATAAGATCCTTTATTACTCTTCGTTCAACTCTTATTAACTTTATACTCATAGTATGTCTAGAAAAAAATAAAATATACAAAAAAAATAAAAAAAAATTAAAATTTTAAGGAGGCGAATATGAAAAGCTTGATATCTATAGAAAAATATCATTATGATATTTTAAAAAAAGATATATTATTATTAAAAAAAGAATATGAAAAAATAAAAATAGATATGATAGGGAAAAGTAATTTAAAAAAAGAAATTTTACTTTTAAAAATAGGTACAGGAAACAAAAAAATAATGATAAATGCTGCGCATCATGCAAATGAATGGATTACCAGTTTAGTGATTATGCTATTTTTAGAAAAATTATTATATCATGAAAAAGAAAACATTTTATATAAAAATTATAATATACAACAAATATGCAATCATATGACTATATATATTATTCCTATGGTAAATCCAGACGGAGTGAATTTTTGTTTAAAAAATATGAAAAATGAAAAATATTTAAAAAAATGGAAAAAATATGAAAATGAATTAGATAGATGGAAAGCAAATATCAAAGGTGTGGATTTAAACTTGAATTATCCTGCAGGATGGGATATAGCAGTAGAAAATAAGAAAAAAATGGGAGTAAATCATGCAGGACCTAGAGATTATCCAGGAAAAAGACCTCTTTCTGAGATAGAAACAATACATATGGTAAATTTTACGAATCAATTACAGCCAGATATGACTATTTCATTACATTCTCAGGGAGAAGAAATATATGGACCAAATAAAGAAGATGATATTGAAAGTTACAAGTTAGGAAAGGAATTAGAAAAAATAAGTGGATATCAATATACTTCTCCAGCATATACATCTTCTTTTGCAGGGTATAAAGATTGGTTTATTCAAGAATTTAAAAGACCATCTTATACCATAGAAATGGGTAAAGGAGAAGAAGGAAAATCACTTTCAGAAAAACAAGCAATAGATATTTTACAACAAATGGAAAAAATATTTTTAAAAATTTTTGAAAAATTATGTTAATAAAATGCTGATATATCAACAAATTCATAGCAAATGTCGAAAAAAGTCGGAAAGTTTTTCTTGACAAAATATGGAAATGAAAGTAAAATAGAACTAACAGCAAAAAAGAAAGGAGATTTTGTAATAAAAAAGCAAATAGAAAGTGTTCAAGAATGGTTACCCTATGAATATTTTTTAGAAAATGGAATGATACAATTAAAAAATAAAGCATATATAAAAATTCTACAAGTCAGTCCAATAAATTTTAATTTAAAAAGTGAGCTAGAAAAAGAAGCTGTTTTAAATTCTTATAAACTTTTTTTAAAAACATGTAATTTTAATTTTCAAATTATTATACAAAGCAGTAAAGAAGATTTAAAAACACATATGCAATATATTGAAAAAAGAAATGACTCTCAAAAAATAAAAAAAATTGCTCAAAATTACATGCAATACATTAAAAATTTAAATCAAAATAAAAAATCGTCTAGTAAAAAATTTTATATCATCTTAAAAAAATCAAATGAAAACCAAATTGAAAAAATAATAGAAGAAGAATTAAATGAACAATATTTTAAGATAAAAGAATGTTTAGCAAGATGTGGAAATATAGTAAAAGATATATCTACAAAACAAGAAGCAAAAGAAATTATTTTCTCATTTTTAAATAAAAGAATATATTTAGAAAAAATATAAAGGAGGTAGTACAATTTATTCAGAAAAAAATAATAAAAAATAGATTAGAAGGAATCTTTTCAACAAAAGATGAGATTAGTCCGAGTTATATTTTAACCACAAAGTCAAATTATATAAAAATTGATGGAATATTTTATGCCTCTTTGTTAATTGTAAATTATTATAGAGAACAACAAGAATTAGTATTAAAATCACTAATAGATTCTAATATCAATATTAATATTTCTATATTTTATGAAAAACAAAATTCCTATAAAGTAATTAAAGATTTAACATATCATATAGGAAATGTAGGGATAGAAATAAAAGAAAAGGACAATAATAGAGAAGATATAGAAATAGCAGCATTTACCTATCAGGATGCCAAATACATACGTAGAGAAATACAAGTAAATAATGAAGAATTATATTTTTTATATATTTATATGAATACATATGCAAAGGAAGAAAAAGAATTAGAATATTTATTAAATAAAATAGAAGGTATTGTGCAAAGTAAAGGTATGCAAGTAAGAAGAGCGTATTTTAGACAAGAACAAGCATTTTTAAGCAATTTGCCATTAATGGAAAATCATAAAGATATTAAAGAAGTATCAAAAAGAAATATATTAACTTCTAGTTTACCATGTACATATCCATTTATATCTTCAGCCATATTCGACGAACAAGGAATTTTCATTGGAAGTAATATTTATAATAATTCTTTAGTATTTATTGATAGATATGACAAAAATAAATATAAAAATGCGAATATGTGTATTTTCGGAGCAAGTGGAGCACGGAAAATCATTTTATACAAAATTATTAATACTACGATATAGATTATTAGGAATTGAACAATATATTATTGACCAAGATAGAGAATATACAAAAATGTGCAAACAATTAGAAGGGACACTAATTAAAATAGGTGGAGGTTCTAAAACATATATTAATATTTTTGATATAAGGGAGGAAAGCTTAGAAGAAGGGCAAAATGGATATCTTGCAACAAAAATAACAAAATTAATTGGTTTCTTTAATTTAATTTTTGGAAATATGAATGAAGAAGAAAAAGCAATTCTCGAAGAGAAATTAATTGAACTTTATAAAACAAAAGGAATTACTTTTCAAGATGAAAGTTTGTTAAAAAAAACGAATAAAATTTCAATTAAACCGATATTTAAAGAAAGTAAAGAAATGCCAATTATGCAAGATTTTTATGAACTACTAGGAAAAGACAAAAAAACTATTCAAATGCAAACCAAATTAATTCCTTTTGTAAAAGGTTCTTTAAGTTTCTTTAATCATTATACAAATGTAGAATTAAAAAATAAATTAATAATAGCAGATGTATATGAGCTAGGAGAAGAAAATCTAAAATATGGGATGTACATATGTGTGGAATTGTTTTGGGATAAAATCAAAAAGGATCGTAATATCAAAAAAGCCATTTACTTAGATGAAATATGGAGATTAATTGGGGTTACTTCTAATAAAAATGTAGCAAGTTTTATATACAAAATTTTTAAAACAATTCGAAAATATGGAGGAAGTGGAGTAGCCATTACACAAGATATATCTGATTTATTTAGCTTAGACAAGGGAACATATGGAAGAAGCATTATTAATAATTCAGAAATAAAAACATTCTTTTCACTAGAAGAAGAAAATATACAATTATTGGCACAATATACAAATCTATCAGAAAAAGAAAAAATAGAAATAAAATCATTAAAAAGAGGAGAATGTATTATGTTTGTAGGAGCAGAACACATATTAACTAAAATAGAATGTTCACAAGAAGAAAAAAATATAATAGAATAGGAGAAAAAGAATGATAAAAATAATTACAGCACTAGCAAACCCGAAAATAACCGAAATGCTAGAAAAAGAGCAAAAAATCAAAGTAATTACACCGGATATACAATATCAAGAAGGTATTTTTGAAATATTAACGCAAAATCAAAATGTAGACAAACTTTTATTAAGTCAATTATTACCAGGAAAAAATAATCTAAAAGAACTGATAATCAAAATAAAACAAATCAATGAAAAAATAGAAATATTTGTATTTTTGGAAGAAAAAAATACATCTTTAGAAAAAGAATTAAGGGTATTAGGTATAGAACATATATTTTTTCATAATCAAACATCAGTAGAAGAAATTATCAAAATATTAACGAAGAAAAGAGAAAATATAAACGAATTAAAACAAGAAATACAAAATTTAAAAAACATATTAGAAAAAAATCATATCCATATAGAAGAAAATCAAAAAGAAACTGTAGAAAAAATAACAGAAAATCAAATTATCCCTATCTTAGGAACAGGAGGAGTAGGCAAAAGTATTGTTACTATACAAATGGCAAATATGTTACAAACACAAAATAAGAAAATACTTATCATAGATTTTGATATACTGAATAATAGTCTACATACTATGTTAGGTGTAAAAAAATATACTAAAAAAATACAAAGAAAAATAAAAGAAAATGATTTAATTTATTCTCAAATAACAATTCACGATTTAATAATAAAAATTAATTCATCCATAGATTTAGTTTCTGGAATCAATTTATTATTTGATAGTAAATATAAAATTAGTAGTGAAAAAATTTATCAAATCATAAAAGAAATAAAACAATATTATGATTATATATTAATAGATACTTCATCAGAATGCTTTTTTGACTATACAAAAAATATATTAGAAAATAGTACACAATGTATTTTTCTATTAGAAGGAAATGTATCTGAAATAAAAAAGGCTAAACAACTATTAAATATGTATTCGATTCATTGGAAAATTCCCCAAAATAAAATAAAACTTTTAATTAATA
The DNA here is from genome assembly GCA_944388655.1 of uncultured Clostridia bacterium. Classification (GTDB taxonomy): domain Bacteria; phylum Bacillota; class Clostridia; order TANB77; family CAG-508; genus UMGS1663. The sequence continues at coordinate 22,525 of CALXJP010000043.1, read as the reverse complement.
AATATAATGAAAATGCTATAGAAGAAAATGTTATTCAACATATTTTTAAAGAATATAAAATTTTAGGTAAAATTCAATTAAATGAAAAATATAATCAACATATTAATGAACATTTTCAATTTGTAAATAAACATATACAAAAAGAATATCAAAAAATAAAAATATAGGAGGTAACATGCCCGAATTAGAAAATAATTTAATACAAGAAAATAATTTAGAAAAAGAACAAAAAATTTCTTAGAAACGAATTTAGGAAAAGTAGTAAATACAGGATTAGATATAGGCATAAGAGCACTGCTTCCAGATATAATAGAAGAACAAGTTATTGATGTAAAAGATGCTATATTACAAAATGGATTTAAAGAAGGAGTAAAACAAGCTATAGATTCAGCCATTGATTTAGGAAAAAGTGTAATAGGAATATTTACAGGAAATTTTGAAACAGTAGGACAAGCACAAAATGCTATAAAAAGTGGAGGAATTATAGAGGGTATTTCAGATTCTTTAGACTTTGTACTAGATAAAGTAGCAAATGCCGGAAATATATCAAATGGATTAATACAAACTATAAAAAAAGGAAAAGATGTAGTATTAGATAGTATTTCTAATAAAATAGAAAGTAATTTTAATGAACAATTAGATGCAGCAGAGAAATTACAAAAATATAGCAATAATTGGAAAGAGTATTTTTCAAATAAAGATTTTGAAGGAATGGAAAAAGAATATCAAAAAATGAAGGAAAAATTTAAACTAATTATACCATTAGAAAATACTCTTACAGAAGCAAGGACAATAGAAAATTTACATCAATTAATAAAAAATAATAACAAAAGTTTCAATTTGACGGAAGAACAACTACAATTAGTTACATTATTACAATAGTTATTTCTATGTTAATCAATAACATATAAATATATATTTTTTCAAAAAGATTTATTATATATCTTTTCATTTATTCAAATATCTTTTTATACAAATCTATTATTTTGATTCAAAAAAATTTTATCAGGGATATAAAAATTGTTTCAAAAAATTCTAACAGGAAAAAGATATGTAATAAAAATTTTAGTTCAAAAACATACTTTTAAAAAAGCTAAAAAGCCTTAAAATCCCTAAAGTTTTTTAGCTTTTTTTCTTGCATATTTTTTGTGTTTCAAGTATAATACATACATAGGAAATAGCACATAAGTAAAGGAAAGGATGTAAAAAATGGAAGAAAATAGAGACGGTAAAATTATAGTAAGAAACATTGAAACAGAAATGAAAACAGCATACATCGATTATGCCATGAGTGTTATTGTACAACGTGCACTTCCAGATGTTAGAGATGGTATGAAACCAGTACATAGAAGAATTTTATATACTATGTATGAAGATGGATTAACATCAGATAAACCTTATAGAAAATCTGCAACAACGGTAGGAGATGTACTTGGTAGATATCATCCACATGGAGATTCATCTGTATATGATGCTATGGTAAGAATGGCACAAGATTTCTCTTTGAGATACCCATTAATTGATGGACATGGAAATTTTGGTTCTACAGATGGGGATGGAGCAGCTGCATATCGTTATACAGAAGCAAGAATGTCTAAAATAGCAGAAACTATGTTGACAGACATTGAAAAAAATACAGTAGATTTTATGCCAAACTTTGATGATAGATTACAAGAACCAACTGTACTTCCTGCAAAAATACCAGCACTTTTAGTAAATGGATCATCAGGTATTGCCGTTGGTATGGCAACCAATATACCTCCACATAATTTAACAGAAGTAATTAATGGAATTATTAGATTAATTGAAAATAATGATGTTTCTGATGAAGAATTAATGACAATTATTAAGGGACCAGACTTTCCAACAGAAGGCATTATTTTAGGAAGAGAAGGTATTAAAGAAGCGTACACAACAGGTAAAGGAAAAATAACAGTAAGAGCAGAAGCAGAAATTGAAGAAATGAGTAATAATAAACAAAGAATTATTGTTAGTTCTTTACCATATCAAGTAAATAAAGCAAAATTAATTGAAAATATTGCTTCACATGTAAGAGAAAAGAAAATAGAAGGAATTTCAGAAATTCGAGATGAATCAGATAGAAAAGAAAAAGTAAGAATTGTTATAGAATTAAAAAGAGATGCCAATGCACAAGTGGTATTAAATCAGTTATATAAAAATACACAAATGCAAGATTCTTTTGGAATTATTATGCTTGCTTTAGTAGATGGAGAACCAAAAATACTTACATTAAGACAATGCTTACAATACTATATAAAACATAGGGAAAATGTAATTATACGTAGAACAAAATTTGAATTAGATAAAGCTTTAGCAAGAGCACATATTTTAGAAGGATTAAAAATAGCTTTAGATAATATAGATGAAGTCATTAATATTATTCGTAGTGCATATGATGATGCAAAAGAAAGATTAATGAAAAGATTTAATCTTTCAGATATACAAGCTCAAGCCATTTTGGATATGAGATTAAAAACATTATCAGGCTTACAAAGAGAAAAAATAGAAGAAGAATACGAACAATTAATGAAATTGATAGAACATTTAAGAGCTATTTTAGAGAGTGAAAAACTAGTGTTTGACATTATTAAAGAAGAACTTACTGAAATTAAAGAAAAATATGGAGATGAAAGAAGAACAAAAATAGTTGCAGCTGAAGGAGAGATAGATGTAGAAGACCTAATTAAAGAAGAACAAACAGTAGTGGCATTAACACACTTTGGATATATCAAAAGAATGCCAATAGATACATATAAGAGCCAAAAAAGAGGCGGTAAAGGTATAACAGGCATTGCAACAAGAGAAGAAGATTTTGTAAAACAAATCTTTACAGCATCTACCCATGATACTATATTATTCTTTAGTAATAAAGGAAAAGTATATCAACTAAAAGGATATGAAATTCCAGAGGCAGGAAGAACAGCAAAAGGAACTGCTATAGTAAATCTATTAAGATTAGATAATGGAGAAAAAATATCAGCAGTTATTCCAATTAATAATTTCGCAGAAGGAAAATATCTATTGATGGCAACAAAAAATGGATTAATTAAAAAGACATCTTTGCAAGAGTATAATTCAGTAAGAAAGAGCGGACTACTTGCGATAACATTAAAAGAAGATGATGAATTAATAGAAGTAAGGCTAACAGATGGAGAAGATAATGTAGTTTTAGTAACGAAAAAGGGAATGAGCATTACTTTTGACGAAAAAGATGTAAGACCTATGGGAAGAACAGCACAAGGTGTAATTGGAATGAAACTAGATGAAGATGATGAAGTTATAGGAATGGAATCTATTATAGCAGGAAATCATGCAACTCTACTTGCTATTACAGAGAATGGATTTGGAAAAAGAACAGAATTAGATGAATATAGAGTACAAAATAGAGGAGGAAGAGGAGTTATTACTTATAAAGTAACACCAAAAACAGGAAATCTAGTAGGAATAAAAATTACAGAGGGAACAGAAGATGTTATGCTTATTACAGATACAGGAACTATTATTAGATTAAGAGTAGAAGAAATCAGTATATTAGGAAGATCAACACAAGGGGTAACACTTATGAGAACTAATGATGGGGGAAAAGTGGTAAGCATTGAAACAATAGAAAATCAAGAAAATGAAGAATAAAAAATAAAAAAATAGAGAAGAACCCAACTTCTCTATCTTCTATTGGAAAATTTTTTTTGAAAACGAATATCTTCTCCATAGAAATAACAAACATTATAATTCCCAACTATGCGAGAAACAATTCTTTCATCATAATTATTATATAAATTTTGTAAGCTTAAATTGGTAGAAATAATTGTTTTAGTAACTTTATGATTAGGGTTTAATAAACGTGAATTAATAATATTAAATAATTCTGTAAATTTCATACTATTCATAGATTCTGTTCCTAAGTCATCAATAATTAATAAATCTACATGAAGAATATTGTCATAAATATTTTTAGGTACATCTTTTTTTCCAAAACGATAATCAATAATAGTATCTAGCATAACAGGGGCAGTTTGATATAAAACTGTCTTTCCCTTTTTTAAAAGTTCATTAGCAATACAGCTACTTAAAAAGGTTTTCCCAAGACCAGTATTCCCTGAAAATAATAGATTATTTTCATTTGGGTCATCAAAATTTTCAATAAAATGATAAGCAATTTTTTTAATATTCTCTATATTCTTTCTAGGAGAAATAGAAGAATGATATTTTTCTTCATCCACATTTTCTGAATAATATGTGGATAAGAAGTTGTCAAAATTTTGATTTTCTAGGTTAGAAATATTACTTTTATTATATTCTATATTATAAATTTTTTGTTTTAAACAATTACACATAGTACTATGATATCCGTCTGTTACATAGCCAGTATCATGACAAAAATCACATTCATATTTAGGTTTTAAATCAGCAGAAGATTTTCCTAAAGAAGATAAAATTTTTTCTTTTTCCTCTTTATATTGAGCAATATTTTCTTCTAAAGATTTTACCAAATTAGGATTATTTTGAGAAAGCATCAGTTTCGAGGTCTGAATGGCTTCTTTGGTTAATGCATCATCAATTTCTTGTAAACGTGGTGCAAGAGCATATATCTCTTTTTTTCTTTCTTTGGCTTCATGAACTGCATGCATACGTTTTTTTTCATATTCTGTTAATAATTGTTTTAAAGTGGATTGCTCCATATAGCCCTCCTATAAATTAAAATTAGCATATAGTTGATTTAAATTATCATATTTTCTTTGATCATAATTGGTGTAACCAGTTTTCTTTTCTAATTCTTTTGTATTTTCTCTTTTTTGTTTTAAATCTATCAAAAATTTTTGCACATCATTAACGGTTTTTAAACCATGCTCATGCCAGTTAGAAATAATTTTATCTAAATAATCAAAATTAGGGTTTGCTTTAGAAGTAGTCTTTTTTAAAGCAATTTCAATAATGTCCATATTATAGTTAAAGTCTACTACCCATTTTTCAATATAAGCTTCTTCATACTGTGTTAAAGAGCGTGAAAAACCTAGCTTTCTAGCAATAGATTTAAAAATTTTATTTAACTTTTCTTGTTTTTCATAATAGATATCTAAGTCATTAAATGTTTTAATTTTATTCTTATACCACGCATCTGCAACTGTTTGAAGATAGTTGCGATGAAGCGCAGAACGATTATAGCAATAACGAAAAAGTGCAATCATAACTTCTTCATCAAAACCATATTTTTTAAACCATAAATCAATATCACTGTACCAAGAAGGAGACATGACACCTTGAAAAAATTCATTATTAATATTTTCAATAGCTTTTGCACGATATTGATTTTCAGCAGTTTTCTTTAAAGTATCAGCAGATAAAGAAACTTTTGGTTTATAAAGTTTATGAAGTTCTATTTCTTGTAAATTATTCATAATATATCCATTATTCTTTTTGGTGATTACGCCATTTTCTTCCCAATATTTTAAAGAATCTTGAATATTTTGTAAAGGAAGTTCTAACTTTTTAGATAAATCATTCATTTTTACATCTTTATTATATTTAGATAAAAATAATAAATATAAATATACCTTAATAGAATCACCAGTAGCTTGGGATAAATATTCTGTAAAAAACACATCAGGTAACTCTGTTTGAGAAAATAATAATGACTTATCATTTTGTTCTAATTTCATAAAAGTACAACTCCTTTTATAATGAATATTATAGAAAAGATTATATCATTTTATGTCGAAAATGACAACAATAATTAAGGTTATTTTTTATATAAATAGACTTTACGGTTACATAAAAATTTAATAAAATAATAGGCAACATATAAAAAATTTTCATGTTGAATCCCTACAAGACTAATTAATAAAATAGGAAAACAACATATAATAAAAATGATGCATTTAACAGAGATATCAGAAAAAGGAATGGTAACACAATAAATGAGAAGACACCATAACACATCAAAAATAGCTGTAGAATAATCAATCATTCCGAATAATTTATTTTTAAATTGATAATTTTGAGGAAAAATAAATTTCATGTAAATTCTCCTTTCTATTTAGAAAAAGTATGGTAAATTTTAGAAGAAATTTGAGAAATTTCTGTAGAAATACCACCAATTAAATATTGAATATAAGTATTAGCCTTAATTAGAGCATAAACACCTCCTAAATAAAGTATTTGTGAAAATAAGTTTGTAGTATCAAAGTGAATAGAAAAGATAATTAATAAAATAATAGCAATTAGACTTTGTAGAAAAAGTAACCCTAAGAAAGCTTTTAACCAATTTTTGAAAAACCATGTGCTAGAAGAATGTACCAAACTTAAAATGGCAAAAGGAGCAATAACAATAAAAACTTTAATCATGATATAACGTAGTGCATAAGAAAAAATCAGTTGTATTAAACCTACAGAAATAAAACCTTTTATCATTCCTTCTAAAGAAAAAATATTGAAAGAAGTGCTTTCTACACTAATTATGGTATTGAATTGTGAAATGAAAGATTGAAAATTAGAAGTATGCCCAAAAAGTTCATTCCCTATAGACTGAATAGCAGAAGAAATTAAAGAATTAATAGAAATAATTTGCTCACAAATAAAATAAGCAGAATTCATAATAATAGCAAAAAGTAATAAACGGAAAATAAATTGATAAGGCTTTTCTAAAGAAATATAGGTTAAATGAGAAAATAATAATTTTACGCAATAATAAATGGTGAAAGCAATTAAAAGAGAATTAGCAATAATCAGAATACTTGTAGATATATGATTTCCTAGTAAGTTTTCCATAAAAGAATTATGTATAATACTAGTGTCAATAAAGGTAAAGGTATCTAATAGCGTATATACTTGATTATCAATAGAAGAAAAAAGATTGCTAAAAATAGTATTAATAGTATTGATGATGACTTGAGAAATATTTTCAGAAGTTTCCGTAAAAAATCCTCCTAACCTACTAAAGATTGTATAGCAGATAATATTAAATTAATGGCCAAAATAAAAGCATAGGAAAAAAGACTTCCTTTAATTAATTTTTTTCCTAGACGCATTTTTTCTTCATCACCAAAGCTAAATTTTTTCATAAAAACACCAGTTCCTACAGCAACCGCTGCAGCAGGTGTAGCTAATTTAATTAACCAATCTCTAATATTTTCAAAAGCACTATTTAATTTGTTAACTAATTCAGGTTCACCCCATGCAAAGCAAAAATTAGGAATAAGCAATAATGCAAATATAAAAAGAAAAATATAATACATTTTTTTATGTTTCATAAACATTATCTCCTTTCTGATAAATAGTTAGTAAACATTTTAATTTTTTGTGGTGGTAAAATAGAAAACCCATTAGAAATAAAGCACAAGCAACTAAAGGTTTCTAGTTTTTGAGTGAAAAAGTTAGTATCATAAATATAGTCAGACATAGAATATGTGTTAAAAGATTCAGATAAATTAGAACCATAAGAGTGAAATCGTTTCAATAAATAATTATAATTGGTTTCTTTAGCATTTTCAGATATAGTTTGAGAAAGTTTTTGCTTTTCTTCTTTTCCTATTTGTTTTTGAATGTCTTCAATCGTAAAAACATCATCTGTACGAAACCATAACTTATTGACTAAGCTTTGCACAATTACCTTTACTGCAGATTGATTTTGTAAAGTATTCAGAAGAGAAGTATAACTTTGTGTAGCAACAATATTAATACATTTGGCTTCTCTGCTTTGAGCAAAAAACTCTGCATCTAAAGAACTTACATATTCATGAAACTCATCACTAATAAAACAAACAGTTCGATGAATGGCATTTGGTTTTGCTAATCGAGATAATACTTCAGACTGAAAATCAAGTTTTAAATAGGCAGCTATCACTTTAGATAGATTGCGATAAGTAGCAATATTCATATTTAAGATGACAATTTTACCCTTTTTGATAACTTCCGAAAATCCTCGAAAAGTAATTTCATTTTTTTTAGGGCAGAATACAGATTTTATTTGGTATTCAGATAAAAATAAGCTAGTAATACGAGTAACTTCAGATTTTAAAATACCTATAGTTCTATCATCTAATTGAAAAAATTCTTTTTCGAAAAATTTTAAGCTAGAAAGTAAATCATAAATTTGTTCTTGTGAAAAGGTATTAGATAAAAATAATTGCTTTAAATAACCAACTTTTTTTTCGTAATAGTTATGAAATAGAATTAATTGATGAATTTCTTCAAAAGTAACATAACCGTGGTTATATAATCTGCATAATTTAATAGCTTCTGTTAATAATTGTTCTACTTTATCTAGCCAAAAACTTTCTGTATTATTAGGGGAAAATAGTAATAAAATTGTTTTTAAACGATTAGCAATGACTGAAGGATGTAAGTGAGGTTTGTGTAAAGGATTATACTTAACTTTTCCGACTTAAATCAATAACAATACAATCAGAAAGACGATCAAATTCTTGACAATATTGTTTTACTTTTGCATAGTAATTTCCTTTAACATCTAATATAAGCATACCAATTTTATCTTCGGGAAGAAAGCATTTATAACTTAGTAACTGTTTGGTAAAAGGATACATAGCACTACTGGTTTTACCTGTACCTATTGTGCCTGTAATAAGAATATTTTGATATAACCCTTTTTCTGGAATAGAAAGGATTTCTTGTTTTTCATTTTTTCCAATGAATAATTGTAAATCATCTGTGGAAGTAGTGTGAGGTTTACTTTTTTTGAAAAAATGAGAGAAACGAGAAATGAAAAAAATGGCAATAACACTATGAGAAATAATATAGGTTATGATAAAAAGTATTTTTAATAAGTTCCATAATTCAGGTTGCTTCTCGCAAATGTTAAAAGGATGAACTGCAAAAGGAAAATAAATTTCATTAGAACTATATAAAGGGGAAAAAAAGTAATAGGCAATTAGGCAAGTGATAAACATATATATAAGATAAAATATAATTTTTTTTAAAATGACTAAAACTCCTTTCTATTTAATTGTTTTTGTTTTAATAAAAGTTTGTCACCTTGCGTATTTTGACAAAAAATAAGCTCAAATATAGTATAAAATGCATAAAAACTAATGAAACAATTCATAATAAGAACGAATAGAAATGCAATAAATAAAGATGAAACGATAATCACTCTCCTTTGGTGAAAAATATAATACAACAATTTTTAAAAAAAGTCTATACTTTTTTGGAAAAATGTGGTAAAATGACAAAAGTTCTATTATTTCGACAAAATAATACTAATTAAAAGTGAAAGGATGATTTTGAATGAAATTTAACAAAGATACAAAAATAGGAGAATTATTAGAAAAGGCTCCAGAAAAAGCAGAAATATTATTAGAAGTAGGAATGCATTGTTTAGGATGTCCAGCATCACAAGCAGAAACACTTGAAGAAGCTTGCATGGTTCATGGAATTGATGTAGAAGAAGTATTAGAAAAATTAAATGCATAAAAATAAAAAAATTCACAAAAAAGACACAAATTTTCAAAAAAACGTTGACAAACAACAAAAAATATAGTATTATAGTTAAGCAGTTGCGGAGACGCAACTTATTTGGGTCATTAGCTCAGGTGGTAGAGCACTTGACTTTTAATCAAGTTGTCCGCGGTTCGAGTCCGCGATGGCTCACCAAAAGGATTTATTTTTATAAATCCTTTGTATATACGGCCCCGTGGTCAAGCGGTTAAGACATCGCCCTTTCACGGCGGAGACATGGGTTCGATTCCCGTCGGGGTCACCAGTTTGCCACTTTAGCTCAGATGGTAGAGCAACTGACTTGTAATCAGTAGGTCATCCGTTCAATTCGGATAAGTGGCTCCATAATAAAAGGTCAATAGTTTTGAGATAACTCTTAATTATTGACTTTTTTATTTTTTTAGGAAAGAGTGATAAAAATGAAAGTAGCAATTGTTACAGGAGCAGCAAAAGGAATAGGAAGAGCAATAACTATCATGTTAGCTAAAAAAGGAATAAAAGTAATTGCCAATTACAACACTTCTCAAAAACAAGCAGAAGAGCTACAAAAGCAATTAAAAAAAGAGGGATGGGATATCGATATATTTCAAGCAGATGTATCTCATAGGGAAGAAGTAAAAAAGTTAATTGCTTATACAATAAAAAAATATAAAAAAGTGGATTATATAATAAATAATGCGGGAATTTCACAATATCAATTATTTACAGAGATTACAGACGAAAACTGGGAAAAAATGATGACGAATAATGTCAATTCCGTATTTTATATGAGTCAAGAAGCTGTAAAATATATGTTACAAGAACATCAAGGTTGCATTATTAATATTTCTTCTATTTGGGGAATAACAGGGGCATCTTGTGAAGTAGCATATTCAACAGCAAAAGCTGCCATAGATGGAATGACAAAAGCTTTAGCAAAAGAACTAGGTCCATCAGGTATCCGAGTAAACTCTGTAGCACCAGGAATGATTATGACAGATATGAATCAAGACTTTAGTAAACAAGAAATAGAAGAAATAAAAAGCCAGATTCCTTTAGAAAAAATAGGAAAGCCAGAAGATGTGGCAAAATGTGTAGAATGGCTGATTGAAGATGAATATACAACAGGTCAAATTATTTCTCCTAATGGAGGATGGGTCATATAAAAAACTAGGTAAAAGATGATAAAAAAATCACTAACATATGTTGGTGATTTTTTAAATACTATTTTATTCTTCTATTTTTCGTTTATAATTTCCTGAAACAATTTTAGGAAGATAATGTATAAGTTTATATATAGCAAGTCTAATTTTTTTACTCCATATATAAGATTTTTTTAATCCTTTATGAACTATCATTTCTGGTTGAGTGGTAGTAATTAAAGCATATTCTTCTTTATTTTCTTCTATAGGATTCTGTTTTTTTTCCACTTTTTCTACAGGAAAACTAAAATTTTGCCCAAAATTATTATCCCATACACCAGTATTATTATGAAAACAAAAATGAAAAGAATCGGTATCAGGAATGTCTACTTCACATTGAAAACCAAGTTCTGTTTTCTTCATAGGAATATCATTTACTTGTTCCCAATTTTCACCAAATCCATAGTGAAAAAATACTTCTTCAGAATTATTTTGAAACAAATATCCTGCATAAGAAATTTTAACAGTTGAATTATTAATTAATTTGTCTGTATTAAAAAATATGTTTTTAACTAACTCCATTTTTATCTCTCCTCTAGCTTATCTTTTGTATTAACATTATATTATTAAAAAATACAATATTCAAGCATTTTTTTAAAAAATTTTTAATATTTTGTAGAAAAATTATCCATTAACAATTCTACCAATAATATAAAATTCAGTATCTTCATTTATATCAATATCTTCATAAGCTTTATTATCACTTCTTAGTACTAATTTATCTCGTCTGATAATAAATCTACGAATTAAAATTTGACCATGATAAGAAAAAATACCAATATCTTTATTATTTAAATTAGCATTTAATTCAACAAAACCAATTCCACCTTTTTTCAAATGTGGCTCCATGGCATCATCTTGGATGCGTAGAGCAAAAGAAGTATTAGGTGCAGAAGAAGGACAATCTACAAAATCGGTTATTTTTTCTGCAACAGGAACTTTGTTATAAGAAATATGATTAATTAATTTGTATCGCTCTTGATCCTCTGAAATAGTTCTATCATAGGTATAGGCAATTGGTTGATAAGGAATATCTAAAGATTTGCAGATATTTCTTAAAGTCTTATGACTAGGGTTTCTTTGCCCTTTTTCTATATGCGTAATATGACCTATGTTTACGCCAGTAGCTTTGGCAAGGGCCATTTTGGTAATACTTTTATCTTTTCTTACTTTTGTAATTAAGCTTCCTAACATAAAATCGACCTCTTTCAACAATATTTTTATTCATTATATATAAAAAAGTAATTTTTGTCTACAAGTAAATGTAAAAAAGTATCAAAAAATTACCTTGTAAAAAAAAGGCATATATGTTAATATGAATGCAACAAAAGAAATATAGTTATAGTGGGTGATAAAATGAAAAAAAGCCAAAAAACTATAATCATTATTATGATAGTAGCAATTATAGGAATTATAGTTTCCATTATGTTTGCAATGCTTAATTTTGGTAGTGATAAAATTGTTGCGAGAATTCAAATTAATGGTATCCATGTGGGAGGCTTAACGCAAGAAGAAGCAACAAAAAAAGTGCAAGAATGGTTAGAACAAGAAAAAAATCATACAATAGAATTACGTTATCAAGATTTTTCAGATAATATATCTGTAGCAGAATTAAATTTTTCCTCTGACATACAAGAAAAATTATTAGAAGCTTGTAAAATAGGGAAAACAGGTAATATTCTGCAAGATAATTATCAAATTTTATTCACATATATATTTGGTAAAAACATAGAAATACGGTGTACAGATAGATGAAGAAAAATTAAATCAAATTATAGAAGAAATGGAAGGAAAACTACCTAATGCGAAAGTAGAGAATAATTATTATATAGAAGGAAATCAATTAATTATTAAAAAAGGAAAAACAGGTTTAGTAGTAAATGAAGAAAAATTAAAAGAGGAAATAATTCAAGCTATAAAATCTACGGAAACCAATGTGATTCAAATTCCTTGTGAACAAAGTATAGTAGAAAGTATTGATATAGAAAAAATACATAATGAAATATATAAAGAGCCAGAAAATGCATATATAGAGGAAACAGAGGAAATGCAAGTACATCCAGAAGTAAATGGCATAGACTTTGCTATTTCTATAGAAGAAGCAAAAGAACTATTGCAAGAAGAAAAAGAAGAATATACAATCCCCTTAAAAATTACAGAGCCAGAAGTAACCTTAATGGAATTAGGAAAGGAAGCATTTCCAGAGCAATTAGCAAAATTCTCTACAAGATATGATGCTAGCAATAAAAATAGAAGTAATAATTTAGAATTATCTTCTGAAAAAATAGATGGAACAATTGTGTTACCAGGAGAAATTTTTTCCTATAACCAAATTGTAGGAGAAAGGACCATAGCCGCTGGATATAAAGAAGCAGCTGTGTACGAAAACGGAAAAGTAGTTGATGGAATAGGTGGAGGAATCTGCCAATTATCTTCTACCCTATATAATGCAGTATTATATGCTAATTTGGAAATTGTAAGTAGAAGTAACCATAGATTTTTAACATCTTATGTAGATGCAGGAAGAGATGCTACAGTATCTTGGGGAACGATAGATTTTAAATTTAAAAATTCGAGAAAATATCCAATAAAAGTAACATCAAAGGTGAGTAATGGAATTGTAACTGTAGAAATTTATGGTATACAAGAGCCAGAAGAATATGATGTAGAATTAAGGAGCGAAATTTTAGAGGAAATTCCTTATCAGGTAAATTATATAGAAGATGATACTTTACAAAAGGGCGTTGAACAAATTGAACAAATGGGAACAAATGGAGCAAAAAGTGTCACTTATAAAATTTTAAAGAAAGATGGAATTGAAGTATCTAGAGAAGAAATTTCAAGAGACACCTATAGTGCATTAGATAGAATCATAAGAAAGGGAACAAAAGAACCTTAAACCTTTAAGGTTCTTTTGGAATATTTTAGATGATGGGATTTTACGTAAAACTATTGACAGAAGTAAGAAAAGATACTATAATAAGTAAGTGAATTTCATAAATATATGCGCCATTAGCTCAGTTGGTAGAGCAGGTGACTCTTAATCACAAGGTCGGAGGTTCGACCCCTCTATGGCGCACCAATTTATAATAGCTTGCAAACTTGTAAAGGTTGTAAGTTATTTTTTGTATAAAAAATTCATAGATTGTTGAACGGTATATAACTATAGGTTACATATGAAAATAAATGAATTATTGAAGAAAAGTAGAGTTTATGATATACTTTTACACAAAAGAAGAAAATGAAAAAGGGAAAAGAGGAGGGGTATGGTTATTTAAAGAATTAAATATATCATACAAAGAAAAATGTTGAAAGATAACAGTGATTGGAAAGAAATTGAAGACTTTACACAAAAAGAAAAATCAGATACGATAGAAAAATATGGATTTGATATATATCATGAATTCGAAAGAAAAACAAGTAAAGAAACGCTAAGCAAAAGAAAAAATATCAAAAAAATCGTAATTATAATGAGCATAATTTTAATTATTATTCTTTTAGGAAGTTGTTGGGCTAATTTTATACAAATGAAATATAAACTAGCTAGAATTAATAATTTAAAAAGTATTTATTTAATAGATTTTGAGGAAAAAATAGTGAAATCAGATATAACAGGTAATGGCTTTTTTATTTATAAAATTAAAGAAATACCAGAATTAGAAATTCATGCAATATCGAAAAGAGAGGATGAAACCTTTAAACAAGATGCTGATGCAAGAATCTATCAATATTTTTTTGATAGATGGGATAGTCCTAATAAAAGTAAATTTACTGTTGAAGAAAGTTATGAAGATTGTACATATGGTTGGGATACACAAGAAAATTGGATTTTAGAATTTGAAACATACATTGAAGTAAATAATTATGAAGAAATGATAGATGCAACAGAAATGATAATAGAATTTATAGATTATATGTCATATCCACAATTTATAATAAAAAGTTACATAAAATATAAAAATCAATACATTCTTCCTCATAATGTTTCTATTCAAAGTGACGATGAAATAAGGCAATCAGCTAAGATACAGTTTGGGAATATAGAAAATGAATAAAAATGGGGGAGGTTTAATAAGTATAATTATTTAAGAGAAAAAAGAAAGATGTGCTATAAAATTTAGAATTTGTAGAAAAAAAGAAAAAAATGTAGAAAAATGTCGAATAATGTAAAATAAATAATAATATATGAAAAAAATAACAAAAAATAAAGAAAAAGCATTGAAATTAATAAAAAAAATGTTATAATTATTTCAGAAATAAATACGTAGGAAGAAATAAACATGAATGTGCAATTAACGACAGGAGGAAAAAATGAAAAAACATTTAAGAGCAATTGCAACTACCATGTTATTGGTAGTTATGTTAGTAACTTCTGGGATGCAGGTAATGGCTGCGGAGGGAACTTTTGATACTGATAGTATAGTAGTATCAGATGAAAACCTAGAAACCACAAAAGATGTAGAGGAAGGAATTCAGCGGGCCTCAAATTATTTCCAACATTTTTCCTACTCAGGGACATTATCAAAAGACAAATATCTTGGAACAGTATCACTATCCCAAAGTGCAAGTCAAGTACAGTGGAATATTGGTACAACAGGAGGATCTGGAATAGTAGTATTTAGTCTTACTAACCAAGTTACTGGAGAAGTACGCAGTGCAACAGCAACTGCAAACAATCAATTAGGTTCTTTAACTTGGGTAGGATCTCTGCCAAAAGGAAATTATGATGTTAAGATTACTTTTGTATCTAAAAGTGGAATTAAAGGTTTAAATTTGTATTTCTATCATTAAAAAATAGAAGCAAAGAAACAAGGTAAAAATTTCTAAATAAATAAAAAACACTTGCATATTAATGTTTTATTTAAGGGAGCTTGAAATTTGAGCTCCCTTTTATAAAAAATATATAGACAATAGTATTGAAATGCAATTATAAATAAAATAATTTAGGAGAAAAGTATATGAATATAGAAATAAAACTGGCATTCAATAATCTAAAAAAATATGGAAAAAGGACGTTATTTACTATTATATCCATCATATTATGTTCAATTTTACTATTTACTACTATGTTAATGGTATCTAGTATAAAAAGTGGTATTGATGAAAATAGGAAAGCCAATCACAATGATTATAGCTTTATTATAAAGGATGTAAATATAGAAGATATTAATAAAATCAAGCAAAAACCATATGTTGAAAAAATTTACATACAAGAAAATGAAACACAAAATTTAAGAGAACTAACAGAAAAAGATAACCTTACTAATACAAATAATATCAATATATATATTCAATATACGGATATTAGAAAAGCAGAAGAATATTCAACACAAATACTTAAGGAAATAGGAATATCTACTATAACAATGGCACAAAAATGTAGTTTTAACGAAAATTTACTCATGATATATGGATTAATAGATATGGGGATTACTCAAGAAGGTGGTTCTTTAGTATGTAAAGCAAGATTAAATTATTCTTATGCTTTAAATATAATGTTAATTTTAATAGTAGTAGCTTTTTCTATATTATTTATAATTGTATTGTATAACTCTTTTTTAATAACAATAGATGAAAGGAGAAAAGAATACGCTATATTAAATAGTGTTGGCGCTACAGAAGGACAAATATTAAAAATGCTATTTACAGAAATAGCTATAATGGGAATAATAGGAATTATAATAGGAGGAGCAATATCTGTATTATGTGCAAATATAATTTTAAATTTATTAAACCATATAATAATGAATACAGGATATGTTTTTAAACTTGTATTATATATTCCCTACTGTCTTGCATCTATATTAATAATTATAATTAATTTATATATTTCAGCATTACTTCCAAGTGTGAAAGCAAGTACTGCATCTGTAATTCAAGGTATTAGAAATAATAATGAAATAAAATATAAAAAGAAAAAAGGTATTTTACCAAAAATACTTCCCATAGAAGGAAAATTGGCAATAAAAAATATCAAAAGAATGAAAAATAAGTACAGAGTAATCACGATACTACTAGTAGTTTGTATGACGTCATACATAACAATTAGTACATATATTAACTATGAAGAAAAAACAGCAGAATTAGTAACGGGATATGATGTTGATGCCAAGCTAACAATTACATCAATGAATATAGATTATAAATCTATATTGAGAAATTATGAAATACAGTATAATGATAAAATAGAATATATAGAATATAAAGAGATGGGACCACATATTTTAGTTGAGCCAACAGAAGCATTAATACCTAGTAATCAAGTAACTACATATGAAGATGGAAAAGTAGGTATAGACATGCGTATTATTGGATTAGATAACGAAACATATAAAAAATATGTTCAAGAAGTAAATGGAAAAGAGGGAGATTGGATAATCTATAATAATACAACAACAATGTTTCTTAATGAAAAAGAAACAAAATATATTTTTTCCAAACCATTTAAAGAAGGCTATCCTTTAAAACTAAACATTGTAGAACAGAATTTTGAATATGTTGATGAAGACTTAAATTTGTATATTGCCAAATATGAAAAGATAGATAATGAAAGTTTTAATAAAAAAATAATATTGACAGATAAATTAGTAGAAGGATTTCAAGATATCCAAATAGAACAAAATCCTACTATTTTTGTAAATAAAGAAGAGTATAATAAAATAGAAGAGGAGCTAAAAAATTATTCTGGATGGATGACTCAAGTTGGTAATCTAACTTTTGTAAAGATAAAATGTAACAATATAGTTGGATTTTCAAATTATATAGAAAGTCTTGCACAAAAATTAAATGACGAATTTCATGTAGAATATTATTCCTTAAATAATCAAAAGAAAATCATGTATATTGAAATCATACATCTTATTCTAAGAATTTTCATTTTAGCTATACTAATTATAGGAATGATTAGTACAATCAATATAATTAGCGCAAGTATATATGAAAGAAAACAAGATTTTACCATTTTACATAGTCTAGGAGCAACAAAAGCAAACATTAATAAAATTTTAATTTTTGAATGTATCTATATGTTAATAAAAGCACTAATGATATCTATTATTTTATCAATACCAATCATATATGCCATTATAAAATATATGCAGAATATGATTGTTACTGAGCAATTATTAATACCTTTTGGAGAAATATTAGTATTTTTGGTATTACTATTTTTCATAGCTATAGTTATAACAACATATTCATCAAGGACTATCAAGAATGAGTAAATTGTATAAGGAGAAATATCAATGAAAATTATAAAAGTAGAAAATTTAAGTAAAATATATGGAAAAAATGAAGCAAAAGTTATTGCATTAAATCATATATCTTTTGAAATAGAAGAAGGAGAATTTATTGCTATAATTGGTCCTTCGGGTAGTGGAAAATCCACTTTGTTACATACTATAGCAGGGCTAGAAAAACCAACAGAAGGTAAAGTTTTCTTTTATGATAAAAATATATATGAAATGAAAAAGAAAGAATTAACCATATTAAGAAGAAGAAAAATAGGAATTATTTATCAATTTTATAATTTAATACCTACATTGAATGTACAAGAAAATATAACACTACCAATAGAATTAGATAAAAAGAAAGTAGATAGAAAAAGACTAGAGGAAATTATGAAATTTTTAAATATAGAAAATAGAAAAACACATTTGCCAAATGAATTATCTGGGGGACAGCAACAAAAGGTAGCAATAGGAAGAGCTTTAATTATTAATCCTACCATTATCCTAGCAGATGAACCAACGGGTAATTTAGATTCTAAATCTAGTAATGAAATTATACAACTATTAAAAAAAGCAAATCAAGAATATAAACAAACAATTATTATGATTACACACAATATGGAAATTGCAAAAGAGGCAAATAGAATTATAAAAATGGAAGACGGAAAAATAGTATAAATGTAATAAGCAAATATACAAAAACGACTTGGTCAAAAGTATAGAATAAATCTCCTTACTATGTTATAATAACCAAAATTAACAAGAAAGGGGATTTTTTATGATTCAAGTAGAAAACATAAAAAAGAAATTTGTTAGGTATAAAAACAAAAAAGAAAAAGTAGAGTTTTATGCAGATAATGGAATTTCTTTTGAGGCAAAAGAAGGAGAAATTATTGGAATACTAGGTCCAAACGGAGCGGGAAAAACTACTCTTTTAAGAATGATAGCAGGAATATTAGAGCCAACAGAAGGAAGTATTTCTTTTGACGGACTAACGTATGCAAAAAATGAAATAGAAATTAAACAAAAAATCGCTTATTTATCAGGAAATACAAAATTATATGATACATTATCTACTTATGAATTACTAAAAATGTGTGCAGATATATATAATGTACCAAAAGAAATAGCAGAAAGTAGAATACAAGAAATAGGTAAAATGTTAAAAATGGAAAACTTTTTATATAATAAAATTGGAAATTTATCAACAGGACAGACTCAAAAAGTTAATATAGCTAGATGCTTAATCCATAATCCCCAATATTATATTTTAGATGAAGCAACTACTGGATTAGATATTATATCTAGTCAAATTATATTAGAATTTATGAAAAAAGAGAAACAAAAAGGAAAAACCATATTGTATTCTACACATTATATGGAAGAAGCAGAAAATATATGTGATAAAGTAGTGATGTTAAATAAAGGTATTATTATTCAAGCAGGAACACCAGAGGAAATTAAACAAGAAACAAAAACAACAAATTTAAGAGATGCATTTTTTAAAATGATAGGAGGTGTTGCAGATGAAGAATAATTTAGGGAATATATTAAAAAAAGAACTAAGAGAATTATTTCGCGATAAAAAATCTTTAGCCATGATGTTAGTTATACCGATATTTATACCATTATTAATTTTAGGAATGTCTGCTTTATTTGAAATGCAAGTCAATAAAGAAATAGAAGAATATAATTGTATTGGTTTTGCCTATGATTTAACAGAACAAGAAATGCAATTAGCAGAGCAAATGCAAATTAGAATAACACAAGCAAATGAAGAGGAATTAAAACAAAAATATGAAAATGGTGAAATTCAACTATATATAACCAAGCAAGATAAAGAATATACTTTACATAGTGATGGGTCAGAAACTAGTACATATGCAGCTAGTTTAATGGAAAACTATTTTAATGCATATAAACAGATATTACAGCAAAATTATTTACAAGAAAATGGCATAAATGCAGAAGAAGTATTAAATATTATTACAGTAAAAGAAGAGGTTTCTCAGCAAGAAAATTACTTTACGAATTACATTAGAAGCTATGCATTCTTGTTCATTATTATGGCAATCACAGTTTCAGCAACATATCCTTCTACAGATACAACAGCAGAGGAAAAAGAAAGAGGAACATTAGAAACTTTATTAACCTTTCCTATAAAAAGTAAAGATATAATTGTAGGAAAATTTTTAGGAGTTAGTATTTCCTCTATTGTTACAGGAGTAATCAGCTTTTTATTAGCAATTATTTCTTTAATAATGGCACAAAATATGTTTACCATTTTTGAAGGTGTAGATGTTATGTTTTCACCAATTAGTATGCTAATAGCGGTAATTATTATCGTTATGTATTCATTCTTTATTAGTGGACTATGTATTGCTATAGCTAGTACATCAAAAACATTTAAAGAAGCACAAAGTGCATTAACACCATTGACATTTATATCTTTCTTCCCAGGAATGATAGCTTTTATGATGGGCGTTGTAGGTACCCCTATTATTTCTCTTATTCCATTTTTAAATTATACTGTCATTTTTACAGACCTTTGCAATGGAAATATAGATTATTTTAATATTGCTATTATGATTATTTCTACCATTATTTATATAGCAATGGTATTAACATATATTATTAAACAATATAAATCAGAGAAAGTATTATTCTCAAAATAAAAAGAGAAAACCAAGAATATTCCTGTTCTTGGTTTTTATAATACAAAAATTTAAGAAAAAACTTTACAACAAAAAGTAAACTTTATATAATAAGAAAAGAAATAAAAAGAGGAGAAAATCAATGGAAAAAAAGAAAAAAATTATATGTTGGGTAATTATTTTTTTAGTAGCAGTAGGAACAAGGTTATTTCTATGGCCAAACGCTATATCACAAGTAAACTGTGATGAAATGATGACAGCTATTAATGCTATATCTATTAGTGAAACAGGAAAGGATGCTAATGGTACGAGTTTCCCAGTTTATTTAGAGGCTTGGGGAAGTATGGGACAAAGTACAATGCTTATGTACTTAATGGCCATTTGTATAAAAATTTTTGGCATATCTATTTTTTCCGTAAGACTGCCAATGCTCGTTATTAGCATAATAGGAATTATTGTATTTTATGACTTGATGAAACGTATATTCAAAAGTGAAAAAATAGGTTTGCTATCTATGGCAATAGTATCTATTTGCCCATGGCATATGTTACAATCTATATGGTCAATTGACTGTAACATGATGCCACATTTCTTATTATTTTCTATGTACTTTTTATACAGAGGTTTTACAGAAAAGAAATGGTTTTTATATATTTCTATGATATTCTTTGGACTTACTATGTATACTTATGGAGTATCTGTTTATTTTGTACCAATTTTCTTAATAATTATGGCAATTTATGGTATAAGAAAAAAGCAAATTACTATAAAAGAATTAATCATAAGTATTGTAATGTATTTACTGATTTCTTGGCCAATTTATGTTATGTATTTTATCAATGCTTTTAAAATACAACAAGACATACAAATAGGACTAATGACAATTCAATATTTTGATATGAATTCTAGAACTTCTGATATGTTATTCTTTACAAAAGAAAATATATTCTATCAAGCAATAGTAAACATAGGCTGTATAATTAGCGTGATTTTTGGACAATTTGATGGATTAGAATGGAATGCTACTCCATATTTTGGAACAACATATAGATTTGCACTTATATTTTTTATTATTGGACTTATCTATTTCTTTAAAACAAGAAAAAAAGAAAATAATGTGGGCATTCGTATGATGCAAGTTTGGCTGATTATGAGTTTATTAACAGGACTTTTCACTAATTCTGCTAATATCAACCGCTTAAATTCTATATGGTATGTTATGCTCATGATTATAATAGTAGGAATCAACGCATGTTATCAAAAATTGAAAACAAAGCAGGGAAAAAAGAAATTCATATATAGTGTTATAGGAATATATACAGTAGTATTTGTACTTTATAATATAGTATTTTTTACACATTGGAATAAAAGAATTGATATGTCTGGATGTTTCTCAAGAGGATATATTGATGCAGTAGAATATATAGGAGATATCAACAAAGAAGAATTATATTATGCAAATCCAATTCATGATGGAACATTAACAACATATGTACGATATCAACAAGAAATAGACAATCATGAAATACAAGAAATCACAGATGAAGAGGAAATAAAAAATAGAATTAATTCCATGACAGAAAAGCAAGCGTATATTGTATATGAAAAAGACTTAGCACAATATGATTTAGAAAATAAACAAGTCAAAATATTTGGCGAATATGCAGTAATAACAAAATAAAATATAAAAAGAAATATGCATAGAAAAAGCATATTTCTTTTTTAGTAAATAAAAGAATATGAATTCATACTCCTAGTAGTTAGGTTATAGCACGTTTTTAGCTAGAAATCAATACATTTTTAAAAATATGTTTGACTATATATATGTTGAGTGATAAAATGGAAGAAAAAATAAAAAGTAAGGAGGCAATGCAAATGGATTATTTACAAAAAATATTGAAAAAATCGGGATGGATTTCTATATTAATATCTGCTATATTTGCTATTTTAGGTATTATTCTTATTTGGAAACCAGAAGAAACCATTAAAG
>CALXJP010000042.1 GCA_944388655.1 uncultured Clostridia bacterium | reverse complement strand
ATAATATAGATGTTATTTTACTTACCGTACCTGTTGTATTGGTATCTACTAATATACTACTTCCTATATAAAGCCAAACCAGATTACAAATAACGCCTATTGTGATAATCGTTGCTATACTTAGTATCTGCATTTTTCGATTTTTAAATTTATCTTTAGGTATCATAAGTGCTAAAAATACGATTGGCAAATATACAATTTTGCATAAGGCTACCATAGCCCCCATTATGGTTAACAGTATGACTTTCCTTTTCCCACATTTTTCTTTCTCAAATATAACATGTAATACATAAGCAATAAATAAAGTACAAATGGCAATGGTAATTCCATCTGGTGACATAGTTGCCATTCCTTCTACTACAATAGGAATGGTTGCCATTAATAATACTATATTTTTTCCAAAAGGAATAATTTTAATAGCAAAATAGAATATCACAATGCAAGTGATTAAATTCACTAGCCTAGCCATATATGCCAAAAGTAGTGGATTATCTGTGAAGAGTTGTCCTATATTGATTCCTGTTGCTTGTGGTAAATATTGTACAAAACAGTATGTTGCTGCACTTGCATTATAAAAAGGACCTACATCATTTTCATCTATTTTTACTTCTAATAGTTTTACAGCATCTACATATTTGAAAACTGCTTTTTCTCTTTCAGCCACTATATTTTGTACTGCCTTTGGCAATGTTGTTACTGCTTGATTATCGATTACTGGTGTTAATAACGTTCCTTCTGAAACTTCATAAGCTCTTATCCAATGGGCAAATTCATCATGTCCTCTTCCTACAGGAATAGTTATACTAATCAGTATTGCAAATATCGGTACAATATATAGTAATGCTTTTTCTGGTTTTATCTCTTTTTTGCTATATATGTATATACTAACACCTATACATAAGATTGTAAAAATAATAAAAGCAATAATAATTCCCCAAAAGCCAAAATCTTCTATAGCTCTATTTTGTATTAATAGTCTATATTGTGAGTATATTAGAGCTACAACCATTATGATACCTATTATAACAACATGTATATTTATCTTCTTTTTTAACATCATATTATCCCCTACTTTTTCTATTGATTATTTGGAAATATCATATCATAAATTCTTTTGGTATACAATTATATTTTTTAAATCTATTTGTTTTATATAGTTTTTCTTATATTTTACAGGTTATCATTTTCTTATAAAGTTTGTATTCCTTTCGTTGTACAAAAATACAGTGTGCGATTATTTTTGTTTCAATAATCTACACACCGTATTATACACCCTTGTTTTTTCAAAAATTCAATCTGATGACATTATACTAAAGCCATTTTAATTAACAAGAAAAAATATTAAAAAATGTATTAGATGAAACAATTAAAACTAGCATTTAGTCTTAGATTTCAAACTAGAATTTGCTTTTACAGTTAACCTTTTCTTAGGTTTCATAACTTTAAAATATATTATTTACTCAAGCCATAGATCATATAATTCTACATACATTTGTGTTCTACAGCTATTCAAATATGAAGAAAAAGTTATATTTCCATTTTTTTGTACAAGATTATAAGTTTTTGAAACAACTCCAGTATCGTGCGAAGTTCCTGTATTATAATAAGAATTAGTATATATCTTTATACCTCCACAAGTTATTTCTACTCCTCCTGAGCGAGCATTTACTTCGCTATATCCATGTGTACGGTATTTTATTCCTAATTTTGTATATCCATCAACATCAATTGTACTTGTAGATGAATAGGTCAAGCCCTTTCCTACCATTATATCACTATTATAAAAATATAATTCTACATAGCCCGATTTACTTGTAATTCTCTCTACCCCTCCAGTGTGACTTCTATTACTTACTATAAAATTAGTCATATTTTTTATTCCTCCAGCTTGAACTAAAAATATCTTTAATCCTACTTTTGATACATCACTCTCTACAATATTTCCTGCATTATCTTCTACTTGTACTTTTGCCTGATATACTCCCCCTTGTAAACTTGAAAATGTATAGCTTTCTTGTTGTTGCCATTCTGACCAGCTCATTCCCCCATCTTTACTAAATCTATATTGTTTAATACCACTATTAGTATATTCTTCTGTAGCTTCTTGATCTTGACAATTGACAACTATCAAAAAACTATTATCTGTTTTTGTGGTCGTCAATTCTGGTTTATTTGGTAATAGTTTGTCTATATTGCTAATTTTCTTTTCTACACTTTCAGAATATATATATTTTCATTTGTTTCTTTTTCATATCTAACTTCTATGATTGTATTTTTATCTATTTCTATCGGTCCATCATATTTTTTCCATTCATTTTCTTGTTTTTGTTTATATTTGATTATATATCCTTTTTTATTTACTCCTACTATTTCTAATAATACATTTTGATTTGTATAATTTTCATCTATTTTAAATTGAATATCTCCAGTATTAAGAATAGGTTTGCCATCTATTATGTCTTCTATTTCTATAGTCAAATCATTAAATCCTACCTGTGTATTAACTTCTGCATCATGCATTAAATTGGCACCTTCTTGTGCTTTCTTAAATATTCCTTGGTCTCCTAACACCATATTGATACTCACTGCTGCCAAAATGATTAAAATAACGATTGTCACCACTAAAGCTATTAGGGTTACACCTTTTGAAGTTCTTTGGTCTTTTTTTCTTCTTTCCTTCATTTTTCTTTCCCTTCCTTGATTTATATTTTTCTTTTTTACGCAAAAAAATCTATAACAAATCTAACCTGTATCTATTACAGGCTTCTTTTTGCTATAGATTTTGATTTTATTAGTGTCTATTTTATTTCTTATTCTTTGATTAAATTTTGTCGATATATATATATATATATATAGTGTATCAAGGCTTTTAGGCTCTGCATTCTCTTTTGTTCCCTTCTTTTTTACTTTTTGTACTTTTATTTTATAAAACTTTCTTCTTTTTTGCAATATCTTTTTCTACTTTTTGTTGTTTTTTATTACAATTTCGTTACCTATATATTACATTTTACCATATATATTAATCGTACCCATATAAAAATATAAAGCATATGGTATGGAATAGGATTGAGTAATAGAAATTCTTAAAAAATTTTGGTAGGGAATCTCAAATTTTTTGTAAATGTCAAGTGAAAAATGTACTTTTTTTCCAGTTTCAAAAATGTACGAAAATTCCAGTTTTAAATATATACTTAGAGGGGAAAATCCCCTCTAAAATTTTAGAAAAAATTTTCTTCTCTATA
>CALXJP010000041.1 GCA_944388655.1 uncultured Clostridia bacterium | reverse complement strand
GAAAGAGTTAGGATTACAATGTTTCATAAGAGTACAAAAATATAAATCATATAAAGGTGAAGTAGGAAAAATTTGTGATAATTTACTAAATAGAGAATTTGAAGCTGAAGAACCAAATCAAAAATGGGTTACAGATGTAACAGAATTTAAAGTACATAATGAAAAGCTTTATCTGTCACCAATAGTAGATTTATTTAATGGAGAAGTAATTAGCTTTAACTTATCTAGACACCCAGTATTTGCACAAGTATTAGATATGTTAGAAAAAGCATTTAGTAAGATACCAGATAATACCAATTTAATATTACATTCAGATCAAGGATGGCAATATCAAATGAAGCAATATCAGTATTTATTAAAAGAAAAAGGAATTAGGCAAAGTATGTTTAGAAAAGGAAATTGTTTAGATAATTCATTAGCAGAAAACTTCTTTGGATTATTAAAATCAGAATTATTTTATATGAAAGAATATAAAACAATAGAAGAGTTAGAAAAAGATATAATAGAATATATAGAGTATTATAATAATAAAAGGATAAAGGGCAAATTAAAAGGAATGAGTCCTGTACAATACAGAGTTCATTCCCAAGTTGCCTAGTACCTAATCAAAAAATGTCCAATTTTTTGGGTTCAGTACAAAAAGACTTCTTTTTTTTGCAAATTTTTCATAAATATTACAATTTAAAAACATTGTGTAAATCTGTTGACTACTAAAATGGGCAATGATATAATTCACCTAGCAAATGTCGTAAAATGTAAAAACAGCAAGAAAAAGGAAAAGGAAACAAGGGAGGAAAATCAGCAATGAAAATACAAAAGTTAGTAGGAATTATGCTAATAGTTACTTTACTAACATATATTATAGTAAGTGGTATATTACAAAATACAGCACAAGCAGCAATAGTGCAAACACGTGAACCGTATTCTGATAAAATTAGTCAATATCCTGGCTATAAAGAAAAAATAGATGCACTAAAAGCAAAACATCCTAATTGGAATTTTACTATTTTTTACACAGGATTAGACTGGAACCAAGTAATCAAAAATGAATCGGTTGCTTCACATGGTAGAAATTTGGTACCAAGTAGCAAAGGAAGTGAATGGATTTGCTCTGTTTGTGGAAATAAACCATATGATAATGGCTCATGGAGATGTGCCTCAGAAGAAGCAGTTGCGTATTATATGGATCCAAGAAATTCTTTAAATGAAGATTATATTTTTCAATTTGAAACCTTATCCTATAAAGCAGATGTACAAAATATAGAAGGAGTTAAAAAAATATTAAGTGATGCTCCCTATTTATTAGCAGATACTATTACGTATACAACTACAAGTGGAACAACAGCAACTATTAATAAATCGTATCCACAAGTAATTATGGAGGCAGCACAGGAAAATAACATTAGCCCTTATCACTTAGCAGCAAGAATTAGACAAGAACAAGGAGTAGGTAATTCAGCAAGTGCAACAGCTTCAGGTACATATAGTGGATACACAGGCTATTATAACTTTTGCAATATTGGTGCAACAGGTAGTGGCCAGGCACAAGTTATAGCTAATGCTTTAAATAGAGCTAAAAGTGAAGGATGGACAAACCCAGAACTTTCTATCAAGGGAGGAGCAAAATATTTAGCACAAGACTATATTAGTACAGGACAAGATACTTTATATTTACAAAAATTTGATGTAGATAATTCAGACGGACAATTATACTGGTTTCAATACATGCAAAATTTATCTGCTTCTAAAACAGAAGCACTAGAGGTAAAAAATTCTTACCAATCATTAGGGTTGATAGATGCTAATTTTGATTTTGTTATTCCGGTATATGAAAATATGCCATCATCTCCTTGTATGGAACCAGGTACAGCAGGCATTGTTACAGAAGATGTTAAAGTCAAAGGAACAAAAGTACAAGTAAGAGAAGCACCAGGAACAAGTAGTAAAGCAATTGCTGAAGTAAATATGCCAGATGTATTATTAAGAATAGAAATGGCAACAACACAAGTAAATGGCTATTTTTGGGACAAAGTAGTACTTCCTGATGGAAGAAAAGGATATGTAGCAAGAAATTATTTAGTAACCATTAGTGATGTTACGAATTGTAATGATATCATGTTCGCTACAACAGGTGTGTATGTACGTAATGGGCCAGGAACAAATGGAACAAGAGAAATTACTATGCTTTCGAGAGGGCAACAAGTAACCAGAATTGAAACAGGAAAATACAACGGCTTAGACGGATATAATTGGGATAGAGTAATCTTGTCAGATGGAAGAAAAGGATATGTAGCAAGTCGATATTTGCAAGCCAATAATCCAAATGGTGGAAATACAAACACAGGAGAACAGGTGCTAGAGCAAATCAAAGTGATATGTCCTTCAGGCGTAAAAGTAAGAGAAGCACCAGGAACAGGTGAGAAAGTATTAACTTACTTAGATAATGGAGATATAGCAACTAGAACAGAAGCTGGTGTATCGAATGCTAATGGATATACATGGGATAAAATTACTACTGCAGAAGGAATTATAGGCTATATTGCAAGAGGAGATAGTAGTGGACCATATATAGAAGTAATAGGGCAAGTAGAGCAAACGCCAGAACCAGATGATGAAAAAAGTGTTAAGCTTGTAGGAACAACCATATATTGTGAGCCTAAAACAGATGTACAAACATTAGTAGAAGGAAATCCAGGAAAAACAGTAGTGGTAAAAGATTTAGAAGGAAATGTTGTAACCGAAGGACTTCTAGGAACTGGATACCAAATTACTATTGATGGAAACCATTCAGAAATTACTAAACTAGGTGATATTAATGGTGATGGAAAAATTAATTCAGCAGATACATTGATGATAAAAAGAAATATTTTAAAAGAATTAGAATTACAAGAAGAGTGTAAGAAAAAGGCAGCAGACTTAAATAATGATGGAAAAATTAATTCAGCAGATTCGCTAATGACAAAACGTTACATCTTAGGGGAATATCAAATTATAATCGATTAGAAAGGAAAGAAAATATTTATGAGTAAAACAAAGAAAATTATCATATCTATAGGTATTGCTTTAGGAATATTATTAATTAGTAATTATGTAAAAGCAGCTAGTGCAAGCATTAGTGCTACACCTAATCCTGCAAGTGTAGGAGATACTATCACAATAACAGCAAATGTTAATGCAGCACAATGGGATTTAGAAATTACTTGCAATGGGCAATCTTTAGAAAGTGATTATGAATTAGATAATGGAAAAGGAAACCTAACAAGATCTTTCTCTGCAACATACACAGCAACAAAAGAAGGAACACTAACTTTTCATTTGGTAGGAGATCATACAGACACAGATTATACCAATACAGAAATTGATGAAGTAGTAAATGTAACTGTTAATCCAAAACAAGAAGAACCAACTCCTGAACCAGAGCCAGAACCTACACCTGACCCTACACCGGAGCAAACGCCAGAAGAGCCAACCAAGCCTACATATACAGTTTCTGAAGCTAGCGGAACCTTTTATGTAACAGCAAGTTCTGTATTTGTAAGAGAAGGACCAGGTACCAACTATGAAAGAGTAGGTTCATTAACAAAAGATGCGGAAGTAACAAGAACTGGAGTATCAGGTAGTTGGACTAGAATTTCCTACAACGGAAGAGAAGCTTTTATTAGTTCAGAGTATTTAACTTCAACTAAACCAGTTGAAGAAGAGCCAGAAGAAAATGAAAACGAAAATGAAAATACAATTGCTAATGAAGTAGCTAACGAAATGACAAATGAAACAACGAATGAAACTACAAATCAAGAGAAAGTTAATGAAATAACAGGAACAACTGTAGATGGCGAACAAGCAATAGATGAAAATAGCGAGTTACAATTAAAAACTTTAGCAATTGAAGGAGTAGATACTTCTAGCATTTTTAAACCAGGCATTTACGAATACAATATTAATGTATCAAAAGATGTAAAACAATTAGAAATTACAGCTGTAGCAAATCAAGAGGATGCAAGTGTTGAAATTTTAGGAAATGAGGATTTTGCAGAAGGGGAAAATATTGTAACCATTATGCTTAAATCAGCAGATGGAGAAGAGACAGCAACTTATCAATTAATTGTTAATGTGGGGGCTGCAACAGCTGAAGAAGGATTTCCTTTTGTAGCAGTTCTAGGAATAATAGCAGGAATTATTGTAGTAGCTATTATTGTGTTAATTGTACTCATGGTAAGAAATCGTAGAAATGCACAATGGGATGAAAACGAAGAGGATTGGGAAGAACCAGAAGAATTAAATACAACATATAACACACCAGACTTTACAAATCAAGAAGATGATGACGAAGAAGAATTTTCAACAAAGAATAAAAGAGGAAAACATTTTTAAAAATTTAGGCATTATCTTAGGATAATGCCTAATTCATATAAGGAGTAAATATGAGATATGCTATTTTAAGTGATATACATGGAAATTTAAAGGCATTAGATATATGTCTGAAAGAAATACAAAACATGCAAGTAGATGCGTATATACTCTGTGGAGACTATATTACAGATGTACCACATGCCCATGAGGTACTAGAAAGAATAAGAGAATTAGAAAAAAACTATATTTGTTATATAATAAAAGGAAATAGAGAAGATTATATCATTCATTTTGCACAAGACCAAAAGGGAAAACATAAAAATAAAATTAATTTTTCCTACACATTGGAACAATTAACAAAAGAAGATATAGAATATATAAGCCAAATGCCGGACAGTATAGAAATTACACAAAACAATATACCGATATATGTTAGCCATAAAAAAGATGAAAAAGCAACATTTCCCATAAAGATTTATGGACATAGACATGTTCAAGAAAGAAATACAATAGACGGAATAACCTATATTAATGCAGGTTCTGTTGGAATACCAGCAGATGGTTTTGTAGGAACAGAATTTGCTATTTTGGATATTGAAGGAAACAACATAACAACCACATTTAAGCAAATTGCTTATCCTATAGATGAAGTAATTCATGAGCTAGAAAACTCAAAATTAGTAAGTGAAAAAGATAAGTGGGGGAAATTAGTAATTAAAGGAATGTTGACAGGAAAAGATTATGCCTTTGCTTGTATGGAAAAAGTATTACAAATTGCAAAAGAACAAGGAATACCAGAAGAAGACATTTCATGTGCATTAATAGAAGAAGTACAAAAAAGCATGGGAGTAGAGTAAGAAAGGTGAATAAGATGATATATAAAAGAAGCGTAAATTACTATGAAACAGATGGAATGAGAATAGTACATCATTCAAATTATATTCGTTATTTAGAAGAAGCTAGATGTGCATTTTTAAAACAGATAGGACTTCCTTATGATAAAATTGAAGAAATGGGATTTATGATTCCAGTGCTGGAAGTAAATTGCAAATATAAAATGCCAGCAAAATTCGGAACGGTAATGAATATTGAAGTAAAAATTAAACAGTTTGATGGGATTAAATTAACCATAGGATATATAGTTACAGAAGAAAAAACAAATAATAGGATTGTACAAGCAGAAACAAAACATTGCTTTACGAATCAAAATATGAAACCAATTTCTTTGAAAAAAGAAAATAGAGAAATATACGAAACTTTGTTAAAATACCAAGAACAAGTAGAAAAATAAGTTTTATAGGAATAGGTATGAAAAACTATTTTGATTATGAATAAAGATATGTAGTTACAAACTATGCAAAGAAAATATTAGGTAACATAATATTGAAAAACCAATAGAAATATGGTATAATGACTTTGTTAAAAATATAATACTTTGAATAAAAATTTAATCTAAGTAAAGGAGGTTTTTCTTGTTAGCAACTAAAAATATGTCAAAAGCAGGAGGAAACTTATGAAGCGGAGAAATATCTTTATAGTAACTATTGTTGTAGTATGCATCTGTATTTTCTCTCATTTACTAATTTTAGTGTCAAAAAAAGAGAAAGAAAATAACTTTTTAGTAAGAGATGGAGTACGATTAACCCTTATGAATACGGATGTACCAGACAATCTTCAAGATATGTCTTCTTATGAAGCACATTTACCCAGATTGGTACAAAAAGACTTAAAAATCATACAAGAACGGAATTTAGAGGGGGTAAAATATTCTCTAACTCAAGATAGTGAACTGACAATAACTAAAAATGGAGAAACCATTTTAAACACACCTCAATCATTTTGCAAAGTGAGAGAAAGTAGTATTTTTTCTACGAAAGAAGGAATAGTTGTATATGGTATATCAGGAAGAAAATTTGTCAAAATATCTCCTCAAGGGATTATGACAGAAGTACTAGAAAATATAGATATACCCAGTACTATCAAAACTTATGGAAATAATATATATCCATTAACTAATTCTTCACTTATAGTAGAAGAAGGAAGAGTAGTACTATATAGAAGGCAAAAAGAAATTGCTTCAGCTATGTTGCAAGAAAAGGAAACATGGAAACAGTGGTCTTATGGGAATTATCTAGGTTTTGAAACCAATCTTGGTAATCACTATATGCTATTTGTAGAAGAAAATAATACACCATGGTTAGAAGCAGTACCCTTACTTTCTACTATTCAAGGAGAAGTACTTTCTCAAAAAGCTACTTTCTTAGTTCAAGGAAAAACAGTATATGTACCAATCAAACAAGCAAATGATGGAAAACACTATATTAGTTTGCCAGATGATTTAGACACTTTCATACAATATAATTTTCAATATATTGATTACAATATTGAAATTATGAATGAAAAGCAAAAAGAAGATGGAGGAGTGGGCATTCATACTATTTGTGTAGAAGAACGGTTAGGAGAAGGAAAAATCTACTATGACTTTGACCAAACAGGTTTTTATCATGTGTGGTATGTGCAATGGTTATTAGGAACATATCCGAATGCAAGAATCAATCTACAAATTGATGGATATGATATCACCAAACAACTACCACAACAAGAGGTAGAAAAACTAACAACAACCGTTTATACTATAGAAGAATGTCAAAAAGCAATTGAACAAATAAGAGCAGCTTATGAAAGAGTAAAAGGTTGCTAAAAAGAAAAAACACGGAGAGAAGAAAATTCTTTTTTCCGTGTTATTTTTTATACTTAAAAGGTAATTTTTTATGTAAAAATGTAGAAAAATCATCTACGGTACCAACAGAAAAACCATCTTTTTTTACAATAAATGCATAATGTTCGTCTAGGTATAAATAAAAACAATCCTCGGTTTGTAATACATGATGTAACTGCATATAACGATAACTAGTTTTTTGATTTACCGTATGTACTACAAAATAGGTCTCATAAAAATAATAGGTATTGGTATATTCTTGCTGAATTTTAGGACTACTTTTTTCTTTTTGCACAACATAAGTAGGATAAACAAAACGAAAACCCAAAAATATAATGAATCCAATAGAAAAAATAGCAAATAAATTCATTTGATTACTTTGAAAAGTAGTAAACATACAAAATAGAAACAGTAAAATAAATAAAATATTAGTAAAAGTATATTTTCTATTTTCTTTACTTTCATGAAAAGTTAAAAATTCAAAATATAACTCTTCTGTAAGCTGAGTTGTGTTCTTAAACAATAATTTCATATAGTGCCTCCTAATTCTAAAAGCATTATATCATAATGCATATAAAAAGGAAATATTTCCAAAAAACATTGTAAAATAAAATAAAAAATGATAGAATAAGGGCATTAGTAAGTAAGTGCATGAATAGACTATTTCTATAGAAAAAAGACAAGGAGAGAAAACCTTATGAATATAGAAAATATCAAACAAGAATTAGAAAAAAAATTAAAAAACTCAAAAATAACATTGCAAGAAGATATGAAAAAACATACTAGTTTTAAAATTGGCGGAAATGCCGATATATTCATTCAAGCTAGTAGCCAAGAGGATATAAAAACCATTGTACAATATGCAAGAAAAAACAACATTCCTATTACTATTATAGGAAATGGTAGTAATTTATTAGTGAAGGATAAAGGAATTAGAGGAATAACATTATGTATTGCTCTTCCTAACTTTTTAATACGACCATGTGGAGATGATAAAATAGAAATAGAAGCAGAAAGTGGAGTAAAGTTAGGTGTTCTAGGAGGAATCCTTTTACAACAAGAAATAGCAGGCTTTGAATTTGCAGCTGGAATTCCAGGAACAATTGGTGGCGCTATTCGCATGAATGCAGGTGCTTTTGGAAAAGAGTTTCAACATATTATAAAAGAAGTAACCTATATGGACGAAGAAGGAAAAATACATACCATTCCCGGAAAAGATAGCCAATTTGCTTACAGACATAGTAGATTTATGAATAGCAAAGAAATTATTTTATCTTGTATATTAGAATTAGAAAGAGGAAAAAAATCTGAAATTCAAGAAAAAATGCAATTATATGCTAACACAAGAAAAGAAAAACAACCATTAGATTTGCCTAGTGCAGGAAGTACCTTTAAGAGAGGAACCAACTTTATTACTGCACAATTAATTGACGAAGCAGGACTAAAAGGATATACCATAGGAGGAGCACAAGTATCGCAAAAACATGCAGGCTTTATAGTGAACATAGGAGAAGCAACAGCAGAAGATGTATTACAACTAGTAGAATATGTAACAAGAACTGTATATGAGAAATTTGGAAAAGTAATAGAGCTAGAAGTAGAAGTTGTAGGAGAATAATGAGGAGGTAAGCATGAAAGGATTTTTTAGATGGTTTAATTCTAAAACAAAAATAAAAAGATGGATAGTTTTAATTCTTATAGGAATTATACTTGCCTGTTATGGAATGTCAAAATTATTAGTTGAAAAACAACTAGGATTTCAAGAGTTAGCAGTGATTATTATTTCTTTTGTTATAGGATTTACCTTTGTGGTTATTGGTATGATATACATACAAAAAAGAACATTAGAAATTTTAGTGCAAGAATCAGACACGAGAAAAGAAAAAACAAATGGAAATGTTAAATCTTTAATTTTTAATAAAAAAGTATATGATGAAGGACCAAACATTGTAGTAATAGGGGGAGGAAAAGGTTTAGATTCTGTATTAAAAGGACTAAAAAATTACACCAATAACCTTACTGCCATTGTTACCGTTTCTGATTATGGAGAAACCATTACCGATTCAAGAAAAGAGTTAGCTACCTTACCTTTAAATGATATTAAAAGTAGTATAGTAGCACTTTCTAGTAATGAAACAATGATGAAAACTTTTATGGATTATCAGTATTCAGAGGGAAGATTAAAATCTTTATGTTTAGGAGACATTTGTTTATCGGGAATGAATCGTATATTAGGAGATTTTTCTTCAGCAGTACAAAATTGTTCAGAAATATTAAATATAACAGGAAAAGTATATCCAGTTACCTTAGATGAAATGCATATTTGTGCAGAATTAGAAGATGGTACAGTGGTAGAAAAAAGAGAAAATATATTAAATACAGTAATGGATAAAGTAAGTAAAATCAATCGTGTTTTCTTACAACCACATCATTGTACACCGGCTCCAGGAGTTATAGAAGCTATTCAAAAAGCAGATGCCATTATTATAGGTCCAGGAAGTTTATATACCAATGTTATTCCTAACTTATTAGTAAAAGGTGTAGCCAAAGCAATAAAAGAAAATAGCGGATTTAAAATTTATATTAGTAATCTTATGACTGAACCAGGGCAAACGGATGACTATACATTATCTGACCATATTAAAGCAATAGAAGATCATGCAGGAAAAGGCATTATTGATTATTGTATTTATGATACAGGAGAAATTATACCAGAATTTATTAGAAAATATAACCAAGAAGGTGCAGAACTATTAGAAGCAGATACTTCAAAAGTAAAAGATATGGGCATTAAATTAATTCAAAGAAACTTATCTTGTGTAGATGGTGAAAAAGTAAGACATGACCCAGAAGGCATTGCCCTTGCTATTATTCAATTAATTTGTGAAGACATGAAATTTAGAGATATGCAAAATAATGCACAATATGTCATGTTACATGAACGTGCTAAAGAAAGCAAAAAACAAATCAAACAAAAAGCAAAACAAGAAAGTAAAACCAAACCAAAAACAACCAAGAAAAAGACGGCACAAAAAGGAAGTAAATTTGCTGAAAAATACAAAGATAGAATAGAATCCATTAAAGAAAGTGATAAAAAGATAAAAAAGAAAAATAAATAACCAAAGATATGGAGGAAAAAACAAATGAAACTAACAAACTTAAATTTAGAAACAGGCATACAAAAAGAATGGCTGATTACCAATGGAATAGGTGGTTTTGCAAGTTCTACCGTGCTAGGAATCAATACCAGAAGATATCATGGATTATTAATAGCTTCCTATAATCCACCGGTTAGCCGTCATTTCATTTTATCTAAAGTAGATGAAAGTATTATCATTGATGGAAAACAATATAATCTTTATGCCAATATGTGTAAAGATTATATTTCGCGTGGTTTTACTTATTTAGTAGAATTTGAAAAAAACTATATTCCTATATACACCTATCAAATAGAAGATGTTATGATAAAAAAATATATCTGTATGGAATATGGAAAAAACACCGTAGGTGTATTTTATCAAATTTGGAATGGAAATCATGAAGTAAAACTAATAGTTACTCCTCTTATGAATGAACGTGACTTTCATCAAGAAAGTTTTCAAAAAGACTTTGAAGTAGAACAAGAACAAAAAGATGACCAAGTAAATGTTACGATTAATCATGGAAAACCAATTCATCTTTATATGCAAGAAGCAAAATATATTCCTCATGAACATGATAGATTTTATAACATGTTTTATATGGAAGAAGAAAAAAGAGGCTTTGTAGCAGAAGAAAATTTGGTGATTCCCGGAAGGTTTGAAGTAGAAATTCCTAGAGGAATTGGTCATGATGAGGAAAAAGCAATACAGCAACTACCAACAAAAGAAATATCTTTTATTGCTTCTGTAGAGCCTACAATAGAAAACCATGATGTAAAAACCATGATTAACCGAGAAATAGCAAGATTAACTAATTTGATGTATGATGCTAATTTAGAAGGAGAGCAAAACTTAATAAAAAGTTATCTCATTGCTTCTGATAATTTTGTAGTATATAGAAAAAACACACATTTACACACTTTAATTGCAGGTTACCCATGGTTTGCAGATTGGAGTAGAGACACACTCATTGCATTTGAAGGAATTCTTTTAAAAACCAAAAGATTTGCAATAGCCAAAGAAGTATTATTAACTACCATTCAAGACATAAAAGAAGGTCTTGTACCTAATGGCTATTCGGAAGAAGAAGGAACTCCTTTATATAATAGTGTAGATGCATCTTTATTATTATTTGAAGCTGTACAAAAATATATAGACTATACCCAAGATGTAGATTGGGTAAAAGAAAATATGTATGCGAGTTTGCAAGAAATTATAACACATTATGCAGAAGGAATTACATTAGATGGAAACAATATCTTTTTAGATAAAGAAGACGGGTTAATTTCTGCAGGAACACCCAATACACAAAATACGTGGATGGATGTGAAAATTGGAGCATATGCCGTAACACCGAGAAATGGAAAAGCAGTAGAAATCAATAGTTTATGGTATAATGCCTTAAAAATTATGGAAAAGCTAACTCAGTTAAAGGGCGAAAATACTGCAAAATACAAAAAAATGGCAAACCAATGTAAAAAATCATTTGTAGAAAAATTTTATCATAAAAGAAGAAAATGTCTTTATGATGTATTAGGTGATGCCAAAATAAGACCAAATCAATTATTTAGCCTATCTTTAACTTATCCTGTCATTGACCCTGCAAGCGACATAGCTAAAGAAATATTAGAAACGGTAGAAAAGAAATTATTAACTCCTTATGGGTTAAAAACTTTAGCAAAAGGGGAAGAAAATTATATAGAAGTATATGAAGGAGATAGCTTTAGAAGAGACATGAGCTATCATCAAGGAATAACATGGCCATGGCTTTTAGGATTGTATTACAACGCATTGCAACATGTTATGCAAGCTGAAAAAACAAAAACAAAGAAAAAAGAATTAGAAGAAAAATGGCAATTATTTATCAATAATACCAAAATTACCTTTATGCAAGAATTAAAAGAAGGAAAAACCATAGAAGGAATTGCTGAAATTTATGATTCTAGAAAACCTTATGAAGCAAAAGGTGCTTTTAATCAAGCATGGAGTGTAGCAGAAATATTTAGAATAATCATATAAAAGAGGGAAAACACAATGCGAATATTAGGAATAGACCCAGGTTTTGCAATTACTGGCTATAGTATTATAGATTATATAGGAAATCGATTTCAACTCATTACCTCAGGAGCAGTATTAACAAAAGCAGGAGAATCCTTTCCACAAAGACTATTAAAATTAAATAATGACTTAGAAGAAATTATACATACTTATCATCCAGATGCTATATCTGTAGAAGAGTTATTTTTCAACAACAATGCCAAAACAGCAATTAATGTAGCACAAGCAAGAGGTGTAATTTTAGTAGTAGGATGCAGACTTCGGTATACCTACTTATGAATATACACCTTTACAAATAAAACAAGCCGTTGTAGGATATGGTAGAGCAGATAAAATACAAGTACAAAAAATGGTAAAAACCATCTTAAAAGTAGAAAAATTACCCAAACTAGATGATACAACAGATAGCATGGCAGCAGCTATTTGCCATGCGCATTCGGCTAAATTTTCACAAAAATTATAAAAAACTTGAGGTGAGGTATAGAATGCTCTTAAAAGTGGAAGAATTAGAAAAAGAACTAAAACAAGGAAATGTGCAATGTTTATATCTGTTATATGGGGAAGAAGTATTTCTATTAGAAACTTGCTTAAAAAAAATACGTAAACAAATGGGAACTTTACAAAAAGGAATTAATGACATTCGTATAGAAGCAGAAAATGTAGAAACACTTATTTCAGATTTACAAACACCAGCTTTCGGTTTCGAAAAAAAATTAATTATAGCTAGAAACACAGGACTTTTTAAAAAAGAAGGAAAAAAGAAAAATATAACCAGTAACAACAAAATAGTAGAAAAAATTACACAATATATAGGGCAAAATATAAATATTTTACAACAAAGTGTGGTATTGGTTTTTGTAGAAGAAGAGGCAGAAAAAAATGAGCTTTATCAAGTGATAGAAAAAGAGGGAATAGTTTGTAATTTTGAGTACCTAAAACCGATGCAAATTATAGCTAGATTAAAAGCAATTGCTCATGCGTATCAGGTACAAATAGAAGAAAATGTATTACAGTATTTAATAGAATGCGTAGGAAGCAATATGCAAGACTTAATGAATGAACTAAGAAAACTTATTGAATATGCAGGAGCAGGAGGAACAATCCAAAAGGTAGATATAGATGCTTTATGCATCAAAAAAATGGATAGCATTATTTTTGAACTAACAGATAGTTTAGGAAAAAGAAATATCAAAAAAGCATTACAAGTATTACATAACTTATTATATGCCAAAGAACCTATACAAAAAATTATGATTACCTTATATAATCATTTTAAAAAACTATATTTTGTAAAATTAGCAGAAAAAACGAAAGAACCATTAATTTCTGTATTAAATTTAAAACCAAACCAAACTTTTTTAGTAACAAAATATAAACAGCAAGCATCCTATTTTTCAGAAGAAAAATTAAAAAAGATTTTGATAGAAATGATGAATTTAGATGAAAATGCCAAAAATGGGAATATAGATATACAAATAGGATTAGAAGCTATTCTTTGTGAATATTGTTCTTAAAAATTATATAGGAAATATTGAAATTTAAAAAATATTACGATAAAATAGGAGGAATGAATGATTACTTTAGAAGACATTAAAAATAATGAAGAGATTCAAGCCTTAGTAATAGGTGCACAAAAGCAATTGAATGCATTAGGCTATACAGAACATTCTGTACGTCATATTACCATTGTTTCAGAGCGTGCAGCAGAAATTTTAAGGACTTTAGGATATCCAGAAGAAAGAATAGAACTTGCCAAAATTGCAGGTTATATGCATGATATAGGCAATTGCGTAAACAGAGTAGACCATGCACATTCAGGAGCTATTTTAGCTTATCAAATTTTAAAAGATATGGGAATGGATGTTAGCAAAAGAACAGAAATTATGATGGCAATTGGAAATCATGACGAAAACACAGGAACGGCAGTAAGTGATATTTCTGCAGCCCTTATTTTAGCAGATAAGTCTGATGTGC
This sequence comes from uncultured Clostridia bacterium, assembly GCA_944388655.1. Classification (GTDB taxonomy): domain Bacteria; phylum Bacillota; class Clostridia; order TANB77; family CAG-508; genus UMGS1663. Next base: position 6,697 of record CALXJP010000041.1, on the reverse strand, counting down.
ATAGAGATAGGGTGGTTAATCAGAATATGTCTACTTTTGATAAACATGATAAGGTGAATTATGCAGTAACTAATGCCAAGTTTAAAATTAACAAAGAAAAACGTATGGCAACTTTGGATTTAACCATTGATACTACAATATGCCCAGTACTAGACTATTTTGAAATTTTTATGGATAGAACCATGATGAGCAAATATGCAGCCAAATATTTACACATATGGTTTGAATTAATTATCAATGGAACCAAACTTTTATAATAGGAGGAACAAGAAGTGAAAAGAAATAAAATATTAAGAATCATTTTTTTAATTTGTATCATTATTTTAATTAGTTTAGTAGCATTTGCGGGGATTTTTGTAGCTTACCAAAATACAACTAAAAACTTAATAAAAGAGTATTCTCTAGGAAGAGATTTAGTAGGTTCTAGAAGAATTGAGTTAGATGTTAGTACACAAACCAATGAAGTGAATTACGATAAAGAAGGAAATGTGATAGCTTCAACAGATTCAGAAACAGAAGTAGCTAACACAGTTTCAGAACCAGTCAATAAAGAAGAAGATAAAACTTTAGAAAATTATCAAAAAACAGCTAAAATTTTAAAAGAAAGATTACAAGAATTAAAAGTAGAAGACTACACTCTTCGTTTAAATACGGAAAATGGCATGATTATGATAGAACTTCCTGAAAATGCAGAAAAAACAGATTCTGTAGTTTCAGCATTAAGTCAAACAGGAAAATTTGAAATTGTAGATAGTACAACAAAAGAAGTATTATTAAATAATGCAGATATTGAAAAAGTAGAAGCAGATATTGGACAAACTTCTTATGGATATGTAGCCTATATTGCCATTCAATTTAATGAAGAAGGAACAGAAAAGTTTAGAAATATCACTAACACATATAAAACAATAGAAAATACTACTTCTAACACAACCACAGAAGAAACTACACAAGAGGAAAGCGAAGAACAAAAAGAAATTTCTCTACAATTAGATGGAGAAACCATTATGACAGATAGCTTTGAAGAAGAAATTTCTACAGGGTATTTGCAATTAACAGTAGGAACTTCTACAGCAACAGCAAACTCTGAAGAATTAAATACATATTATAAAAGTGCACAAACAGAAGCAGCTTTATTAAATAGTGATGCTTTACCTCTTACTTATACAATAGCACAAAATAAATATGTAAAATCAGACATAACATTATCAACTTTGCAAATAGCTTTATATATTGCTTTAGGAATTTTAGCAATAGGAATGCTATACTTAATCATTCGCTACCATAGCAAAGGCTTGCTTACAGCTATTTCATTAATTGGCTACATAGCATTATTACTATTAACTATCCGTTATACAAATGTAACCATTTCTATCATTGGTTTAGTAGGCATAGTAGTATCAGTGATTATTAACTACATTTTTGTATTACATTTATTAAAAAAGACAGAAGAAATAGAAAGTATAAAAATGGCATATACAGAAGTCATGAAAAGCTTTTTAAGAATTATGTTACCTATTATCATCATAGCAATTGTGTTTACATTCTCAACACATTTAGCCATTTTTAGTTTTGGAATGGTAATGTTCTGGGGTATTGTATTAGATTGGATTTATAACCTAGTGGTAACAAGAACATTTTTATTAGATGCCAAAAAAGAGTAGAGGAGGAAGAGCAAAGATGAAAAAAGTTATAATAGCGCTTATTGCTTGTATTGTAGTTGCTGGAATTGCTATTACTTGTGTTATGGGACTTAATTATGAATTAATGTATTCTCAAAATACACAATTAGATATTTACATAGGAAAAGAATTCCAAGATGAAGAAGTTCAAAGTATTGTTCGCGAAGTAATTGGACAAGATAAGAAAGTAATTACACAAAAAGTAGAAATATATGAAGATATGGTAACTATTACTGTACCAGAAATTACAACAGAACAAATAGAACAAATTAATCAAAAAATGAATGAAAAATATGGATTAGATAACAAAGTAGAAGATATTCAAGTAGTTCATAACACTAAAATTAGAGGTAGAGAAATGGTAAGACTATATGTATTACCAGTAGCTATTAGTTTTCTTATTATTTTAATTGTGTTTACCATTTTATATCGTCAATTAGGTATGATGAAAGTATTAGGTAACTTCATAGGATATACTTTTTTAGTACAAGCACTATATTTAAGTATCATCGCTTTAACAAGAGTAGAAGTAAACCGTTTTACTATGCCAATTGCCATTGCACTTTTTGCAATTACACAACTTGCAGTAGCTATTAAATTAGAAAAGAAAAGACTTAATCAGGTAAAAGAAGAACAAAAATAGCAACAAATGTTATTATAGTACATATATTATATAAAGGTTGCTCTTGACATGCAGAGGTGAAAAACAAGTGAAACTTTTCAAAAAGTGGCTGATGAAAGGGCAAAGAAAAAATACCAGTATAACATATGAAGAAATGAAATTAAGAAGAAACAAAAATCCAGAAGTAATTTTATTAGATGTAAGAAGTAGGCAAGAATATGAAGAATACCATTTGCCAGGAAGTATATGTATTCCCTTGTATCTATTAGAAGAGCAAGTAGAAAAACATATGCCCAAAGATGCGGAAATCATTATATACTGTCAAATGGGAGGCAGAAGTAAAACAGCAGTAAAATTACTAACCAAAATGGGATATCAAAATGTTTGTCATATAGAGGGCGGATTAGACGCCATTCAAACAAAATAGGAGAGAATGCTTTTGTATTCTCTCCTATTTATGCGAAACATTATTTAAAATGCGGTAAGTCCTGCAAATATGACAATCCTTACAAAGAGAAATACGACTACCAAAAATCAATTCTAAAGTATGAATAAAGTCATCGGTTTCTCCTATAACATGAACTTCAATTTTTTTAGGCAATAGGGTAAGCAAAGTATTTAATGTGTAGTCATTAGAAGAAAAACTAATATCGGATAAATATTTTGCTTCTACGGTATGTTCAGTGATAGAAATAATACTTTTATGCTTATCTAATAAAATAGATTCTCCATTGGTATAAATTAAATGTACCAAATCTTGCTTACAGGTATTACTTTCAATATATATTTTTAATAAATCAATAAATTCTGTATATTCTTTTTCTACAACATATTGATTAACGGCATATTCTACCATTTTTTCTAAAGTAGTCATATAATCTGCTAAACGAAAATAAACAAAACCATCTAATATCATAGATTTATGTTCTTGAATATACTCTATAAAAGAAGGTAAAACTTGTTTTTCTCTATCATAAAACAAAGGAACCTCTGGATTTTCTGACTCAATTAGCCCATCTTCTAAATCAAAGCAAAATTCTTCAATACTATCTTTTTCACAGGCATCAAAATAAAAATAGTTAAAATAAAGCAAATGATGAAGCAAACGTGGTTCATAAAACAATATAACACTATCTGTCAAAATTTGAGAAAGAGCAGTAACAAAAGAGGGCATATCCTTTCCCATATAATGAATAATAATATTATCATAAATTTTAAATTTTCGTTTTACAAAAACAATATCTGGTATCGTATCCAAACTCTTTAGTAGATAATCGATTATAGGCGAATGATTAGTTTTAATACAAAAAGATTTCATTGCAAGAAAAATCCCCTTTCTCAATTAAAAGTAGTATCTACCAAAAAGTGTTAAGCTATACCTATTTTATGCTTGAAAAAAATTTTTGTGCTTTTACAAAAAAAGAAAAACAGCTAAGTTTAGCTGTTTAACGATATATACGAAAATCAATTTCGGGGAAAATACAATCTTTTTCTTCAAGGCATTGCAGAAATTTTTTATCAAGGGAATGATTTTTAATTTGCCCATATAATTTATGAAATCGACCTGTATGGTCTTTAATACGTTTCTTTGCATAATCTACCATAGTTCCGTTAGTAATAATAAATAACCAGTCACTACTTTGTAACAATAATAATTCTCTGGCACATTGATTTAATGCACGTACTAATAAAATTTTTTCTTTTTGTTCTTTGGTTAAAAGGGAAAGTTTTGTATTTTGTAAACGGCGTAAAGAAGTAGTGTTAATATGAATATAATCATATAAAGGAGAATTCCCTTTCCACGTTTCAAATTCTCTATCTAAGTCATCTGCTAAAGGGGCATATTCGTAAGCAAGTTCTGTCATTTTATCACCTATTTTATGCAAATGCTTATGAGCATAGTCATTTGTTTCATTAAGCCATACTTCACTATAACCATTGGCACCCCAACTAGAACGGCAAGGAGAACAAACTTGCATTTCTGGAAATTGATCAATATATTCACTAGGGGTAATTAAAGCAAAAGTATCTTGATCATAATAGATTTTCTTAAATAAAATATATAGCCAATAAGGACCTTCATACCACCAATGTCCATAGAGTTCAGCATCATAAGGACATAAAACAACAGGCGGTTTTTTCATATAAGTACATGCTTCTGTAATCTGGTCAATACGAGAATGTAAGAAATGAGAAGCTTGTTTTTCGGCAGAATCTTTTGCCCATTGCACATTGTAAATATCTTTATTTTCTGTAGGCCCTGTAATGCGATGATATTTAATACCGGTATTAACACGTACACCATTAACAGCAATATAGGGTTTAATATAGTCATAATCGGCATCATAACCAATATCACGATAAAATTCGCGATAGTTAAAATCGCCTGGGTAACCATTAATAGAACTCCATACTTGCCTAGAAGAATCCATATCTCTTCCAAAAGCAATAACGCCATTAGGAGAAACAATAGGAGAAAGGGTACCATAAACAGGAGCAGGGTCTGCATACAAAACTCCATGAGATTCGGTTATTACATAATCAATGCCAAACTCTTTCAAATATTTATCTGCTTCAGGAACATAACCACATTCAGGAAGCCAAATTCCGCGTGGCTTTCTACCAAAATATTTTTCATAAGTTTGAACACCAACACCAATTTGTGCACGAATGGTTTTCTCGTTGACATACAAAATAGGGAAATATCCATGAGTTGCACCACAGGTAATGATTTCTAATACACCAATATCTTGAAAATGTTTAAATCCTTGAATAATATTATCATGGTAAATATCATGAAATACATGTAAATCATTTGAGTAACGCTCAAAATAGTAATGGGAAAGTTGATTTACACGTTCATCATAGGTAGTTCTTTTTATTTCTTTTTCTGCAAGCTCAATATGTGTTTTTAAATAATCAATATAGCGTTCTTGTAATAAGCGATTATCTAACATATTTAAAAGAGGGGGAGTCATAGACATAGTAATTCTAAAGTCAACTTTTTCTTCTACTAATTTTTGAAAATTTAATAAAAGAGGAATATACGTTTCCGAAATAGCTTCAAAAAGCCATTGCTCCTCTAAATAATCTTTACTTTCTGGGTGGTGAATAAATGGTAAATGGGCATGTAAGACAAAGCTTACATATCCTTTTGGCTGTTTTTTCATACAATTTCTCCTTTGCAATATAATTAAAATTGTGTAAATAATGGAATATTTACACAATTACTTGAATGTTGAAGTTGGATTTCCAGAAGAAGGGTTATGCAAGTCAAAATGTTTAGCATCTACAAATGCTGTTTTGTACATCTTCTGATAGAATTTTTTAACAGTGATATTTTGCTTTTTATATATTTTTTCTAAAGAAAGTGGGTTAAACTGTTTTGTATAATATTGATGTGTTTTTACATTTTGAAAAGTAATTTCTGGCTTTAAATTTTCTATTAAAACATGGTCATTAGGAGATTCAATATCATTAGAAGTAGTAACAGGTAAATAATTATTAGGAATAGTTACATACTGATTAATTGCTTTTCTACCTAATTCAATTTCATAAACACATTTACTATCATTAACTTGTAAGTACCAACTATTCGCAAAATCATTAATCTCTACTTCATATTGATAATGTAATGTTTTATTTTTTACTATTAATACTGGTTTGGTATTATAAAAAAAATATTCTCCATATTGTTTAATATATTTTTGTTTATCTTCATCAGAAATATCCCAGTAAACAAACAAAGTAGTAGGGGTTTGATATAACAATTTTACAATAGTTTCATTATAACGATAAGGCAAATCATAATATTCTAAAACTTCTACTTTTTTGGTAGGCTGTTTTGGGGTTGGGGTAGGTAGCTTATTTTTAGTAGTAGCTCCTTTTTTAGCTTTTATAGGAACATCGCTTACTGAAAGTTTTGTTTGTTTTGTTTTTACACTTTTAGAGGTACTTTCTTTTGGAGTTTTGGTAGTTTTAACCTTTTTTATAGCCTCAGTAGTTGTATTTTTTTTCTTTTCTGCTTTTTTTGTTTCTGTTTTTTTGGTATTTAATTTTTCTTTTTTCTCTGTAGTTTGTTTCGTATCTTTAGTAGCTCTTGGCATGATAACCTCCTTAGTAAACGATATAATATTCTTTGTATATAGTATATCAAAAAAGAAATAAATTCAATAGAAAATTGTAAAAAAAATAAAAAAATGTAATTATTAGTTACAATGATTCAATTGTTAAAAAATAATGCGTGTTGCAATATATAAGTCGAGTTTTGTTAGTAACCCTAAGTTAGCTTATGAAATAATCATACCCATATAAAAATATTTTGCAAAAGGTAGGTCATACAGAATTTCTAATCTCAATCCTATTTTATACCATATACTCTCTATTTTTACCT
>CALXJP010000040.1 GCA_944388655.1 uncultured Clostridia bacterium | reverse complement strand
TTGACTATTCATATAATATTTCAGCAAATTATGCGAGTAGAATAGTTAATAAAATATATGATACAATTTATGATTTACAAGATTCGCCTTACATTGGTAGATATGTCCCCGAACTTTCGGACAAGCAATATCGAGAACAAATTTGCGAAAAATATAGAATTATTTATTATGTTTCTGAAACAAATAATACAGTTTATGTTAGATACATATTTTGCTCAAGGCAAAATCCTAATTCATTTTTTAAAGTTCATGAAAAAGAACTATTTAATTTTTTAAATCATTTATTTAGTTAAATTCTTTTTGGATAGATTCCAAACCCACCCCATGGTCTGTATAATATGCTCCCAAGCCAGCTTTTTCTATATCCTCTGGACATACATTTTTAGTAAGTTGGTGTACAATTGCACCTACCATTTCTAGATGTGCCAATTCTTCTGTTCCTATATCATTTAATATAGCTTTAGCATTTTGATCTGGCATGCCAAACTTTTGAGTTAAATATCTTAATGAAGCTGCTAATTCCCCATCAGGACCTCCATATTGTGAAATAATAAATTTGGCAAGTTTTGGATTTGGACATTTTATATTAATTGGATATTGTAATACTTTATTATACGTCCACATTAAAAATCACTCCTTTCCCAAGGCCATGGTTCCTCAAGCCATCTCCAACTATTACATGGATAATAAATGGAAAGTGGTCCATAAACCTTTTGATATTTATCTTTTAAATCTTTTAGCTGTTCGCTATATTCCCTATGCAAACATAATGCTTTTTTATCTTCTGGATGAGTGTTTAAATATTCTGCAATATCTACTACAGCAAAACCTAAGCAACGAATTTTTTCTAACATTTCTGCTCTTGTTGGTTGTGTTTCTCCACACTCTTGATTTTCTCTACTCGTAAATTGATATGCGTATGTTGCGATAGGCTCTTGTTTTGATGGTTTACAACAGCAATTATTATTATCCATCATGCTTGTATTCATATTTTGAACAATCATCACATCATTGGCATTACAATTACAGTTCATATTTCTGTTCATATAGTTATCTGTTGCATCCATTATTACATCCCTCCCCTGGTTTATTATTAATTTCTATGAAAGCATTTTCTTCTAAAGATTGGCATGGTTTATATGGGCTTACCAATTCTGGAAAAATTGTTCCCATTTTTAATCCTACACATGGTGTAAAAGTTTTATCCATATATTGAATAGGAACGTAACTTTGCCCAAACATAGGGTTTGTAGGAAATGGTGATTCTTCAAAACCGCAATTGCATAAATCGTCATTTTTTTCCCTTGTAAATTGTGCTACTGTTCCGCAGTCGTTGCAAACATCTTCTATTATTTTTGGATTATAGTTTTTTTGACAGCAACATTGTTGATATCTACGTCTATACATAAATTTTCCTCCTTGTTTTTTTATTTATACTATACTATATGTTTTAAGTCGATTTTTGTGACTTTTTGTAGATTTATTTTTGTAGTAAAATACATATTTCCCTGTTTTTTTTCCATATTTTATGATATACTTTTTTAGCAAAAATTTTTTCTTTTTTAAAGGAGCTTTCACATATGACAAATTTTAAAGAAGATTATAAAGTAGATTTTAATGTAGAGCAAAAAATTTTACAGCACTTTTTTGCCTTAAAAAATGATCCGCAATATAAATCACAAACCTTTCAGGCTATGCAAAATTTCATTCATTTGTTTAAAAAATTTTATCCTGAGGTAATGATACAAGACCCTATTTTTCGTGAAAAATCTGTAAAAAGTGGGTTATTTAAACTAAAAGAATTACAAATTGAACGTTTTGCTAAACTTTATTGTCTTCATTTGAATACAAGTTTAGATTTAGAACTTTTTATAGAAAGAATTACGGATAGAATCTACAAATGCATTCCTCCCGCTGAACAACAACACATGTTACAATGTATACAAGTATTGCTATTTTCTGATTTAAAAACATTTTCTATTCAGAAGCTAGCAGATACTCTCATGTCATCTCATTTGAGTGTAGATAACCGTAGAGCTTTACTACGCATATTATATCAACGTATATTGGACTCTCCGTTACCTAATGTAAGTGAAGAATTAACATATCTGGAAGAGCATTATGGTTTTATAGGAGCTACTTTACAAAAAAAACCTGAAAATGATATTTTACATTATTCTAGCATTCTTCAATTAAGAAATAGACCTGATTTAGTAGCTGTTCTTAAAAATGAAGAAAGCTTTGTGCGTTGTCATGATTTAAAAGGTGGTACTATTGTAATTTCTCATATTCCTTCTCATTTTACTACTCAAAATGAATCTTTAAAGCAATTGCTAAAAAGAAGAGAAGAAACTACTACTGCATCCTCTTATCAAAAACTAGATCATCAATGTATGGTACTTCTTTCTGAAGATTTTACTAATCGATTAACACATCTTGAGCAATATAAGAATTTTTGTATAATTCCTCATTCTATAAAACATAAAAATAAATCTAATGGATATGAAGCTTATCATATGGAGTTTTTGTTACAAAATCGTTCTGACTATTTTTTAGAGTTACAAGTAAAGTCTAAATATATAGAAGAAATCTCTAAAGGTAATGGTTCTGCTTCACATGCCAAAAGATTTTCTAAAGAGCGTGTTCTACCGCCTATGAATAATTTACAGGCATTTAAAAATACATTAGCCTATTTTTTGCCTCATTATGTGGAATTTCAAGCTTGCAATGGCTATGCTCCTTATGAATTCTCTATGGAAGAAAATACATTAAAGTATTTATTCGATATTTTAAAAGATGACCATACCGCTACTTTAAAAATACATTCTCTTTTTAAACAATTAGAAGAACAAGAAAAATAAAAATGTGGACAATTTCATTTTCATCCACATTTTTATTTTTTATATTCTTACTACTCCACCTATTGTTCTGTTCATAGATTCATTATTGTTATTTAAAGCTGTAGCTCCTCCTGCTAGTACAACAACATCACCTTTGTTTACATAGCCCATTTCTTGAGCCATTTTTATTCCTTTTTCTATTACGTCATCAGCATTTTTTCCATCTTTTACAAGAATTGGTGTTGTATCCCATGCTAAAGCTAATTGTCTATAAGTCTTTTCATTTGTTGTTAATGCATATATTGGACAGTTTGGATGGTAGCTTGCTAATAATTTTGGTGTGTCTCCTACTTCTGTATAAGCAAATATAGCTTTTGCTTCCATTTCCATAGCTGTTCTTGTAACTGTATGGGCAATTTTTAATTCATAATTATCATCTACATTATTCACTTCTTTTTTGCAAAGTCTTTTCCAATAGTTAATATCTTTTTCTACTGCATGAGCAATTTTTGACATAGTGTTTACACATTCAACTGGATATTTTCCCATTGCACTTTCTCCTGAAAGCATAACTGCCCAAGTTGCGTCATATATAGCATTAGCCACATCACTAATTTCTGCTCTTGTTGGTCTTGGATTTTCTGTCATTGTTTCTAACATTTGTGTTGCCGTAATAACTATTTTTCCTGCATTGTTGCATTTTTTGATAAATTCTTTTTGAAGAATTGGTACCTCTTCAAAAGGAACTTCAACACCTAAGTCTCCACGTGCAACCATTACACCATCAGAAGCTTCAATAATTTCATCTATATTATCTACACCTTCTTGGCTTTCAATTTTAGAAATAATTTTGATATCTTTTCCACCATTTTCGTCTAGTACTTTTCTTATTGCTAATACATCTTCTTTACTTCTAATAAAAGATGCTGCAATGTAGTCAAAGTCTTCTTTACATCCGTCTATTAAGTCTTTAATATCTTTTTCTTTTAATGCTGGTAAATTAATGTGAGTTCCTGGTAAGTTGATACTTTTTCTATTACCTAAACTTCCTCCATTGATTACTTCACAAATAATGTCTTTTCCTTTTACTTCTTTAACATCTATTTCAATTTTTCCATCGTCTATTAATATTACTGAACCTACTTTTACATCTTTATATAAATCTTTGTAAGTAATTGTTGTTTTTGTATTATCTCCTACAATATCTTCATTAACTAGAGTAAAAGTATCTCCTGTTTTTAATGTAACTGGTGATTCTTGTAATTTTCCAGTTCTTATTTCTGGTCCTTGTGTATCTAATAATAAAGCAACTGGTAAGTTAACTTCTTTTCTTGCTTGTCTTACCGCATCAATAAACTTTCTTTGTTCTTCAATTCCTCCATGTGAGAAGTTGATTCTTGCTACATTCATTCCTTCTAACATTAATTGTTTTAATACTTCTACATCTGCAGAAGCTGGTCCTATTGTACATACTATTTTAGTCTTTTTCATTTTTTTAGTTCCCCCCAACTATTTTTTTATTCTTCTTAAACACGCTTTCTATTATATAACTTTTTTATTGATATTTCAACATTTTTTTAGAATAATTTTACTTTTTTATTCTTCTTTTATAATACTTTTACTACCATAATATGTCGCTATGAAATATCCTCCATAAATGATTATAATAAATATGGCTGTTAAAATAACTGAGGTAATTAAATCTTGTTTTCCCATAATGCTTAAAATTCCATTGGCTACCTGCATTCCAAAGATAGAGTGTATACATGCTAATAATAAAGGAATCAGAAAAAAGATGGCCGTTTGGTTCCATAATGCTTTATTTAACATTTTCTCATCTACTCCTATTTTTCTCAAAACAGCATACCTTTCTTTATTATCGGAACTATCCGATAATTCTTTTAATGCTAAAATTGCAGCACTAGAAATTAAAAATACAATTCCTAAATATAGTCCTATAAATGTTGCAATTGCAGCAAAACTAATGCTTGAATCATATATTGCTATTTTAGTAATGACAGAATATATAGCAGTATCTTGAAGTAGAGGAATTTGACTTACATATTCTTCTATTTTTTGTTTTTCTTCTTGCGTATACCCTACATAGTGTGCACTAAATATTTTACACATTTTCCATTCTTCTTTTACGCAATCATCAGGAACTATAATAATTCCTGCCTCTTGCGCTTGAGCTGCCATTTCTATGTTACCTTTAGTAAAACATTCTCTCATTTTTGGTTTTAGTTCTCTTCCCATTATATGAATTGTTTTTCCTTTTTCTAATGGCATGTCTCTTATTTCTTTTACTAAATCATAATTACATAAAACCACATATTCATCATTTGTTAAATCTATGGTTTCATTTCCGTATAAACGTGCTAACATGTTATAATCTGAAACTTTTACAATGGTTTCTTCTGCTTCTGCCATTATATTAGGATATTTTTTTCTTGCTTCTTGCAATGCTTCTTCTCCTAAAGTATCTTGTAATGTTAACTCTGGGGTACTATATTCTGGTATTTCTACATAGTTAATGAATTTTCCTTCTATATCCAAGTTCTTATTACGTAATGTTTGTTCTATAGAAATTTTGGCATCTTCTTTTTCTTCTTTGCTTGCCTTTTCACTTACATCTAAATATTTCTTGATAACAATATCACAAGGAGTTCCCTCTTCTAACTCTGATGTCATGGAATTATTAATAGAAATTGCAGAAGAGAAAATGCAAATTGTAAAAAATAGTAGTAAACAAATAACGCTCATAGAAAAAACTGTAGAATTGATTTTACTATCTATTTGTTTAATTACAAACATGTTTAGGTCCTTCATATATATATGATGGAAGTGCTTTACAATTTTTACTATAAATCCTGATAATGAATAGAAGAACAAAAATGTTGCCAAAATTCCCATAAAGGTAGCTATAATTAAATAATAAAAATTACCACTGCCAGATACGGAATCCACTGCTAAATAATATGCTGTACTTAAAATTCCTACTGCTATTATAAATAATATAACCGATAGTGCTGTATTTTTTATTTTTATTTTTTCATTTTTCCTTTCTGCCGTTATTAAGTCAATTAGTTTGTATTTACTTGTCTTAATTAAGTTCATTATCATGACAGCCAAATAAATTATCCCGAAGTACATAACAGTTTTTATTACTGCTGCTTGTGAAAAAACAAAAGTAAATTCTGTCATATCTGCTGCAAACAATTTTGCTACTAACACAGACATCAATTGTGAACCTAGAACACCTATTATTAAGCCTATTCCTAAAGAAAATGCTCCTATCAAAAATGTTTCTAACAAGAGTATCCATGAAATTTGCTTTCTTCCCATTCCCAATAACATATATAGCCCAAATTCTTTATTTCTACGTTTAATTAAAAAGTTATTGGCATAGATAATTAAAAAAGCAAGTACTATAGAGATAAACATAGAAAGTACTCCTAGTACTTGAACCATAATTTCTATCATTTCTCTTTTAGATGCTGATATTTGAAGCATAGCTTGTTGACTATCCATACTATTAAAAATATAAAAAATTGCTACACCAAGAACTAATGTTAAAAAGTAGATGATATAATCTTTTGTATTCTTTTTCATATTTTTAAATGCTAATTTAAATGACATCATTTAGGTCACCCCCTAAGAGGCTAACTACTTCTATAATTTTTTCAAAGAACTCCTTTCTTGTACTATTTCCCTTAACTAATTCATTAAATAATTTTCCATCTTTAATAAATAAAATACGATGAGCATAACTTGCTGTAAATGCGTCATGGGTAACCATAAGAATAGTTGCTTGTAGTTTTTCATTTAAATATTCAAAATTTTCTAATAATTGCCTAGCAGACTTGGAGTCTAATGCTCCTGTTGGTTCATCTGCTAATACTAATTGTGGATTAGATATCATGGCTCTTGCACAAGCTATTCTTTGTTTTTGTCCTCCTGATACTTGATATGGATATTTTTGTAGTATATCCGATATTCCTAATTTTTCTGCCATTTCTTTTACTTTTTGTTTAATCACACTTGGTTTTTCTCTTCTAATCGTTAAAGCTAAAGCAATGTTTTCATATGCAGTAAGTGTATCTAAAAGGTTAAAATCTTGAAAGATAAAACCTAATTCTTCTCTTCTAAATTTATTTAAGCTATTTCCTTTTAGTTTGGTAATATCTTGCCCATTAATCAGTATATTTCCTGCAGTTACTCTATCAATTGTTGAAATACAATTTAAAAGTGTAGTTTTTCCACTTCCTGAAGCTCCCATAATTCCAACAAATTCTCCTTTTTCTACTGTAAAACTAATATTATCTATTGCTTTTGTTAAATTGGATTTATTTCCATAATATTTTTCAATGTTTTTAACTTCTAAAACATTACTCATTTTTTACTCCTCCTTAATTTTCTCTTTATTATACTGATTATAGTCATTTTTACTACCTATTTCCATCGATTTATATGACATTTTACTTACATTTTCGTAACATAAAAATCCAAGCTAATGATAAGCTTAGATTTTCTTTTTTAAAATTTGGTATAACTACTTTTGGGAAATATGAGTTTTACCTCTGTTCCTACATTTTTTTCTGAGCTAAGTTCTATTCCTATTCCTAATTTGTCACATAGTTTTTTACATAAATATAAACCTATACCTGTGGATTTTTTCCCTGTGATTCTTCCATTTTCTCCGGTAAATCCTTTGTCAAATACTTTTTTTGTTTCTTCTTTTTTCATTCCTATTCCATTATCTTTTATATATACTATAATGTTTTCTTTTTGTTCTTTTCCATATATTTCTATTTGAGGATTCGCTTCTTTTATATATTTTGTGCTATTTTCTACTATTTGATTCATAATAAAACTACACCATTTGCTATCTGTTGGAATTTCATAATCTACATCATGGATGAATAGTTGTATATGTTTTTGTAATAAACTATTTTTATTTTTTAGTATTACTGCATTTACCATTTCTTGCAATGAAGTTTCTTTTATGCAATAATCTTTTTCAACCGCATTACTTCTTGCATAGTATAAAGCTTGTTCTGTATAGTTTTCAATTTTATCTAGTTCCTCTCCTATGCTTTTCGTTACTTCGTTTTTGTTGTTTTCGATTAATAATTTTCCTGTAGCTATTGGCAATTTTACTTCATGTATCCATAATTCTATATATTCTTTATAGTCTTCTTGCAAATGTTTATAAAAGTTTACATTTTCAATCATGGCTTTATCTGTTTGTTGTAGAATATCTAGCAAAATTTTTCCTTCTATAAAACTTGGCTTATCCATTACTTCTGCTATCAAATATTTTTTGTCTATTTCTTTTAATCTTTTTAAGGTAGTTTGATAAAAATTTCTTTTTACTTGGTATTCCGTCATAATGCCTATTCCATATGCTACTATTATGGCAATTGGTACATATACTTTCAATGAAAAGCCAAAGTCATAAATCATGAAAAATATTTCTATAGTTGCTATTACAAAAATTAATAATACAATGGTTAATAATTTTTCTTTTATAAATTCTCCTAAACGCATCTTTACACCTTCTTACTTCAACATATAACCTTGTCCTCTTTTTGTTTCTAATAATTCCTTTAACCCTAGTTCTGCTAACTTATTTCTAAGTCTTGTTACATTTACTGTTAGCGTATTGTCATCTATAAAGCTTTCACTATCCCATAAATATTCCATAATAGCATCTCTTGATACTATTTCCCCTCTTTTTTGCACTAATTCGTGTAATATTTTTAATTCATTTTTTGTTAATTCTATTTTTTTATCCTCTTTTTCTATGAGACTTTTCGATATGTTTAAAATAAAGTCTCCACAGTCTATTTTGTTCTGGTTACTGCTTCCTACTGTAGTTCTTCTTAATATAGTTGCAATTTTAGCTAATAAAATTTGTAAATTAAAAGGCTTAGTAATATAGTCATCTGCTCCATAATTCAAACTAATTAATTCATCTAGTTCACTATCTCTACTGGTAATCATAACAATTGGTAAGTTAGATACTTTGCGAATTTCTTTACATATATATTCTCCATTGAAATTTGGTAAATTGATATCTAATAGTACTAATTGGCACTTTATAGCTAAAATATCTTGTAATGGTTTATCAAATTTTTCTATACTCTGTACTTCATATCCGATTTTTACTTAAAAAAATTTCTAACTCTTTTCTTAATTTTTCATCATCTTCCACTATTACTATTTTTGGCATAACTTCTCCTCCTCTTTTTTGATTATATGGATTTGTTAGTTTGTTGTCAATATTGCCTTTTTGTTATTTTTTATATATAATAGTGATATAGTGAGGATTGTTATATGAAATTATTAAAAAGATTTTTATTGGTTTTAGCCATTATCATTGTACTCGTTATTTCTGTTATTTTACTTAATGGATATCAAGTTTATTCGCGTGCATTGCAAAAGATTAGCTTAGAAGATAAAGTAAATAGTGTTCGTTCTAATAAGAATTTTACTTCCATTCATGATGTTCCTGATTATTATAAGAATGCTATTATTGCTGTAGAAGACCATCGTTTCCGTGAACATGGTGCAATTGATATTATTTCTATTGGACGTGCCATTTTATCGAATATTCAACAAAAAAGTTTAATTGAAGGTGGTAGTACAATTACCCAACAAGTTGCTGAAAACTTATATTTTATAGAAAGTGATGAGAATGTTATTCTTAAAAAAATAGCTGAAATTTTTATGGCAATTGATTTAGAAAAAAATTATTCTAAAGATGAAATTTTAGAATTATATTTTAATATTATTTATTTTGGTGAAGGCTATTATGGTATTGCAGAAGCAAGTCATGGATATTATCAAAAAGAGCCTAAAGATTTAACTTTATATGAAGCTACTCTACTTGCTGGAGTTCCTAATGCTCCTTCTGTCTACGCTCCTACTATCAATCCTGATTTAGCTAAAAGCAGACAAGGAAAAGTTTTACGCTCTATGGTAGAATATGGTTATTTAACCCAAGAAGAAGCAGATACTGTACTTGCTCAGCAAGCTACAGAATAACTTGATAAGGCAAAATTTTCCCCTACTCAATTAACTTGTAGGGGTATTTTTGTAAAAAAATATACTCTTGTATAGAGTATATTTTACATAAAGCACAGTAATATAATGACTGATATTAAGGCTATACCATGCATTTGTTCATCTGATTTTGTATCTTCTTCTGGTGTATTTTCAGGAATTTCCTCTACTAAAGTAGCTTCCACTTTCTTTACTCGTGTATAGTTAAAACGAATTTCATAGTCTTGATATTGACCTTTTTCTATTTTTCCTGTTTGTATATATTTTGTACCTAATAAAATGTTATCTTTTGAGTAACAGTCTAATTGAATATATTTTCCTTCAATCGCATTTTCTTCTATTCCTAAAATTCTCACATTAGCCACTCCAGAAATTCCTGCAGCTTTTGCTGTTACAACAACATCTGGATGATTGGAGATAGCTTCTATATTACTATACCTCGTATTAATAGCAAATGAAATCATAATTTGAGAAAATATGTAAAATGCTAGGATTAAAAGACCATATATCAAAAATTTCTTCATTCTATCCATGACTTTTACTCCATTCTTGCTATTTTTTATCTAATTTTTCTAAATACCCCTGCTACTTTTCCTAATATTTCACAGTTTGGAACAATAATTGGATCCATTGTACTGTTTTCTGGTTGTAAACGAATATGATCTTTTTCTTTGTAAAATGTTTTTACTGTTGCTTCATCACCAATTAAAGCTACAACAATTTCACCGTTATTCGCTACATTTTGTTTTTTTACTAATATATAATCACCATCTAAAATACCAGCTTCTATCATGCTTTCGCCTCTAACAGTTAGCATGAAGCTTTCGCTATTTCCTACAAAATCAATTGGAATTGGAAATGTATCTGTTACATTTTCTACTGCTAAAATTGGTTCCCCTGCAGTGATTTTTCCTATAACAGGAACTTCTACCATTTCTTTACCTGAATAGAAGTTCTTATCTGCTTCTACTTTTTCATTTTTTCCTTTAATTCCTTTTAACAGTTGTAGAGTTCTTCCTTTTTGATTTTCTTTTTTGATGTATCCTTTTTCTACAAGCTTTGCTAAATAAGTATGTACAGTTGCTGTTGATTTTAGACCTACAGCTTTTCCTATTTCCCTTACTGATGGTGGATATCCATTTTCTTCAAGTTGTTTTTGAATATATTTTACAATAGCCTTTTCTCTTTTATTTAATTCCATAGGGTCTTTTTCTTTTTTCATATGCCCTCAATCCTTTCTTTACTTCTCTTTAATTTCCCTATTATCATATCATATAATTTTTATAAAGTCAAACAAAAGTTTTATTTTTTATAAAAAAAATTAGGTACTTTTTAGCACCTAATTTATATTGATGTTTACATTGGAA